>NZ_JAHQUN010000023.1:0-82800 GCF_019052485.1 Bacteroides sp. MSK.20.82
CTTATAAAAAGAAGCGGGGCAGGATGATCATCCTGCCCCGCTTCTTTTTATAAGGTTGTTAGCTATTCATGACATAACACATCCCCAAAATGCTTGAAATAATGAAAAAACATCCGGGAATAAATAAACGAACAAACAATCTTGTCAATTGCATTTTTTGCTCGACAAACATTGCATCATTATCCAAATTATACCAAACCGTAACTTTATCACCTATATGAAAATCTTTCGGGTAATATGAAAATTGTGTGATATCCTCCACAATAATATTGGGATTGATAGACCGACAGCATTTTTCACCCTCTCCTTCTAATGTAAATTCAACAGACGGGCGCATAAGAAGCTTTCCATCCTTCACATAAGTATCAACATCCACTACTATTCCATCTATCTTCTTAATGTATTTCGTTTCGACTCTCTTGATTAAAAGACAAAACATCCTCATCTTAATGATCAAACCAAGTCCATGGCCAGCCAGCAAAAGTGCTAGTATACAAACAATTGTTCCCATTTATTTTTTATGTCGGTTAGCTCTCTTTTTCCGAATATCCGCTTTCATCTTCGCGGCTCCGGAACCATGTTGTCCACGAATATAAGTCGCTTTCTTCGCTTTCGTCTTCACTTTCTCCTCCTCCTGGGGCTTATCTTTCTTACCTTTAAAGACGATTCCACCCATGATTGCATCTTCTATACTCATATATATTATATTGTTAGCATTCACATTTCTGATGCAAAGATAAGCCTTTTCTACGGAATTGTTTATCTTTGGCGGATAAAACAATACATAATCACCAAAATGGCAACAATAACCCTTTCCGCAGAAAAGGACCCGATGGGAGCTGCAATCTCCGATTATTTCAATCATCACAGAGCTGACCGCTTGCGAGTATTCTCTTCTCAATTCGAAGAAGATGAAATCCCCGTTAAGGAATTATTCCGAAGTATACAGTCCATGCCAGTTCTCGAACGCACTGCTCTGCAAATGGCTACGGGAAGAATATTAGATGTAGGAGCCGGAAGCGGCTGCCACGCATTGGCACTTCAAGAAATGGGAAAAGAAGTTTGCGCCATTGACATCTCTCCGCTTTCCAACGAAGTAATGAAACAACGCGGCGTAAAAGATTCCCGCCTCATCAATCTCTTTGACGAAACATTCACCGAAACATTCGATACGGTTCTGATGCTGATGAATGGTTCGGGCATCATAGGAACACTAAATAATATGCCTGCCTTCTTCCAACGGATGAAACGTATCCTACGCCCTGGCGGATGTATTCTGATGGATTCAAGTGATCTGCGCTATCTTTTCGAAGAAGAAGACGGTAGCATGCTTATCGATCTGGCAGGCGATTATTATGGAGAAGTAGATTTCCAGATGCAATACAAGGATGTAAAAGGAGATACATTCGACTGGCTATATATCGATTTTCAGACTCTTAGCCTATACGCCTCCGAATGTGGATTCAAAGCGGAATTAATCAAAGAAGGAAAACATTATGACTATCTGGCAAAGCTGAGCCTTGCCTGACAGCGTATTATTTTAATCAGAAAAAGCCCTATTCAGGATAGTGACACTATCACATCAGAATAGTGTAACCATACTAACGATATAGTGTCACCATCCCAGTATGATAGTGACACTATATTTATTGTGCCCGCATCCGGTTCAGAGACCGGCAATAAGCACTTATTTCAGCATTTCATTGATCTGCTGAACCAGTGAAGCGAACTCTTCTTCATTATACAGACGAGTCAGTTTTACAATCTTTCCTTCCCGGTCTATCAGCACATTCCGTGTGATTCCGGCATCACGCAATGCATATTTTGCAAAAATATCAGCTCCCGGATCCAGTCCCAGCGGGTAAGTCACTCCGGTAGACTTTGCGAAGGCAAGCACTTTTTCAAGCGGTTCGTCACGGTCTATTCCAATCAGTGCAAAGTCTGCATTATCCTTATGCTTCAGCCAAATGTCTTTTTCTATAAAAGGCATTTCCTTACGGCATACTCCGCACCAACTTGCTGTAAACTGCAACATGACAACCTTCCCACGAAGAGATGACAAAGTCACTTGTTTGCCATCCGTCAATGTAATCGTAAAATCAGGGGCCATCTCCCCTATTCTGACAATATATCCTGTACTATCAGCCTGTGCCGACGTCGCTTCAGCAGTCACTTTCACTGCGTCGGAAGCACTTTCAGTAGCTTCTGCTCCTTTCTTCTGGCCTGAACAAGCCAGTAAACTAACGGCTAATAAAGCCACACCACATACATTCATAATTTTCTTTTTCATCTTCTTGCAATCATTAGTGAGACTGCAAATATAAAAAAAGTACACGATGTATTTGCATTTTTAAAATAAATTCGTACCTTTGCATCCGCAAAACAGAAAACGCCTCTTTAGCTCAGTTGGCCAGAGCACGTGATTTGTAATCTCGGGGTCGTTGGTTCGAATCCGACAAGAGGCTCTCCTCAAAATTCAAATGCCGCTATATGCGGCATTTTTTATATCCTTTTCATTCGATGTTCACGAAACACAACCATGCTTACCCCCTCAACAGGCTCAAAGCAAACACAACTGCCAAATCCTTTCTTTTCAACCGAAAGTCACAGCCGGAAAATAATCCGAATATGATTAACACTACCGAAGCTATCCCCCAACGATAAGAAAGTATTTCGAAAGCTGAAAAACCGATCAGCAATAAAGTGATGAAAAAAACGGAGCCAGCCCAAAAGTGGAAGAGGAAACCGACGCATATAGTATGCCTTTGATACGATTCATGAATATATTCGACTAAAATCCGATATTTATGACTGCAAAGATATAAATATAAATCCAAGAAGATATCAAACAAGAAGAATAATAGATTTGCAGATAAAAAACCTTCCATTTATTATTTGTTTTTAAATAAAAGAATGTATTTTTGAATCCAAATATATAGCTAATATTATTATATATATCATTAATATACTATGAATCAATATTTTAATATTAAATTTTATATATAAATTTATATCTTATAAAACAAACACTATTTTCAAGAAGCAATAAATAACCAATTAAAAAACAAAGATTATGGCATTATTTGTAAATCCCGGCAAAGATTGGGAAAAGAACATGAGTGAAGAAGACATCGCACAAATGGAATCACAAGGTTATGATGTAACAGAACTACGCGCCAAACGCGCAAAATCTGCAGAGGAAGAAGAAAAAGAGCGCCTCCGCGAAAAAGAAGAGCGGGAAAACTTCAAGAATCCAACTAACCTGAACAAACTCGCCCCTTACCTGCAGACACCACGTGACATGAGCACTTCTTTTTTCAAAGCTATGGCAGGCAGCGCCCCCTGGCTATTCAAAGATCGTTGGAAAAGAAAATATACCGAGGCTCCTATTGTTTATGCCGCGGTAGTGCAAGCTAATACCGCCCTATGGATGCCCGGTAATAACGATTATTATCCTGCCGTATTTGTTTTTGCACTTGATCAAAAACACATTCACGACACCGAATGGCTAAAACAAATAGCAGAAGAAATAAATGTATTGCAAGATGCCGACCAAATCCCCGGTGATTGCCGCAAACTAATACAGACATTACGCGATGATACCAGCGAATTCTGTTTTCGTATCGGCAAAAGTGTATGTGGTGACGCCAACGCATGGTGTGCCACCTATAAATTCGACAAACAGACAGCACTGCCACGCAAGGCTTTACCATCCGATGGCATCGTCCCTTTTCTATTAAAGTCCGCCCCGGTAGAAAATCAATTTGTTGATTTCAAACTAATCCCGACTGAATTTTATATCGGCTAAAAATAGATAAGCAGAAATAGGCAAACCGAAAGTAAACAATATTTTTTTCATCATTTATAATTATATCTCACATAAGGAATATGCATGCATACATTATCCAACAACTAATAAGAATTATATTGTTTATCACTATCAGTTTGCCTATAGGACTAAAAAGTTTTGCCCAAGAAACAAAACGTTTCTATATGGAACTGGACACTCCCCGCAATGGAGCCAAAGCAGGACAAGAGCTTGAATTAAAATACATCAGCACAGCCGATTTCGATTCTGTATCTCCACCCGACTTCGGAACGCTTATAGAAACAGTTGAAGGAGCAACACCACACAAAGCCGGTCATACAGTAAAAAACGGCATATTGACAAATATCTACGAGCAGGGATTCAGCTACCGCATACGTTTCAAGAAGCCAGGAAACACCAAACTACCTCTGGCATCCATCAAGGCAAACGGAAAGGAATACGAAACACCTCTGACCAGTGTATGGGTACATCCGGTCGATACCAATATCGACAGTGTAAAATGCAGCATTCAGCTGGAGGATTCTTATCGCAAAGGAGTTTTCACTGCCATCGTGATCTGTCTCTTAATCGCCTGGTTATTGATCCGCTTATCGTTTCAGAAACAAAAAAAAATAAAGAGACAGGATAAATAAAACAGAGAATAACCCTATCTCATTAATCCATCATTATCTGCATCTGCTTATTTATTTTTTAAGTATTCTCTTTAAATGTTCGACATCTAAAAGTAAGTTCACTGTTTCAAAATTTCCTTTATAAAAAACGCCCCAGTTATTGAAAACACAAGGCAGGTCTTTCGCTTTTTGGAGTGTATCCACTTGAATTAAAGATACAGGAACGTTATTTGTATCACAATACTGTTTTACCATTTCAATCTTTTGATAAATATAAGGGCATTGCATATCATAATAAATAGTCAGATCTTCGCTTTCAATTTTCATTTTTTTCGCGTTTTGCGCAAATTTCGGCATTGTCCCGTCAAAAGAAAGTGCAAGCAGTTCATATCCATTATCAGTCGCATCAACAACTTCAAAACCGAATTTCTTCGCAAACGATTGGTCAGAAAGCCAGTTCTTCCGCTTCTTTGAGCCAAGCATACAAACACCGGATTTGCCTTTTTCTTTGGCGTCTGTCAGGCAATATTCCATCAAAGCTCTTCCATACCCATTCCCCTTAGGACTTCCTAAGACCCATAAGCAATACAGATAATAATAGTTATCACCAATGATGGGAACCCAAGCTGTCTCAAGAGGTGCATACTCAATAAAAACCGTAGCTTTTGCATTTAGCTTTCTAAAAACATGACCTTCATTTAGTCTGTCGGAAAGCCATTGCCGCTTCGCGTCAATACCTGCATGAGGCTTTTTACTGCGAATAATGCAGCATAGATGCTCATCACTGAGGTTTTCCTTTGTTAAGTTTACAAAATCTGTATTCATATACGCATTCGTTTTAAATTAGATATCATCAATCAACCGATCTTAACGGTGCACTCTGCCATTTTGGCTGAATATAATAGTTATAGTTTCATAAGAGATAGTGATTTAGTATTAAAATCCTCTTTAAATCTTTCTCTCTGCCAAAAAGAGATAAGATTCTTTTTTGCTCTTCTATAGTTGGTATCTTGATAATTAAATTCCCAATGAATATTTCCTCATATTCTTTTACACAAACAGACTGCCAAATATCGTTTTTCTTAATTTGAAGATCCCCCATGACCTCAATATCCATTAAAGGAAGTTTGAATCTGGCAAAATTAGAACGAAACAAATCATCCTCTTTTGTTTCCGGAGATATTTCCATATATGTTTTTAGCAAGTGTTGCAATTTGCATGAATTCATTTCGGTAGTCAAAATATCGATATCAGCAGTTTCTCCGACCTCTATACCTGATAAAATCATAGCAGATGCACCTATAACATAAAAATCAGGACTTATTTCCTGTAATTCAACAGTTATACTTGCAAGACTCTGAGTTATCTTATCTTTAATTTTCATATCTCCAATAATATATAACAAAAATACAAAATATATTTCAGAAAGGTAAAAGAACAGGCTTTAATAATACCATTAATGAATGTAATGAGAGCAACTATCGACAAAATTCCTCTTTTTCTATGTAGCTCCTCCTGCAAATTTCATCAATCGCCTTATTATAACAACTACAAGGTTCAGTACTACGATATTCCAATGTCAGGGCTTGATAAAAAATATTAAGAGATTGGTCGCTTCCTATCCTTGGTTGCATAATCTTTACGCATTTTAATTCTAAATATTGCCTCCATATTAGCAAATCCTTATTTTTCCCTAGCAAACTTTTGACACCTCAACAGCATAAACAGTATTTATGGGATAATTTTAGAAAAGCTGAAACGAGTAAGCAAAGAATTATTCTATTTCCTTAATTCGTTCAATCTGTCTATCCAGAAAATAATCAGTATATAGGCTGTAGTCTTCCATTTCATAAAACGCTATCAGTCCTTTTCTGTAATTCAGTATATCCGAATCTTTGACAGGATATACGGGAATGATGCCAACATTCATCAAAGAAATACTTTCTATCATTCTTGCAGTCCGTTTGTCCCCGTTTGAAAATCTCATCAAACGACAACTGAAAGGCCATGACATACATCAAACATCATCCCGGCCGGATTGCACTCATTTTGCTAAATACAGGAAGCGATCTATAGCTTATTGTCGAAGATATGTTACAAGAGAATGTATATATCCTGTGATCTGGTGAAGCGGAAGCTCAGGAACCGGGTTATAGTAGACAGATTGGAACTAAAGCTATGTACACACTGCGAGAAAACTCTTCCGTTACACCGGTTTTACGCTGGCAGGATATATATGGTCAATTTTAAACATTATAGTAATGCCATGAGGAATAGATATGGATACAATAAGAGCAATTGAAGGAGAGTTATCGATACAAAACTTCAAGAAGATATTAAACATATATAAATAAGACAGGATTATTTTTTTTACGTCATTTTTTTATCTATATTAAAGGTCAGAGAATAAACCAACAATTTTAAATACTTTAAAGAGATCCAAGCAAATAACAAAAACATATTTTACACAACGCCTTAAAGTCCGAAAAATAGTAACATTATTTAAAATCCAGTAGTTATGAAAACAATTAATTATTTTTCCGGCTCATTGCTTGCATTATTATTTTATGCACTATTTGCTGCATGTAATAATGATTTGCAAACTATTGCTGTCACTGAAATAAAAGGAATAGAACAAACTCTCTTAAACGAAAGCAATACTTTAATAAGTTCAGATGTAGCAACAGATAGTACTATGCTTGGTAAAGACAACACAATATCCAACTCAACGTCTGCTACTAATGCATTCTTCACTAAACAAGAATATGAAGAGGGGATGGATTGGTGGAAAGATAGAGAAGGTGCGCTACCTGCTCTATATGAATATCAGGTATCCTGTCGTGATTTTCCTTCTGGACATGGTCCTGATACTTGCATATATTATATGACCATTATTTGGACTTGTTATCCTCCTATTACAGAAGCTAATTGGATGGATTATCAATATATGCAAGTACAACATAGGCTAATAAGTGGTACTACTGCATTTCCTTGGCGTTATTTAGGTGAAGGGGGCCCGGGGAATTATAATTATGGAATAGTGAAAGTCAATGGATTTCAAGATCCTATGGATTTAAATGCTACACATTTGCCTACTAGAGTTCAGTTTAGATATAGATTGTTGCATAAAGATTTCCCAGGGAAAGCAGATAAAAGTATTAATGATAAAGAAAAATGGTACAATAAAAACCTTGCAACTGGATGGCATTATAAAGATTACAATCAGCCAACTTATAATAACCCTTATGGTTATAATTCACAGGATTTCAACAATATGGAATCACTAAAATTCATAATTAATGATCCTAAGTGTGGCTCATCTTTTTCTGTAAGAGTGCTTGTTGATGGATATTTAGTTTTTCCCCAATTAGTAGGCGGAAGATATGAAGTTACTGTTCCAAAATTTAGGAAGACTGGAGAATATCTCATAACAGCTGAATACGCAGGCAATGTTTCGGAAGAATTTAAAACTGCAGTGCGACACGGTATCTATCAAAAATATACAAGCAAAGAAATTTATATCATGTTTAGTTGCAATGAGTTTAGCTATGATTAACAACCTTACATGTCACAATAATGAAACGAATACTTTTAATTCTATTTTGCAGTCTACATAGCATTTTGTTTCTCCGTTCACAAAACGCTAGCAGCGACATCATCTTCAAACAGTTCTTCGATAATGCCGTTGCTTTTGCTGACACATACCCACGTGAGAAGGTATACTTGCATTTTGATAATAGTAGTTATTATGTAGGAGATACTATATGGTTTAAAGCCTACACGGTATATGCTGAGAACAATATGCCAAGCACCATCAGCAAACCCCTTTATGTAGAAATGCTCGACCAGACAGGGCATATTACCCAACGCCAAATCATTGAATTGAATAGCGGTGAAGGACATGGACAGATAATCCTGAATGAAAGTACCATGTCCGGCTATTATGAAATCAGAGCTTACACCCGTTGGATGCTCGCATTCAGCGAACCTTCTTACTTCTCACGTACATTCCCGATCTATCAGTCTGCACAAGAAGAAAGACCAGAACGGAGGATTTCGACCTATAATCTGAATCCTTCCATGAAACAGCGACCGAAAAATGTGACAGATAAACTTGCTATCCAATTCTTTCCCGAAGGAGGAACACTCGTGAAAGGCATCTCTTCTCGTGTGGCATTTAAAGCTGAAAGTAGAGAAGATGGTAATGTTATCCTTGAAGGTGCCATTTATACGAAAGACGGGGAAAAGCTGACAGAAATAAAAACCCTACATGACGGAATGGGAATATTCACTTATACACCCGAAGAAAAACCAGCAGTAGCTAAAGTAACTTATAAAGAAAAAGAATATAAATTCAATCTACCGGACGCCCTTTCCGCCGGATATGTATTGAACGTGAATAATTCAAGCGGAGCTATTGTAGGTAACGTATTGAGCAATGAGAATACCCCGGATGCAGACATTGTAGCATTCATAAGTCATGAAGGTCGCCCCTATTCGTATTGGATACTACGAATGAGATCAGGTGGAAATCAAACTTTCTTACTTAAAACGCGCGATCTTCCCGGAGGCATATACCAAGTCAGTCTACTAGACAAAACCGGGAATATGCTGTGCGAACGATTTACATTTGTGCAACCCAATAAATTGAATTCAATACAATTAAATGGAATTAAAGACATTTACCGGCCTTTCGAACCAATTCGCTGCGAAATACAAGTAACAGATCAAAAAGGAAATCCTTTACAAGGTTCTTTATCCATATCAGTAAGAGATGCTATACGTTCGGATTATGCAGAATATGATAATAATATATTTACAGATATGTTATTAACATCCGGTTTAAAAGGATATATTGATAAACCGGGGTATTATTTTGCAGATATTACACTTCGCAAATTGCAAGAACTTGATGTTTTGCTCATGGTTCACGGTTGGCGTCAATATGACTTATCACAACTTATTTCCGGTAAAAATGAAAAGCTACTTCAACAGTCAGCTGAAAAAGAGTTGTTACTACAAGGACAGATTCGTTCTTCTCTATTAAAAAAAGAAATGAAAGATATGGAGGTAAGCGTCATGGCTAAAGTGGACAATACATTTGTAGCAGGAAATACGTTTACAGATGAAAACGGCAAATTTCAACTTCCGGTTACTAGTTTTGAAGGAGAAGTAGAAGCGGTATTCCAGATACGCTGTAGGGGATCTAAACATAAGAAAGATGCTTCTGTTATGCTCGACCGTAACTTCGCCCCTACCCCACGCGCCTTCAGCTATGAAGAAGAACATCCACAGTGGATGGACAAAAACTCATGGATCACCCTTTCCAACCGTATAGACTCGCTATATGTAGATTCTATTAGCAAAACTAACAACACCTATTTATTGAGCGAAGTGGAAATAGCAAAAAAAAGAAAAAATAAGAACATCACTACTCAAGTATTCGAGAAAAGCGTAGACGCATACTATGATGTAACGCGATTGGTTGATGAATTACGCGATCAGGGAATAGTAATTAATACTATACCTGACTTGCTTAGTAAAGTGAATCCTAACTTTTCATACGATGTGCAAGACGGAAGCTCACGATATAAAGAGAAAACAATCTGTCTCATTGTTGGCAAACAAGTACTTGATACTTTAACTGCTTGGACATTGTGGAATGAGATAGATGGTATAAAACAGATTATGATATGCGAAGGAAGCAATTCGTATACTAATGAAGTGCTTAATTCAATACACGGTTCAAATATGACAAAAGGACAAAATGTAAAAGACATGATGACAGCAATGAATCCCCCACGTACCTTTGATGACAGTTTCTATCTTTATGGAGATGCTGCAAAGAAAAAAATATCGTTAGACGATACTGAAAAGGCCAAATCAGAACCCCTTTTTAGAAAGAAATCATCAGGAATCAACAATAATGTAAACGTCAATATCGATTTTTCAAGATTCGGACAATATGCTTTATTCTACATAACTCCGCATTTTGACTCCAATTATAGCAGATTAACGCAAAAGTCAATGAAGGCTGCCCATGGAACACGTCGTACAATAATCCAAGGATATTCTCGCCCATTAGCTTTCTATTCTCCTGTCTACAAAGACAAAATACCGACTGCAAATGTCAACCATCGTCGCCGTACACTTTATTGGAATCCTACTATACAAACTGACAAAAATGGTAAAATTAGCATAGAATGTCAGAACGGTATGTATGCCAATCCGGTCATTATCCACGCAGAAATGCTGAAAGGTGGAATCCCATGCAGTATTACGATTATTGGAGAGAAGAAAAAAAAATAAACCAGTAAATATCTCCAATGTCCCTTTTAGGATTTCAATTTAGATGAAATACCGCCATTTCCGACAAATTCCGCTAATGATGTCAAGGGTCGGTCAAGGATAAAAACAATAGTGAGACAATTGGAATACATGAAACAGATATTTAATGAAGAACAAATAAATAAAGCTGCATTCATCATCGAAAGCCCTTTATCAAAGCTTTCTGAGCTTTATCATAGCGAAGTTAAGAATCTTGCTATTTTAATGTCTTGGACTACAAGAAAGGATTAATATCTTTTTGCGAAACTGGAGAATATTCTCTTTATACTGATTACTTCTTGAATAAACAAATCGAAAGAATAAAAGAAATAGAAGAATAAAAAACAGCCTTCCTCTCAAAACACCATCCTTATATCATGGTATTAACCAAAAGCTGGGAACAAAGTGGGAACATTTTGGATTAAGAGAAAAGAAAAACCCTCTCAGAGATCATCTGAAAGGGTTTTATGAGGTTCCTGGCGGATTCGAACCGCCGTACACGGTTTTGCAGACCGCTGACTAAGCCACTCATCCAAGGAACCATTTTTTCTCGTTTGCGGTTGCAAAGGTAGTACAAATTTTGAAACTACCAACTATCCGCAGCAATTTTTCTTTGTACTTTTTTTCTTTACACCGCACTCTTGACGTTTCTTCTCCATCATATCCTTTAAATCACAGCCACTTACGCAGCTATCACAAGGATTCTCACTTTCTCGCGTACGACGAAAAAAAAGATAAATTCCATATATTACACGGGCAATGCAGAGTACAATCAGTACTCCGACTACCCATTCCTGCCAATTATTCATACAAACATTCCTCCAATCTGATAAACTGAAAATGCCACCAACCAGGCCAGCCCTGTGGTATAGCAAGCTGCAAAGAGCGCCCACTTCCAACTGCCGGACTCTTGCTTAATAGCCGCCAATGCCGCAATACAAGGGAAGTAAATCAGCACAAACAGCATATAACAGAACGCCACTAAAGGAGTTATCGGAATCCGTTCCGCCAGGCTAGCCTCATCGGCCTCCGGATCATCCACATACAAAACACCCAGCGTACTAACGACCAGCTCTTTTGCCCCTACTCCGGAAATCAAACCGATACCCAACTTCCAGTCAAAGCCCATCGGCTTTATCACCGGCTCTATAGCCCGTCCTAACTGACCGATATAAGAATTTTCCTGTTGTTCAGCTACTGTCTCATACGCCTCATGGTTCGGATAATATCCGAGGAACCAGATGATAATAGAAGCAATCATAATAATCCCTCCCATTTTTTTCAGATACTGCGCTCCCTTCTCCCATGTATGACGGAATATGGATTTTGCCGTCGGCATTCGATAAGGAGGAAGCTCCATCACAAAAGGAGTATCATCACCCTTTACCAAAAACTTGCTGAACAGACGCGCCAACAGCACAGCCAGAAAAATTCCGATCGCATAAATACTTAACAACACCAAACTCGCATTGTTCGGGAAAAAAGCCCCTACCAACAAAAGATAAATGGGCAGACGCGCGCTACAAGACATCAACGGGTTAATCAACATCGTAATCAAACGGCTTTTCCGGTTCTCAATAGTACGGGAAGCCATGATAGCAGGCACATTACAACCGAATCCCATAATCAACGGAATAAACGATTTTCCATGCAAGCCCATCTTATGCATAATTTTATCCATTATAAACGCTGCACGGGCCATATAACCGGAGTCTTCCATCAGCGAAATACAGAAATACAGAATCAGAATATTGGGCAGAAAGACGATAACACCACCTACACCGCCTACGATACCGTCAACCAGCATATCCTTCAACGGCCCCTCCGACATGTTATTGCGAATCAAGTCACCGATTTGCCCCACCAGCCATTCAATTCCCATCATCGGATATTCTCCGAGAACAAACGTTCCCTCAAACATCAAGTACATGAAAAGGAAAAAGATAGGATACCCCCAGATACGATGAGTAACGATAGCATCCAGCACCTTCGTCGTCTGCGCCTGCTCCAGATGATTGTCAGTAAATGTCTCTTTCAGCGCACCACTGATAAAACCGTATTTGGCATCCGTTATGGCGGATTCGCAATCCTCGTTCATCGTTTCCTGAACGCGCTTGGCCATCTTGTCGCGAATACGGAAAATCTCTCCCGCATTGGGCAGCGTCCGTACAAAGCTCTCTATATCGGGATCGTTTTCCAACAACTTGATAGACAGAAAGCGGGTAGAATATTTATGGCGGATAAATTCATTCTTGGATACTTCCTCTTTTACAGCGTCAATCGCTTTTTCCAGATCGGGACCATGATTGATATGGATATGACGGAATACACGCCCTTTCCTTTTATGTTCGCGCACGTAATCCTCCAGATGTTCTTCCTCATGGTTCTTCCGGTCTTCCAGAGAATCATGCCATTCGGTCAAGTCTTTCAGAACTTCCGGATTCATATTTCCCTGCTTGTCAAAGAAATCGACCCCTTCATAAAGGTTGATTACTACATGAAACAAGGTATCCAGTCCACGATTCTTCTTGCTGACAGTAGGCACCATCGGCACCCCGAACAATTTACTCAACAAATGATAATCCAATGTATTACCGCTGGATTCCAGCTCATCGTAAATATTCAAAGCCACTACCATGCGGACATTCATGTCAATCAGTTGGGTAGTCAGATACAGATTTCGTTCCAGATTTGAAGAATCGACTACATTGATGATTACGTCCGGTGTTTCATCAACAATGTGACGGCGGACATAAATTTCTTCCGGTGTATAAGCTGACAGTGAATACGTTCCCGGCAAATCGACAATACGGAAATGATAACCTTCGAAATCGAAATACCCTTCTTTGGCATCTACGGTCACACCGCTATAGTTTCCTACATGCTCATGAGCACCGGAAGCCAGATTGAAAAGAGAAGTCTTGCCTGAGTTCGGATTCCCGACCAGAGCAACGTTGATAGTACGGCGCTTACCTAACGCCAACCGTTTCATATCTTCTTCTTTTACAGAAACATCTTCGGGCAAACCTTCGTGATATACAGCTTTTTCGGCTTGTTTTTTTGCTTCTTCCTCGCTGACTACTTCAATCATTTCCGCTTCCTGACGACGAAGAGATATTTCATAACCTAAGACTTTATATTTAATCGGGTCTTTCAGTGGAGCATTCAACAACACTTCAACAGTTTTACCTTTGATAAAACCCATCTCCACAATACGTTTACGAAAGCCTCCGTGTCCCAAGACCTTAACGATGACACCTTTTTCACCTGTTCCTAATTCGGATAAACGCATAACTATCTAAATTTTCGGCAAAGATAATTCATAACTTCCGAGCACGCAAATTATTTAGAATGTTTTTAAATAGCAGGATTTTCGTATACTGACGGTATCTAAATAAATCCATCAAAAGTCCAAGCCACAACAGGTAACTAATTCCCTGCCTACATCTATTGAATTTACATGCAACAATTAGTTCGTGCCACTATAGTGGTACGCAAGAAGTACTATAGTTCCCCTTACGTCCTACTATAGTGGTACGAAAGAGGAACTATAGTAGGACGAATTAGAAATCGCTAAAGAAAAAATTAATTTATGGGAGTTTTTTCCTTAGTCAGTCCGATAAAAACAATTAGCATTCACTTGAGATACCTCAATAAACTATTATCTTTGCAGATATGATACAACAACGGGTTATACGATATATAGAGAAAGAGCATTTATTCTCGCCGGATGATAAACTTTTGGTTGCCCTGAGTGGTGGAGCCGACTCAGTTGCCTTGCTGCGTGTACTCCACACAGCAGGTTATCAATGTGAAGCTGCCCACTGCAATTTCCATTTACGCGGTGAAGAATCAAACCGTGACGAACAGTTTGTCCGGCAACTTTGCCAAAAATACGGCATCCGCCTGCATACCATCGACTTCAACACGACTCAGTACGCAACTGAAAAACGGATCTCGATAGAAATGGCAGCCAGGGAACTCCGCTATAACTGGTTCGAAAAGATAAAAGAAGAGTGCGGAGCCCATGTAATCGCCGTAGCTCACCACCAGGACGACAGTGTAGAAACGATGCTGCTCAACCTCATTCGGGGTACAGGCATTACCGGTTTATTAGGAATCCGCCCCCGAAACGGAGCAATCGTACGTCCGTTGCTCTGCATCAACCGGGAAGAAATCATCCGCTACCTGCAACAGATCGGACAAGACTTCGTAACAGACAGCACCAATCTGGAAGACGAATATACCCGCAATAAAATCCGCCTCAACCTGCTCCCACTGATGCAGGAAATAAATCCGTCGGTCAAAAACAGTCTGATAGAAACAAGCATTCACCTGAATGATGTAGCTACTATATATAATAAGGTAATAGACGAAGCCAAAACACGGATTATCACTCCGGAAGGTATCCGAATCGATGCTCTACTGGACGAACCCGCTCCCGATGCTTTCTTGTTTGAAACATTGCATCCACTGGGATTCAATTCGGCACAAATCAAAGATATAGCCAATTCGCTTCACGGACAATCAGGGAAACAATTCGTCAGCAAAGAATGGCGAGTCATTAAAGACCGGAATTTGCTGCTACTGGAAACCATCCAGCCGGAAGACGGCCCTGCCCTTCCCTATCAATTAATAAAAGAGGAAAGAGAATTCACACCCGATTTCCGGATTCCACGGGAAAAAGAAACCGCCTGTTTCGATGCAGACAAATTAAATGAGGAAATTCACTGCCGCAAATGGCAAGCGGGAGATACATTCATCCCCTTCGGCATGACGGGCAAGAAAAAAATAAGCGATTATCTGACCGACCGCAAATTCTCCATCAGCCAAAAAGAACGCCAATGGGTTCTCTGCTGCGGTGAACGCATTGCATGGCTGATAGGCGAACGGACAGATAACCGCTTCCGGATAGACGAAACGACTAAACGAGTGATTATCTACAAGATAGTCTGAGGCAATTTCTGTTTCTTGAAACACTCGGACAGCAAAGAAGCGAAAGGAGTATCATATTTCCTTGCCTTGTTTGCACATGCTTTCACACAGGCGCAGCATTTGATGCATTTTTCAGCATTCGTGTTCAGTTCATCCCCTTTGGTGATCGCTCCTGCCGGACAACGAGCCGCACAGATACCACAATGAGTACACAAGCTCTCATCTTCTATCCAAGGGGTACGGGGAAGCGGAGTACCACTTTTGCGCAGCTTGATTACCTTCCTCAAAAAGCGGAATAAGGGGAAAAACGGCTGACTGGGGCGTTTAATGGCACGCACATCCACCTGGTAAAGAGTATCGGGTCCGTCAGCTGCCTGAATTTTCTCCATTATCTTTTTTCCGAAATCTTCCGCATAATCCAAATCAGATTCATTCGGACGACCGTCTGCGATGGGACATTTATCGGTGCTATATGAATGTTCACCTATGAAGGTCGCTCCGGCAATCACCTTCAATCCGTGAGGGATGGCAAAAGCGTCCAGTTCCATCAACGCCTTCTCGTAGGCACGGTTTCCGTAAACCACGACCAATACGGCAGGAGTATCCAGACCGCGAATACTTTCCAGACGTTCCATAGCCAAAGGAGCCACATGACCTCCATATACAGGCACTACGATAACAGCTAATGCAGACGTAGGAATAACAGTTTCCTCGACAGTCTGCAATGTGAGATTCATCGAAACGACATTTTTTATACCGGTTCCGTGAACAATTGCTTCGGCTACTTGTTTTGATGTGTGTGTAGGCGAAAAATAAATTAAACGAGCTTCATTTACTGTCATACTATTTTCTTTTATACAGCAAAGATACGTTTTTACGCTGAAAAAAGTGTTTGATTGTTCATGAAACCAAAAATATTTATTATCTTTGCCCCGTTGAAACATTCTACGATTCAACACATACATCCCTAATTCATAATTAAAAACAAAACATATGCTCGCATCTCTGCGGTTATTACGCTGTAGTAATGCTGTCCATATTTCATCAAGACAGAAATTTTAATAACTTACCATACTATATGTATAACATTATCCAATTGAACGACAAAAATCTGTCGGAACTTCAAGTTATTGCCAAAGAGCTAGGCATCAAAAAAGCAGACTCATTTAAGAAAGAAGAACTTGTATACAAGATTCTTGATGAGCAAGCCATAGCCGGAGCCACTAAGAAAGTTGCCGCAGAGAAATTAAAAGAAGAACGCAAAGGAGATAAAAACAAGCGTTCGCGCACAGCCGCACCTAAAAAAGAAGAGAAAGTAGCACCTGCAGCCAAAAATGCGGAAGTTACTAAAAATAAAGAAAATGCTCCTGCAGCCAAACCTCAGCAACAGCCTAAAGAAGAGGCTGCCAACAAAGCCAAAGAAGCTCCCGTTGCTGAACCGAAGGCAGAGAAAGCTGCTCCTAAGCGCAAAGTAGGCCGTCCCCGCAAAGACGCCAATATCGCTGAAAAAGCAGAAAACAAGGAGGTGGAAAACGCAAAACCGATAGTGAAACCAACAGAAGAAAAAGCTGTTGCGGAAAAAACGGTAGTTGCACCGGCGGCTGAAAAAGCAACTCCGACACAGGAGACAGAAAAGAAAGTAAAAGAAAACAAACCTGCCGTTGCAGAAAAACCGGTAATAGCCAAACCGCAAAAGAAATCGGCACCGGTGATCGACGAAGAAAGTACCATCTTATCCAGCGAAGACGATGATGACTTTATCCCAATCGAAGACCTGCCTTCTGAAAAAATAGAGCTTCCGACCGAACTCTTCGGCAAATTCGAAGCGACCAAGGCAGAAACAGCACAAGCCGCCCCCGAGCAAGCTCCACAACCACAGCAACAACAGCATTCACAACCGCAACAACGCCAGCGCATTGTCCGCCCGCGCGACAACAACAATAACAACGCCGGCAATAACAATGCAAATGCTAACAACAATAATAATTTCCAGCGTAATAATAACAACAACCAGCGTCCTCCGATGCAACAACGTCCTGCACAACAGCAGAACAACGCTGCCGAGAACCTTCCGCCTGTACAACAACAGCCGGAACGCAAAGTGATCGAGCGTGAAAAGCCTTATGAATTCGATGATATCCTCAGCGGAGTAGGCGTACTGGAAATCATGCAGGACGGATACGGATTCCTCCGTTCTTCCGATTACAATTATCTTTCTTCTCCGGACGATATTTATGTATCACAGTCACAAATTAAGTTATTTGGTCTTAAGACCGGTGACGTGGTAGAAGGCATCATCCGTCCGCCAAAGGAAGGAGAAAAATATTTCCCGTTAGTAAAGGTGTCAAAGATCAACGGACGTGACGCAGCTTTCGTTCGCGACCGTGTTCCTTTCGAACACTTGACTCCGCTCTTCCCGGACGAGAAATTCAGACTCTGCAAAGGCGGTTATTCAGACTCCATGTCTGCCCGGGTTGTAGACCTTTTCGCTCCTATCGGTAAGGGACAGCGTGCACTGATCGTAGCACAGCCGAAGACAGGTAAGACCATCTTGATGAAAGATATCGCCAACGCCATCGCAGCCAATCATCCGGAAGTATATATGATTATGCTGCTGATCGACGAACGTCCGGAGGAAGTAACCGACATGGCACGCAGCGTCAACGCAGAAGTAATCGCTTCTACTTTTGACGAACCGGCAGAACGCCACGTAAAAATCGCAGGTATCGTACTCGAGAAAGCAAAAAGACTGGTAGAATGCGGACACGACGTAGTGATCTTCCTTGACTCTATCACTCGTCTGGCACGTGCTTACAATACTGTATCTCCCGCATCCGGTAAAGTACTTTCCGGTGGTGTGGACGCCAATGCACTTCACAAGCCCAAACGCTTCTTCGGTGCTGCCCGTAACATCGAAAACGGCGGTTCGCTGACTATCATCGCTACCGCACTGATCGACACCGGTTCCAAAATGGACGAAGTTATCTTCGAAGAATTCAAAGGTACAGGTAACATGGAGTTGCAGCTTGACCGCAACCTGTCCAACAAGCGTATCTTCCCTGCTGTCAACATCACCGCATCCAGTACTCGTCGCGACGATCTGCTGCTTGATAAGACAACACTCGACCGCATGTGGATATTACGCAAATACCTTGCAGATATGAATCCTATCGAAGCAATGGATTTCGTAAAAGACCGTCTGGAAAAAACAAGAGACAACGACGAATTCCTGATGAGCATGAATAGCTGATCAAGAATAAACGATCATAAATAAGGAACGGTGAATAGACTGGACGGTGAATAATCGCAGTTTATTCACCGTTCTTTTTATGATTCCCATTAATTCTTTTCATTTATTATTCATCGCGGTCTTCGCTGTTCCTCATAAATCGTTCATCGCGTATTTCATTTTTGTACAAATTACTTTCATTTACGTCCAAAACCTCTCCCCCGCCCTTTTTTGCTTTTTGTTTTTTCCTACTTTTGCTACCCAATCAATTACTTAATTCTAGCCAAGAATGAAAACAATTTATCCATTCATGGGATTAGCCCTTTGTGGCGCAGCAGCCCAGGCACAAGAAAAGCCGAACTTCCTGATTATCCAGTGCGACCATCTCACACAACGTGTCGTAGGCGCTTACGGACATACACAAGGCTGCACACTTCCCATTGACGAAGTAGCATCAAGAGGGGTAATCTTCTCTAACGCTTATGTAGGCTGCCCCCTCAGCCAACCTTCACGCGCAGCATTATGGAGCGGCATGATGCCTCACCAGACCAATGTACGTTCAAATTCCAGCGAACCCGTCAACACCCGCCTGCCGGAAAACGTACCTACACTGGGTAGTCTCTTCTCCGAAAACGGTTATGAGGCCGTACACTTCGGCAAGACTCACGACATGGGCTCACTGAGAGGCTTCAAACATAAAGAACCGGTAGCCAAGCCATTCACCGATCCCGAATTTCCGGTCAACAATGACAGTTTCCTGGATGTAGGAACCTGCGAGGATGCCGTTGCCTACCTCAGCAATCCTCCGAAAGAACCTTTTATCTGCATTGCAGATTTTCAGAACCCGCATAATATCTGCGGATTCATCGGCGAAAACGCAGGAGTACACACCGACCGGCCGATCAGCGGACCGCTGCCCGAATTGCCGGACAACTTTGATGTGGAAGACTGGAGCAATATTCCGACTCCCGTACAATATATCTGTTGCAGTCACCGCCGCATGACACAGGCTGCCCATTGGAACGAAGAAAACTATCGTCACTACATCGCCGCCTTCCAGCATTACACCAAGATGGTGTCCAAGCAAGTAGACAGCGTACTGAAAGCCCTCTACTCCACCCCTGCCGGAAGAAACACGATTGTCGTAATTATGGCGGACCACGGCGACGGCATGGCATCCCACCGCATGGTGACCAAGCATATCAGCTTCTATGATGAAATGACCAACGTTCCGTTTATCTTTGCCGGTCCCGGCATCAAGCAGCAGAAGAAACCTATAGACCATCTGCTGACACAGCCGACGTTAGATCTCCTGCCCACCCTTTGCGACCTGGCAGGCATCGCCGTTCCGGCAGAAAAAGCCGGCATCAGCCTTGCACCGACTCTAAGGGGAGAGAAACAAAAGAAAAGCCACCCTTATGTTGTCTCCGAATGGCACAGCGAATATGAGTACGTTACCACTCCCGGACGCATGGTGCGCGGACCGAGATATAAATACACCCATTATCTGGAAGGCAACGGAGAAGAACTGTACGATATGAAAAAAGATCCGGGTGAAAGAAAAAATCTTGCCAAAGACCCTAAATACTCCAAAATACTCGCCGAGCATCGTGCTTTGCTGGACGATTACATCACACGTTCCAAAGATGATTACCGCAGTTTGAAGGTAGATGCCGATCCCCGGTGCAGAAATCATACTCCCGGCTACCCCAGCCACGAAGGTCCTGGGGCACGGGAGATCCTCAAAAGAAAATAATTCTATAAAAAAGAGTGAAGATTGCTTGCCAGTCTTCGCTCTTTTTATTTCTTTTGCACATCACCATACGAGCAAACAAAATAGTGAATAGTAATTTACAGCATATAATAGCACTCATTGCAGCCATATTCATATCGGCGGCTCTCCATGCAACAAACCTGAACAAAGAACGACTTACCTTACTCCAGCCACTTGTCGAGCATGATCTTTCTTTCAATACAAATATCGATATTACAACGGACAGCATCATCTTATGGGAAAAACTCTTAAGCCCCGAACTTGAAAAGCAGCAAGAATATCATATTCTGTTTCCATTGAAAATGATGGCAGTTCAGGCATTAATTACGGAAGGAAATATCAGTCTGGCAGTCAACAACGCCAACTCAATGTATCAGCAAGCCAAAGCTATAGATTATCCTTTCGGAACGGCACTGGCATTGCGTGCCCTTGCAGACACCTACCAAAGTTCGGGAAATCCCCAGTCTGCTATAGAGTCTTATGAGGAATCCTTGAAAATAATGCAAAAAATTCCGGCAAGTATTCCATATCTTAAGACAAGCATGTTTCATTTGATCCTGAGCAAACTCAAATACAGGCAAATGACAGATATCGAAAAAGATTTTGCCTATCTGGAGTCTCTTTACCATAAAGAATCAGGTTTGCCCGATGACTTCTATCTGCCTTGCAGCTATGCCTATTATTATATACAGACAAACAACCTTCCAAAAGCACTGGAGTATCTGAAACAGCTGGACTCCATCTACGAAAAATATCCGTATCCCTACTATTCTTCAATCAGCAACTATATGTATGCCGGCTATCATATTGAGTCAAAAGAATATGATAAAGCGCTGAAAGAATATGAAGAATTACTCACCATAACAAAGAAAACGGCTTTATTCAGACATGTTCAGTTATTACAGGAACGCGCCAAAGTCCTGGTACTTATGAATCAGAAACAAGAGGCGTGCAAGATTTATGAGGAGATTAATCATCTCAAAGATTCATTGGACGCCCAAAGTTATCTCAGCCAGATAAACGAACTGCATACCCTGTATCAGATAGATAAAAGCGAACTTAATTATATCAACATACAAAAAAATCTCTATTATTGGAGTCTGTCTGTGATCTTAGTGATCGTAGTACTGATCATCATTGCCATTTTCCGCATCAAGCGCACCAACAATCGTCTTCTGCAATCACAACAGGAACAGGAAAAAGCCAAGAAACAAGCAGAAAAGTCTATCCACACCAAAAGCCTTTTTCTCTCCAATATGAGCCATGAGATTCGTACTCCGCTCAATGCTTTATCCGGTTTTTCAGCTATTCTGACAGAAGAATCCATCGACAACGAAACGAAACAACAGTGCAACGATATCATCCAGCAGAACTCAGAACTGCTGCTCAAACTGATTAATGATGTAATTGACTTATCCAGCCTTGAAATTGGAAAAATGCAATTCAAATTCAACGAGTGTGATATTGTAGCGCTATGCAGAAATGTTATCGACATGGTAGAGAAAATAAAGCAGACTCAAGCGGAAGTACGGTTTTCCACCTCTCTCAGTTCACTGAAGCTGACCACGGACAGTGCCCGCCTGCAACAAGTACTGATCAATCTGCTTATCAACGCCACAAAGTTTACTGCACAAGGCACTATCACCCTGGAACTGGTGAAACAAACGGAAGATACGGCCCTTTTCTCCGTTAGTGATACCGGTTGCGGAATCTCCAAGGAGAACCAGAACAAGATATTCAACCGCTTCGAAAAGCTCGATGAAAACGCACAGGGCACAGGACTCGGATTATCTATCTGCCAGCTTATCATCGAGCAACTGGGAGGCAAAATATGGATCGACCCGGACTATGACAAAGGAGCACGTTTTCTGTTCACACACCCGATTCGCCATGCGCAGATAAAAAAGGAGGAAGCACGATGAAACGACTGATATTACTGATCATCACCTGCTATGGCCTGCTGTTGGGCTATGCAAACACCGATACTGCCTCAGACAGTCTGCTGCAAATGTTGCAGACACTGCCGCATGATACCACACGCCTCTCTACACTGAATGCAATCATAAAAATAGAGCAAAACAACTACAAATGTATCCAATATTCGGACACGTTGATGCTAGAGGCATTAAAACTAAAGAATGATAAGTACGCCAGTCTGGCCGCCTACTATCATCTTTTGTATTATTACAACCGTTGCGAACAGGACAGTGTAGCCAAATGGATAGTCAAGATGGAACCGCTTGTACAAAAATCCGGTTTATGGGACTATTTCTTCGACGCCCGACGCTTTCAGATTGACCTATACACCTTTACCGAACAATATGAGCTTGCCATCAGCGAAGCAAACAAGATGAAACAGAAAGCCCTTGATATCGACAACAACCGTGGAATGGTAGCCGCTTATCAATGCCTGTCCAACGCATACATCGGCAGCCAGCGCTGGGACGAAGGACTCAAAGCGCTGGAAGAAGCCTACAGGTTGCTTCCAAAGAATGGCAATGCGGTAGTCCGTATCTCCGTCTTGTCACAGCTCATATCCGTTACCAAAGAAATGAAAGACAATAACAGGCAACTGAAATACCTGCAAGAACTGGAAAATGTACTCTGCAAATTCATCATTGACAACCCATCTTTAAAAGACGGATTTGCCGACGTATTCATTTTCAATGAGATTTTCTACGCGCATTATTATCTGAATACCGATCAGCCCCAACTCGCTTATTCACATATAGAAAAGTCTAAAAAGTATCTGACTGAAAACACCTATTTCATGTATAAGGTGCTCTACTACGACATCTATGCGAAATACTATCAGAGCATCAAACAATATCAGCAGGCATCAGCCTACATCGACACGACATTAACTATGCTCAAGAAAGATTTCACCAGCGACTATGCCGAACAACTGCTGAAACAGGCTAAAATATGGGTGGAAGCCGGAGATAATAACAGAGCGACAACGCTCTACCAACAGGCACTGGCCATCAAGGACTCGGCTGCCATGGCACTCTCCAACACCCAAATGGAGCAAATCAAAAAAAGCTATAATCTGGACAAGATAGAACTGGAACAACAAAAGCAGACCAACCAAATACGTCTGATCAGCCTGATCGTAATCAGTGCCATTCTGATCGTATTATTTATTTCCCTATTCCGGCTCTCCAAAATACGCAAAGCCCTAAAATATTCCGAGAGCGAAATACGCAAAGCAGCGGAAACGGTACGAGTAACCAACGAAATAAAAAATCGCTTCCTGTCAAACATGAGTTATAACATCCGGACCCCGCTCAACAACGTGGTAGGTTTCTCGCAACTCATAGCCAGCGAACCGAATATAGATGAAAAAACAAGAGAAGAATACTCGGCGATCATCCACCAAAGCTCAGAAAGATTAATGAGACTGGTCAATGATGTACTCGACCTGTCTCGTCTGGAAGCCAAAATGATGAAGTTCCAGATACAAGACTATGATGCCGTCGCACTTTGTAACGAAGTATGCTACATGGCACGCATGAATAATGAAAAGACAGGCATTCAAGTCCGCTTCACTCCGGAAGTCGAGTCACTGTCCCTTCGCACAGATACCACCCGATTGGGATACGCTCTGCTCAGTACCCTGACCTATCCGCATGAACATGAAACGGAGGGACAACAGGAGGAACGGATTATCCGCTTTACATTAAGCCGGAAAGGCGAAATGCTTTATTTCCGCATTCTCAACTCTCCATTGGCGGACGAGGCTTTCACCTCACAGGAGACCGGCATCAGGCATGAGATCAACCAGTTATTGCTGGCTTACTTCGGAGGAAGCTATCAGGTAAACGCCCGGGGAACGGAAGGTCCGGAAATTGTTTTCACCTATCCCATTGCTTCAGAATCGGAATAAAGCGCTATCTTTGCAAACTGTAAACTTAAACGCTTAATTATGTATACCAACAAACAGATTTGGAGTGTCAGTTACCCGATACTACTCAGCTTGCTGGCGCAAAATGTCATCAATGTCACCGATACCGCATTCTTAGGACACGTTAGTGAAGTGGCCCTGGGAGCTTCGGCTATGGGTGGACTATTTTATATATGTATATTCACCATCGCTTTCGGATTCAGCACAGGATCACAAATTGTCATTGCACGACGCAATGGAGAAGGACGCTACAGTGATGTAGGTCCCGTAATGATTCAAGGGATTATGTTCCTCCTGTTGATAGCTATATTGATGTTCGGCTTCACCAAAGCGTTCGGAGGAAATATCATGCGGTTGCTGGTTTCTTCCGAATCCATCTACGAAGGCACTATGGAGTTTCTGGACTGGCGTATTTACGGGTTCTTCTTCTCGTTTGTCAATGTCATGTTCCGTGCCCTGTACATCGGCATCACACGTACCAAGGTCTTGACCATCAATGCTGTTGTCATGGCATTAACCAACGTCATATTGGACTATGCACTGATTTTCGGTAAATTCGGTCTGCCGGAAATGGGAATCAAGGGAGCTGCCATCGCTTCTGTACTGGCGGAAGCCTCTTCCATTCTCTTCTTCCTGATCTATACATATATCAGTGTTGATTTGAAAAAGTATGGTCTGAATCGTCTGCGCTCGTTCGATCCGGCATTGCTGATGCGTATTCTCAGCATTTCTTGCTTCACGATGCTTCAATATTTCTTATCGATGGCGACCTGGTTCGTGTTCTTTGTTGCCGTAGAACGGTTGGGACAACGGGAACTGGCCATTGCCAACATTGTCCGTAGTATCTACGTCGTACTGCTGATTCCGGTGAATGCACTGGCAACAACGACCAACAGCCTTGTCAGCAATGCCATCGGCGCAGGAGGTATCCAATACGTCATGCCGCTTATCAATAAAATAGCCCGATTCTCGTTCTTCATCATGCTGGGACTGGTGGGATTGTCGGTTTTGTTTCCTCAGTTCCTCCTCTCCGTATATACCAGCGAAGCAGCGTTAATCACCGAGTCCGTGCCTTCGGTATACGTTATCTGCTGCGCCATGCTCATTGCATCAGTAGCCAATGTCGTATTCAACGGCATCTCCGGAACAGGAAATACGCAGGCAGCCCTGTTGCTCGAAACCATCACGATTGCCATTTACGGTTCCTACATCGTTTTCGTCGGAATGTGGCTCAAAGCACCGATTGAAATCTGCTTTACGATTGAGATTCTGTACTATACCTTGCTGTTGATAACAAGCTATATTTACCTCAAAAAAGCAAAATGGCAGAATAAAAAGATATAAATACAAGAGATTTTTGTACATTTGCAGGCTCAAATAATTAATTCGTAATTAAACAACTATGTTCGATAATTTAAGTGAAAGACTAGAACGGTCATTCAAGATTCTGAAAGGTGAAGGCAAAATCACCGAAATTAACGTGGCGGAGACGCTGAAAGATGTACGTAAGGCATTGCTTGATGCCGACGTTAACTACAAGGTTGCAAAAACTTTCACTGACACGGTGAAGGAAAAAGCCATCGGTCAGAATGTACTTACGGCTGTGAAGCCAAGCCAGTTGATGGTGAAGATTGTGCACGACGAACTAACCCAGTTGATGGGTGGCGAGACGGTAGAAATCAACCTCGAATCCCGTCCGGCAGTAATCCTGATGTCAGGTCTGCAAGGTTCGGGTAAGACTACTTTCTCCGGTAAGTTGGCACGCATGCTGAAAACAAAGAAGAATCGCAAACCATTACTGGTAGCTTGTGACGTTTACCGTCCGGCAGCTATCGAACAGTTGCGTGTATTGGCAGAACAAATTGAAGTGCCGATGTACTCAGAACTGGACAGCAAAAATCCGGTAGAGATTGCACAACACGCCATTCAAGAAGCTAAAGCCAAAGGATATGACCTCGTAATCGTCGATACAGCCGGACGTCTGGCCGTAGACGAACAGATGATGAACGAGATCACCGCTATCAAGGAAGCAATCAATCCGGACGAAATTCTGTTCGTGGTAGACTCCATGACAGGACAGGATGCCGTCAATACAGCCAAAGAATTTAACGAACGCCTGGACTTCAACGGTGTGGTACTGACCAAACTGGATGGTGACACCCGTGGTGGTGCGGCCCTTTCTATCCGTTCGGTAGTCAACAAGCCGATTAAATTTGTGGGTACAGGTGAAAAGCTGGATGCTATCGACCAGTTCCACCCGGCACGTATGGCAGACCGTATCCTCGGTATGGGTGACATCGTTTCACTGGTAGAACGTGCTCAGGAACAGTATGACGAAGAAGAGGCCAAACGTCTGCAAAAGAAGATTGCCAAGAATCAGTTCGACTTCAACGACTTCCTCAGCCAGATTGCCCAGATCAAGAAGATGGGTAATCTGAAAGAACTTGCATCCATGATCCCGGGCGTAGGCAAAGCTATCAAAGATATCGATATCGACGACAATGCTTTCAAAAGTATCGAAGCAATCATCTATTCCATGACTCCGGCAGAACGTTCCAATCCGGAAATATTGAATGGCTCACGCCGTACACGTATCGCTAAAGGTAGCGGAACAACTATTCAGGAAGTAAACCGTTTGCTGAAACAGTTCGACCAAACTCGCAAAATGATGAAGATGGTAACCAGCAGCAAAATGGGCAAGATGATGCCGAAAATGAAAAAATAAAAAGAATTTTATTCTGTTTCAGATAGAAGGAGGAGGCTTAGGCTTCCTCCTTTATTTTTGGTATTACAAATTTCACTTTCCTATATCAATCAGCTTTTTACCTGGCAACTTCAACTTTTCAAGTTTTCACTTTTCACAGGCTCTTGTAGTGATTACTCCCGCCATGATAAACCCAATATAAAACACTGCATTTTACAAGGTATAAAGCTATGCTTTTCACTCCCTAAAGCATAGCTTTATACCTTGTAAAGCGCAGCTTTAGCTTCCATATCCCCTCTCCTTTCGCCAACAACTACACTGAAAGATTATCCTAAAACCATATTAATATCACTATTCACTTGTAATGATTACAATTTTATAAAGGTTTTATATGAATATTCATTTTTATTTCTTTACTTTGCAAAAGATAACAAAACAGAAGCACGAATATGTACTATGTATATGTAGCAGGTTACATTTTATTAGCAGCAGCCATGCAGCTGTTCACAGGAAACTTTCCTGTTTCTTTTCTCGCCTTTCCGCTGAATATCATCTTTGCGGCGATCTGGCTTTTCCTGTTATGGATACTATATAAAGAATATAATAATCTAAGAATCACCCGTTTTCTCGGTTCATCCAAAGCCAGTGTTTTATCTATCAGTCTGTTTATCGGTGGTTGCCTGATCATAGGACTTTTCCCCCAGCTATCTGAACCGGAAGCCGAAATGCGCAATGGAATATCAGCCTCATTGGGATGTTACAATTTCATGACTTCATGGATATTCATTTCTATACTCTTATTATTATTAAGCAATCTGGCGATGATCACCATCCACGCCTGTCGGCATCGCAAACAAGCACGCTGGCGCTTTATTCTGAATCATGCAGGTTTATGGCTGGCTCTGTTTGCCGGATTTCTAGGTAGCAGTGACACACGGACATTACGCGTACCTTTATATAAAGGTGAACCAACGCATGAGGCATTCGACATGAATGGTGCATCTTACTATTTAGATTATGATATGGAACTCAATTCGTTCGCTGTAGAATATTACCCGAACGGACGTCCTTCCCGCTTTTCCGCCAATGTACGTTTGGGGAATGAGAACGTTCTGCTGGAAGTAAACCATCCCTATTCCTACCGACTGGGGGAAGACGTCTACCTCACCGGATACGACGTAACAAAAGGCAACGAAAGCAATTACTGCATTCTACAGGTCGTAAAACAGCCTTGGAAATATGTGATGGTAGCGGGTATTCTGATGATGCTTGCAGGAGCAGTTCTTTTATTTATAAACGGAGCTAAAGCGTATGATAAACTGGGATAACTTCTATGTATTTGCAGCAGTATCCATCTGCTTATGGTTGGCAGGAGCTGTATTTGCCCTTCGTTCATCATCGAAGAGTAAGGTGGCAATCGTTTTTACTTCCGGCGGCATTATTATATTGGGAATATTTATTGCCGGATTATGGATATTCCTCCAGCGCCCTCCATTACGCACTATGGGAGAAACCCGATTGTGGTATTCATTCTTTATGGGAATAGCAGGATTGCTAACCTATATCAGATGGAAGTATCGCTGGATTCTCTCTTTCTCGACGTTACTTTCTACAGTTTTTGTGATCATTAATTTGATGAAGCCCGAGATACACGATCAGTCATTGATGCCGGCGCTGCAAAGTGTATGGTTCATCCCGCATGTAACCGTATATATGTTCTCTTATTCCGTTCTGGGATGTGCTTTCATCATCGCCCTGACCGGACTGTTCCGTCATAAAGAAGAATACCTGCATACAGCAGACAATCTGGTCTACGCAGGCGTCGCTTTTCTTTCCATCGGTATGCTGCTAGGTTCTCTCTGGGCAAAGGAGGCTTGGGGAAACTACTGGAGCTGGGACCCCAAAGAAACTTGGGCAGCCATCACCTGGATGGGATATTTGCTCTACATCCACCTCCGCCTGTTCAGAAGAACCGGACGGAAAACACTCTATGCCCTGCTCATAGTCTCCTTCCTTGCTTTACAAATGTGCTGGTATGGAGTCAATTACCTGCCGGCGGCCCAACAAAGCGTACATTTATATAATCGTAATAACTAACCTCAAAAAACAAATGTGAAATGAAGAGAAGTACAAAACTAATCGTAGCATTATTGGTAGTCGTGGCGGCATTGGCAGTCATTTACCGACTGATGCATCGGGTGCCTTCTGCCGATTTGGAAGCAAACGTGCAGATGCAACAGATTATTACGGATGCAGGATGCCTGAGATGCCATACCTCGACGCCGGAACTACCGTTCTATGCAAATATGCCTGTAGCCGGAAAAATTGTAATGGAAGACGTGAGCAAAGCCTATCGCGCTTTCGACATGACTCAGATGGAGAAAGACATGAAGGAAGGACGCCCTCTCAATCCGGTTGATCTGGCTAAAGTAGAAAAAGTAATCCTCGACGGAAAGATGCCGCAGGCAAAGTATTACCTTGTACATTGGGGAGCTTCTTTCAATGATGCAAAGAAAGAGGTAGCACTGAGCTGGGTAAAACATCACCGCATGGGACTGTATACCGATGTGGCAGTAGCACCTGATTTCATTAACGAACCGATTCGTCCTATTGCCGACTCGATCTCAGTCGATGTACGCAAAGTGGTCTTAGGAAATCTGTTGTATCACGACACCCGCTTATCGGCAGACAACACCGTTTCATGTGCCAGCTGTCATGGTCTGGATACCGGTGGCGTTGACAACAAGCAGTATTCTGAAGGAGTAGGCGGTCAGTTGGGCGGCGTCAATGCCCCGACCGTATACAATGCTGCCTATAACTTTGTTCAATTCTGGGACGGACGTGCCGGAACTCTGGCAGAACAAGCTGCCGGCCCTCCATTGAATCCGGTAGAAATGGCTTGCGAGTCATTCGATCAGATCATCAGCAAACTGGCAGAAGACAAGAATTTCGTAGTGGCATTCAACGAAGTATATCCCGACGGATTGAACGAAAAGAATATCACAAATGCTATTCAGGAGTTCGAAAAGACATTGCTGACTCCTAATTCACGTTTCGACCGTTATCTGAAAGGACAGAAAGATGCCATCACCGCAGATGAAATCGCCGGATACGACCTTTTCAAGAAATATGACTGTGCGACTTGTCATGTGGGAGAAATCCTCGGAGGACAATCTTATGAACTGATCGGTGTACAGCATGATTATTTCGCAGACCGTCAGGCAGAAATGACTGAAGAAGACAACGGACGATTCAAGCAGACAAAAGCAGAGCGTGACCGTCACCGCTTCAAAGTGCCAGGATTGAGAAATATTGAACTGACCGCTCCTTATTTCCACGACGGCAGCATGGCTACTATGGATGATGCGGTTCGCGCCATGGCCAAATATCAGTTAGGCATCGACCTACCACAACCGGAAGTAGATAAGATTGTCGCCTTCCTCCGTACATTGACCGGAGAGTATAAAGGCAAATTGCTGACAAATAAGAACATGATCTGACAAGACCAAACAGAGGCTCCATTTCACCCGAACAGAGCCTCTGATTGATGTAAACAGAGCCTCCGTTTCACCTAAACAGAGGCTCTGTTTTTCTTACCTGAAAATCAGAGCTTTCCCTTGTTCTTTTTGCCTTCTTTCCTACTCGCATTCCAATATGTTCCGCTGTCCCCTCTCCACAAAAAGTCCATTCCTTTTGGAGAGTTCAGTTATTTATTTTACTTTTGTCCATCACCAATAAATACTCTGAAAATATGACTCTGATAGACGGAAAAGCCATTTCCGAACAAGTGAAACAAGAGATTGCAGCCGAAGTAGCCGAAATTGTTGCTCGTGGCGGCAAACGCCCGCATCTGGCAGCAATCCTTGTAGGACATGATGGTGGCAGCGAAACGTATGTAGCCGCCAAAGTAAAAGCCTGCGAAGTATGTGGATTCAAATCTTCCCTCATCCGTTACGAAAGTGACGTGACCGAAGAAGAACTACTCGCCAAAGTATGCGAACTGAATAATGACGACGATGTAGACGGATTTATCGTACAGCTCCCGTTACCGAAACATATCTCCGAACAGAAAGTTATCGAAACGATCGACTATCGTAAAGATGTAGACGGATTCCACCCTATCAATGTGGGGCGTATGTCTATCGGACTTCCCTGCTATGTATCTGCCACCCCGAACGGTATTCTCGAACTGCTGAAACGTTATGAGATAGAGACGTCGGGAAAGAAATGTGTTGTACTCGGCCGCAGCAACATTGTAGGCAAGCCGATGGCTTCACTGATGATGCAGAAAGCGTATCCGGGAGATGCAACTGTTACTGTATGCCACAGCCGCAGCAAAGACTTGGTAAAAGAATGTCAGGAAGCTGATATTATTATTGCTGCTCTGGGACAACCCAACTTTGTGAAAGAAGAAATGGTCAAAGAAGGTGCAGTGGTAATCGACGTAGGTACTACCCGCGTGCCGGACGCCAGCAAAAAATCCGGCTTCAAGCTGACAGGCGATGTGAAGTTTGATGAGGTAGCGCCTAAGTGCTCATTCATCACTCCCGTACCGGGCGGCGTGGGTCCGATGACGATTGTATCATTAATGAAAAATACACTTTTAGCCGGTAAAAAAGCTATTTACAAGTAGAATATTGAAGGACAGTGAAATGTGTTTCACTGTCCTTTTCCTTCCCTTAATCTGACAGTTATGAAAACAATTACGACTCTCCCTCTCTTATTATGTCCGTTTCCTGCCTAAGTAACAATCATTCTCGAAAAGACATTATAATCCTCTTGAACGTATGAAAGAACTATTAGTATCCCTTCTTCTGGTTACACAATTCTCTTGTATCAGCAAAGCGCAAGAAAATGATACTACCACACAGATACTGACAACTGACAGCCTGCAAACAGACACCCTTTCGCTTCTTTTTGCAGGGGACCTTATGCAGCATCAAGGACAAATTAACGCTGCACGTACTGCGACAGGAGGCTACGATTATTCCAGCTATTTTGAATATGTCAAAGACGAAATTCAAAGTGCTGACTTTGCCATAGCTAATCTGGAAGTTACTCTCGGAGGAAAACCGTACAAAGGCTATCCCGCTTTCAGCGCTCCCGATGAATATCTGACCGCTATCCATAATGCCGGATTCAATGTACTGATAACCGCCAATAACCATAGTCTCGACCGTGGCAGAAAAGGCTTGGAACGCACTATACAATTAATAGACTCCTTAAAAATTCCACACGCCGGAACGTACCTCAACGCTGAAGAGCGTGAAAATAAATACCCTCTTTTATTAGAAAAAAAAGGCTTCCGCATTGCCATACTCAACTATACATACGGAACAAACGGAATCCCTGTCACTCCGCCCAACATCGTCAATTATACTGATACGACCATTATATCCAAAGATATCGAAGCAAGTAAAACAATGAATCCCGATGCAATTATTGCTTGTATGCATTGGGGAATCGAATACCAGTCACTCCCTGACAAAGAACAGAAGTTTCTGACCGATTGGCTGCTTCGAAAAGGAGTAAATCACATAATCGGTTGTCATCCTCATGTTGTGCAGCCTATCGAAATTCGCAAAGACAGTCTGACAAACGGGAAGCATCTGGTAGTATATTCACTGGGGAATTATATTTCCAATATGTCCGCCCGTCGCACGGATGGCGGCCTGATGGTAAAAATGGAATTAGTAAAAGATAGTACCACCCGACTCAACCATTGCGAATATAGCCTGGTATGGACAGCCCGTCCCGTTCAATCAGGAAAAAAGAATCATCAATTACTACCAATTAATTTCCCCACTGACTCCATTTCCGTAAATGCACGTAACTCTCTGAGAATCTTTGCAAATGATGCGCGATCCCTCTTCAGCAAGCATAATCGGGGAATAAAAGAATATCTTTTTTATAAAAAAAAGTAGCAGAATCTTTTGGAGATTTAAAGATAATATCTATCTTTGCACCGCGTTAGAGAAACGCAGACATGGTGGATGTAGTTCAGTTGGTTAGAGCGTCAGATTGTGGTTCTGAATGTCGCCGGTTCGAGTCCGGTCTTCCACCCCAAGAAATTTTAAAAGACAAGTCCTGTAAAGCGAAAGATTTACAGGACTTATTTTTTATTAATACAATCGCTTTATGGAAAACAACAAAAAACTGACTCGTTCCAGAAAGGAACGAATGATAGCCGGAGTATGCGGAAGTTTAGCCGAATACTTCGGATGGGACCCTACTTTAGTAAGAATAGTCTATGCACTAGCCACCATCTTCACTGCTTTTGCAGGAATTATTATTTATCTTATTCTATGGATCATTATGCCGGAAGAAAGGTATAGCGACGGATACGGTGACAGAATGAATCAACGTTTGCATTAGTATTGCTTTCATAGCCATCCGGAGCATTTACTTTAAAGATCCGGATGGAAATCTTATAGAAATCAGTACATTAATATAATTCGAGTCCGAACTCATCTTTCAGTTGCATCAGCGCCTGATTCTTCTGTGCCATCATCTGGAACTTCTCGACACGACCAACCGCCCGAACAGTTTCTGCAGGTTCACTTACCCGCACTGTCATCGCCACTTTGCTGTTCTTCAATCTTCCACGAAGATAAGTCTGTAATTCCGGAATCAAAGCTGTAAAATCTTTAGCAGCAATCTCATTATCGACCACTACTTCAAAAGTAGTCGAATTATTCAACAATACCGGACGTATCACTTGCATACGCTTTGCAATGGCCACCTGTTCTTTGGGTAACTGTCCCGCATATTCCTGCCAGTAATAATTCAAATCTCTGTCATTGAAAATAAAGTCTTCTTCCGGCTGTGTTTGCACCTGAGCAACATTGGTTTTGGCTGTATTCTGAGCAGCCTGATCACGTTGCGGATTTTTGATAGATACTCCCAAACTAGACATCTTCATCACAGGAATCTTCCGTTCCTCTTTGGAAATCGAAGAGATTCCAACACTCTGTGACGGCGCGGAAGCAGTATTTGCCGGAGCAGCAGCCCCCGAAGCAACAGATACCTGCGGTTGACGCACAGCAGTATTAGCGGCAGACGGCGCAATAGCCGGAGACGGAGCAGTATGAACAGTAGTCTGTTGAGCAGACGGTGCAGAAGCGACCTGCGGCTGCTGAGCTGCGGCAGGTTGGGTGAATACGGGTTTTATGGTCTGCTTAGGGCCACGCCCACCACTTACGTCATCCCCCTCGGTGGTAAGCTGGGCAACCTGTATCAAGGTCAGTTCCACCAGTAAGCGCTTGTTCTTGCTGGCACGGTAATTCAAATCACAATCATTGCAAAGTTTCATCGCACGGTAAAGAAACTGCAACGGGCATTTCTGCGCCTGTTCCTGATAACGCTGACGTATGCTCGCCCCTACTTCCAGTAATGGCAAGGTAGCTGCATCCTTACTGACCAGCAAATCCCGGCAATGAGAAGATAATCCGGTGATGAAGTGACTACCGTCAAATCCCTTATTCAGCACATCATTGAAAAGCAACAAGGCATCACTTACCCTGTTTTCTAGAAAACAATCCGTCAGACGGAAATAATATTCGTAATCGAGAACGTTCAAGTTCTCAATAACACTCTTATAAGTAATATTCCCTCCCGTAAAACTCACTACCTGATCGAAGATAGACAATGCGTCACGCATACCTCCATCCGCTTTCATTGCAATGACATTCAGCGCTTCGGGTTCTGCCGTAATATTTTCTTTTGCAGCAACGTACGACAAATGATTCACCGTATCTTCGACACTGATCCGGTTAAAATCATAAATCTGGCAACGGGAAAGGATAGTCGGAAGAATCTTATGCTTCTCCGTCGTAGCCAGAATAAAGATAGCGTGGCGGGGAGGTTCTTCCAATGTTTTCAGGAATGCGTTGAAAGCGGAAGCCGAGAGCATGTGCACCTCATCGATAATATATACCTTATATTTACCGATCTGTGGCGGGATGCGCACCTGTTCCACCAATTGACGGATATCATCCACCGAATTGTTGGAAGCGGCATCAAGTTCATGGATATTATACGACCGCTGTTCGTTGAAAGCCACACACGATTCGCATTCGTTACAGGCTTCACCATCGGCAGTAGGCGTCATACAGTTGATGGTTTTGGCGAAGATACGTGCACAAGTAGTCTTTCCCACCCCGCGCGGTCCGCAAAACAAATAAGCATGAGCCAATTTCTGGGTAGCGATTGCATTCTTTAATGTAGTAGTCAGCGCTCGTTGTCCCACCACCGATTCGAATGTGGACGGACGGTACTTACGAGCTGATACAATATAGTTCTCCATATCCGGGATTCTCTCTGTTTTTTTTGATTTTTCGCTTTCAGTGCAAATGTACACAAAAAAGTGATAAGTAATAAAGGATAGAGAAAGAAGTTTTGAACCTAAAGCGGTAAGTTTTTAAGTTATTAGTTTTATCTTTGCGGATATAAAAAAGAGAAGTTATGGATAAACTGATCACTATCTGGAGTTTCATATGCCGACGTAAGTATCTTATCACCGTCGTTGCATTTGCTGTTATCATTGGTTTTCTGGACGAGAACAGCCTGTTCCGCCGTCTGGGATACGAACGCGAAATCAGCCAGCTGAAAGAAGAGATAGAAAAATACCGGGCGGACTACGAAGAGAACACCAAACGTCTCAACGAGTTGAACAGCAATCCGGATGCTATCGAACAGGTGGCACGTGAAAAGTATCTGATGAAGAAGCCCAACGAAGATATTTACGTTTTTGAAGATAATAAATGAAACAATTAGTACCCGCACTTTTCGCCGTAGGCGCAATCATGGCTCTCACAGGGGCTGCTGTATATATCACCGGATGGAACTATGCTCCTTATATTTATACCATCGGAGCCGGATTCATTGCTCTGGCACAAGTAAACACACCGGTTAAAGGAAAAAGCAAAATTTTAAAACGTCTGCGTATCCAGCAGATATTCGGAGCACTTGCGCTGATACTGACGGGAGCTTTCATGTTTACCACCCGTGGAAATGAATGGATTGCCTGTCTGACTATCGCTGCCGTACTTGAACTTTACACCGCTTTCCGCATTCCACAGGAAGAAGCAAAAGAAGAGAAATAAAAAAACCTGTTCAAAGCTTCTCAGTCTTGAACAGGCATCAATTTATTAAAATCATGAATGCCCTTAGGAAACCCAAGGGCCTAAAAAAGACGTTTTTTATTTCTTAGCAGATGAATATCTGGCATTCAATCCATCTACAATTTCTTTTGTGATATTATATGCACTATCAGCATAAAGCAGATTATCGAAACCTGTGTTGCTGAAGATCAGGCTATATCCACGAGTCTTATTATATTCTTTCAGGAAAGCGTTGATAGAATCACGGAAAAGCAAACTGTTAGCATTATTGTCTTCCATCAGACCATTTTGAAGTTTGTTGCTCAATTCCTGCAAATCCTGTTCCATTTTAGCCAAACGATTGTATTCCTGCTGAGCTCTTTCCGGTGACAGGAAAGCATTGCTTTCATATTTCTTTTGGAATTCCTGTTTTTCTTTGTTCAAAGCTGTCATCTTCTGATTCAGCGTCATGCGAACATTTTCGCTCTTCTTTACCATAGCCTCATTCAAGTCAATACAGAAATTGTATTTAGCCAACAAGGTATCTATTTCAACATAAGCTATTTTCATTCCAGACAATTCTGCATTAGCCGAAGCCGGAGTAGTTGCAACTTGATTATCAGCTTTGCCGGCGCATTGTGAGAATAAAACGATAAACGCAAGTGCAGCTAAACCGTTCATGAGGTAGTTTATTCTATTCATAACTCTAAAATATTGTTTTTAATTAATTAGTTCATACTATCGTTCAAGGCTTTTTCCAACTCATCAATAGAAAAACGTGATTTCTTTTGTGCTTCACGATCCTGCGACTGCGCACAACCGATTCCTTTCTTACGCAACTCTTTATTACCGCTCACATGACCATTAGGGAACTTCCCCCCCTTCGTAAAGAATACTTTCACCCCCAATAATAGCAGGGAAATAGCAACTATTAACAAAGTTATCAGTATAGTCTCAACCATTTCTATTAATTTTGTGAGTGCAAAGATAGGCTTTAATGAGAAATGAGTTCAGATAAGTCAAGCAAATTAACCATATTTAGCAATAAGAGGAACCAAAATGAACCTCCTATTCCTATTATAAAAGAAAACAGCATGGAAAAAAAAGACCTTAAGCCGGCTGGCGTATTCAAGTATTTTGAGGAAATCTGCCAAGTGCCGCGTCCTTCCAAGAAGGAAGAGAAAATAATTGCCTACCTGAAGGCATTCGGAGCAAAACATAACCTGGAGACCAATGTAGACGAAGCAGGAAACGTACTGATCAAAAAGCCCGCCACTCCGGGCAAAGAAAACCTTCAGACTGTCATATTGCAATCGCACATCGACATGGTGTGCGAAAAGAACAATGATGTACAGCACGACTTCCTTACTGACCCTATCGAAACAGAAATAGACGGAGAATGGCTGAAAGCCAAAGGAACTACCCTCGGAGCTGATAACGGTATCGGTGTAGCTACCGAACTGGCTATTCTGGCGGATGACAGCATCGAGCACGGCCCGCTGGAATGCCTGTTTACCGTAGATGAAGAAACCGGTCTGACCGGAGCTTTTGAGCTGAAAGAAGGTTTCATGAGCGGTGATATTCTGCTGAACCTCGACTCCGAAGATGAAGGAGAAATCTTTATCGGATGTGCCGGAGGTATCGACTCCGTTGCAGAGTTTAGTTATAAAGAAGTAGAAGTCCCCGCAGGATACTTTTTCTTTAAAGTAGAAGTAAAAGGACTGAAAGGCGGTCACTCCGGTGGTGATATTCACTTGGGACGGGGCAATGCAAACAAGATACTGAACCGATTCCTGTCCCGAATGGCTAACCGGCAGGACCTGTATCTCTGCGAAATCAACGGAGGTAACCTGCGCAATGCCATCCCCCGCGAAGCATACGCCATCTGTGCAGTTCCCGAAGATGCCAAACATGACGTCCGCACGGAACTGAATATCTTCACCAGTGAAGTAGAAAACGAACTGGCCGTCACCGAACCGGACCTGAAACTGGTTCTTGAATCGGAAACTCCCCGTAAAATGGCTATCGACCAGGATACTACTACCCGCTTGCTGAAAGCATTGTATGCTGCTCCTCACGGTGTATATGCCATGAGTCAGGATATCCCCGGACTGGTAGAGACTTCAACCAACCTTGCTTCTGTCAAAATGAAACCGAATCATATTATCCGCATCGAAACCAGCCAACGCAGCTCTATCTTATCTGCACGCAATGACATGGCGAATACGGTTCGTGCCGTCTTCCAGCTGGCAGGCGCTGATGTGACCTTCGGTGAAGGTTATCCGGGATGGAAGCCGAATCCTCATTCGGCTATCCTCGAAGTGGCAGCAGAATCTTACAAACGACTTTTCGGTGTAGAGGCGAAAGTGAAAGCAATTCACGCAGGACTGGAATGCGGTCTGTTCCTCGACAAGTATCCGACATTAGACATGATTTCTTTCGGACCTACCCTCACCGGAGTACACTCTCCCGACGAACGGATGCACATCCCTTCCGTTGAGAAGTTCTGGAAGCACCTGTTGGATATTCTGGCACATGTTCCTGCCAAGAAATAACAGTCAGGTAAGACATCATAGAAAAGATGATGGTGATAGCAGAAAAAGATTTGCTATGACCGTCATCTTTATTATAATGCTCTTTTTCGTGCCCTCTTATATCATAGGGCAAACTTCTTTTGCAAAGCAAACTTCCCTTACCGAAAAAGAATCGTTCAGCAATAAACAATCTGTTTCCCAGAAGAAGTCTTCCGCCGAAGAACGAATTCCCTTTCGTGTCATGAGCTGGAATGTAGAAAACCTCTTTGACACTCACCACGATACACTAAAGAACGATAATGAATTTCTCCCCGACGCTATCCGTCACTGGAACTACACCAAGTACAAGAAGAAACTGGCTGATATGGCCCGTGTCATCACTGCCGTCGGTGAATGGAATCCACCCGCCCTTGTAGGTCTTTGTGAAGTAGAAAACGACAGTGTACTACGTGATCTCACACGACGTTCTCCTTTAAAGGAACTGAGTTACCGGTATGTTATGACAAGTTCTCCCGATCTGAGAGGGATTGATGTTGCTTTATTATATCAACGTGACCTATTCAAATTATTATCTTTCCGGTCTATCCCCATCCCCTCATTCAAGCATCATCGCCCCACAAGAGATTTACTGCACGTCAGCGGACTATTATTAACCGGAGATACACTTGATGTAATCGTCTGCCATCTGCCTTCCCGGTCCGGTGGAGCCAAGGAATCCGAACCTTACCGGCTACACGCTGCCCGAATACTACGCACAGAAGCCGACAGTCTGCTGAATATCCGCCTTCATCCACAACTGGTCATCATGGGAGATTTTAATGACTACCCAACCAATAAATCCATCAAAGAAATATTAGAAGCTACTGATCCCCAACAGTCAGTCACCTTCCCCAATCCCCGGAAACTCTACCATCTGCTTGCCCGAAAAGCAACATCCCGCCATTTTGGCTCCTATAAATATCACGGAGAATGGGGATTGCTTGACCATTTGATCGTATCCGGCAATTTACTCGATACTTCCTCTAAATTCTTCACCGGTGAAGACAAAGCAACTGTTGCCCGCCTCCCCTTTCTATTGACAGAAGACAAGAAATACGGTGATGATGAACCTTTCCGTACCTATAAAGGAATGAAATATCAGGGAGGAATCAGTGACCATCTTCCTGTTTACGCAGATTTTGAACTCATTTTATACTAGCCGAAATACAAGGAGGTTATAAATCCACTGTCAACCACTCCGCCGGACATAGCCGGAAAGAAAAAAAAGAGTTTTTTATGTTAATAAACGGGGTTCGATACAAAATTTACTTATTTTTGCAAGGTTTACAGCATTTACAAAAAATACCCCCAATGGAAACCTTTGACGAAAAACAACTTCTGAAGGCTATTAGCGAAGGAGATGAGAAAGCCTTTAAAACTTTCTTCCTATACTACTATCCCCGCATCAAAGGGTTTATCAACGGACTACTGCAATCGCAAGAAGAGGCCGAAGATTTATCGCAGGACATCTTCCTTACGTTATGGAACAACCGCTCATCCCTCCATACCATTAATAACCTTAAACCTTATCTTTTCCGCATTTCCAAAAATGCGGTGTATCGGCACATCGAACGCACACTACTGTTCAGGAACTATCAGCAGAAAGAAACCGAAAAGTATATCCCGCCACTGGAAAGCAACGAAACCGATGACAACATCCACCTCAAAGAACTCGAACTATTGGTGACAATGGTTGTAGAAAAAATGCCTCCGCAACGACAGAAAATATATAAGATGAGCCGGGAATCAGGAATGAACAACGAAGAAATAGCCCGCGAACTAAGCATCAACAAACGAACAGTAGAGAACCACCTTTCACAAGCACTTACCGACATCCGAAAAGCATTATTCATAACCTTTATTCTATTTTTCTAAAAAAAAGTAGAATAGAGGCTGTGCGTTATTAATCTGTTACGTATCTTATATATGTAACCACACCTAAAATACGCTAATATGTCGAACGCTCATAAAATAATTAAAAACTTTACTTCCGATAAGTTCAGTCCGGAACTTAAAGAGAAGTTATGGAAATGGCTTGTCGACTCCAGTGAACAGGCGGAAAAAGATGAAGCATTGATGGAATTATGGGAAGACCAGAATTTCAAAGCCGATGCAAGTACTGAACGTTCCTATCAGAACTTCCGCAGGAAAATTGCGCCCCGACAGCGGAAGGCAACTGCAAGGTATACCTTGCGCAAATGGCTGCAGGTGGCGGCTGTATTACTGGTTCCCCTGCTCTCTATGATAGCATCCTACCTATATATACAATCGAATGAAGAGCATACAGAACTTGTCGAGTACTATGTGCCCAGAGGCGAACAAAAACAGGTTACCTTGCCCGACGGCACCACAGCATACCTCAATTCAGGAACTTTACTGGTATATCCGCAAAAGTTCACCGGGGATATCCGTTCGGTATATCTGATAGGAGAAGCTAATTTTGACGTAAAGAAAGACAAGCAACATCCATTTATCGTCAAGACCAACCATCTGAAAGTAAAAGTATTGGGAACTAAATTCAACGTACACGCTTATGCAGAAGACGAGAAGACAACCACTACTTTGGAATCGGGTTCCGTAGTCGTTCAGAAAGCAAACAATGAGGATATCATCACCCTTACACCGAACGAGCAACTGGAATATGACAACCCGTCCGGAGAATTTAATAAAAAGATTATCGACGCCTCTGTCTACTCCGGCTGGACCAGAGGCGAGCTGAACTTTGCGGCAATGACTCTCAGCGATATTTTCATTACGATAGAGAGAATATACGACATACACATCATCGTCCCTCCGCATCTGGCTACCACCGATGTATATACCATCAAGTTCAAACAAAAAGCTCCTATCAAGGAGATCATGAATATCGTGACCAAAACCATAGGAAACATAGACTATAAAGTCGAAGACGAGAACATTCTCTTAATTTATTCACCCCTAAATAAGAAAGGAGGCCGATAGACAGAAAAAAGGGAGTCGATATTTCGCGGATACCAACTCCCCCAAATCAAAATTACTTCATTTAAATTAGTTGTGTACACTTAAATTAGTATTAATGATTAACTCACAAAAGTATGAAATTTTATAAATTGTCGGGCATAGGTTATCCCGTAAAAATTCATAAATTTTATATATTGTTATTCGCTTTATGTTTTTATAACATAGCCTATGGGCAAAATCAGCCAATAACGGTATCTATGAAAAACCAACCTCTATTAAAAGTATTCGAAATCATTGAAGATCAGACCGATTTTAGTATCGCTTATAATCAGACGAAACTGGACGTGAAACAAAAGGTCAGCGCCAATTTTGTCAGAGAAGCAGTCTCTTCCGTTCTGAACTCCGTACTCAAAGGAACAGGATTCACTTACAGACAGGAAGGTAAGCATATTATTATCATTCCTGTCCCGGCAAAGGCAGAAGCAGCCCCCAACAACACTACTTCTACCCAGCAGTCCATAAAAATACGGGGAACCGTAACAGATGCGCAAGGTGAACCTCTGATTGGAGCAAACGTTCTGGTCGACGGCAGCAAACAGGCGACCATTACCGACATGAATGGGGAATTCTCACTGGAAGTACCTGCCAACAGTAAGTTACGGGTTACTTATATCGGTTACGTCACACAAGAAGTAACAGTCAAAAACAAGACACTTTTCAACATACAGCTACAGGAAGATACCCAGACTATGGATGAAGTGGTAGTCATCGGATTCGGAACACAAAAAAAAGTGAATATGACCGGCGCTGTAGCCTCTGTAAATATCAAAGAGTCGTTGGGCGACCGCCCGATTACCAACGTTTCGGCTGCCCTGCAAGGAGTCGTGCCGGGACTAAAAATTGAATCGACAACGGGAACTCCGGGAGACGACATGACGTACAATATCCGTGGAACAACCTCCATCAACGGTGGTGAGCCTCTCGTATTGGTAAACAACGTACCGATGGATATCAATATGATTGACCCGCAGGATATTGAATCTGTCTCTATTTTGAAAGATGCCGCTTCCGCAGCTATCTACGGTGCCCGCGCAGCTTTTGGTGTGATTCTGATTACAACGAAGCAAGGTAAAAAGGACATGGCTCCCAGATTCAATTACAACAACAACTTCTCTTTCTCGAAAGCATCGGAGCTTCCGCAGAAAGCAAGTCCGCTGGAATCGGTACTGGCGTACAAGGAAATGGGATGGGCAAACGATACCTATGTAGACGGAAAAAACATCACCCAATGGGAAGGCTACATACGAGACTATCAGGCAAATCCTTCCAACTATCCGAACGGATATATTTTCGACGATCAGGGCAACCTGTTCCTTATGCGGGAGAATGATATGTTTGCCGATATGATGGATAACTTCGGATTCATGCAGAACCACAGTTTCTCCGTATCGGGAGGCAGCCAGCGTACCAGCTACCGACTAAGCCTGGGATATACCGGTGAGGACGGCATTCTGGTAACGGACAAAGACAAATTTGACCGTATCAATATGTCCAGCTTCCTGAGTGTCGACGTAAACAAGTGGCTGACCACCCAACTGGATATCAGATATGCAAACTCTACCCAGAACAAGGTGGAGCAAGGTGGACGAAACGGTGTCTGGGGAAGTGCCATGTACCTGCCGTCCTACCACAACATCCTGCCGTACGAACAAGACGGCATCGAATATCCTGCCGAAACGTCCGCTACTTTCGTACGCTACGGAGAACCGAGGGTGATCAAGAAGACCAACCTGCGTACTTTGGGACGTGTCATCATCTCTCCGCTGAAAGGACTGAAAATAACAGGTGAATATACCTACAACCGGATCACCGAGTACAACCGGATGTACGTCAACAAATACAAGTATATAGGATTCAACTTTACAGGGCTGCTGAACAATGTAGAGAACTCACGTTATGCCCTGACGCAAGGTTTCACCAATTACAACGCTATTAACGCATTCGCCAATTACGACTTTTCAATAGGTAAACATGATATCTCTATTATGGGTGGTTACAATCAGGAAGAGAGTCATAAGGAATCGCAATGGTCGCAGCGCACGGACGTATTACTGGAAAATCTGCCGTCGCTCTCCGGTTCTACCGGAACGGCATCCGTCACCGACAGTTTCGATGAATATGCTATCAGAGGTTTGTTCTACCGTGTCAATTACACTTACGACGGTAAATACATGTTCGAAGCCAACGGACGCTACGACGGTACATCCCGTTTCCCGAAAGACAGCCGTTTCGGTTTCTTCCCTTCCTTCTCCGCCGGATGGCGCATTTCGGAAGAAGCATTCATGAAGAATACCAAAAACTTCCTGTCTAACTTGAAACTACGTGCCTCATGGGGCTCTATCGGCAACCAGATCATACTGAAGCCGGACAACACTCCGGAAAACTATCCCTACATCCCTTCCATGTCACCTTACTTGACGGAATGGCTGGTGGACGGACAAAAGACGACTACACTGAATGCACCGGCAATGGTCAGCAGCAGTTTCTCGTGGGAAAAGGTATATACACTGGACTTCGGAGTCGATTTCGGATTCTTCGACAACCGCTTTAACGGTACTTTCGACTGGTATCGCCGCGACACCAAAGGGATGCTGGCACCCGGTATGGACCTACCGTGGGTAGTGGGAGCCACCGCCGCCAAACAGAACGCCGCTGACCTGAAGACGTACGGCTGGGAACTGGAACTGAACTGGAGAGACCGCATCAACAAGGACTGGAGCTACCGGATCGGATTCAACCTGTACGACTCACAAAGTGAAATCACGAAATACAATAATGAGACCAACCTGCTAGGCGACAAGATTTACCGCAAAGGCATGAAAATGGGAGAAATCTGGGGATATGTCACCGACCGCTTCTACACGGAAGACGACTTCAACGCAGACGGTACACTAAAACCGGGAATCCCCATTCCGAAAGGAGCAGGAAAAGTTTTTCCGGGAGACGTGCTGTATAAGAACTTCGATGACGATACCGAAACCATCTGGAGCGGCGAAGGAACCGCCGACAATCCCGGCGACCAGCGTATCATCGGTAACTCGACTCCGCGTTTCCACTACGGCATCACCGCAGGAATCAGCTGGAAAGGACTCGACCTCTCTATCTTCCTCCGAGGCGTAGGCAAACGGGATTATTGGCGCACCGACCAGATCGCATGGCCTACCGGAGGCTGGGGAAGCCTGTTCAAAGAAACTCTCGACTTCTGGACTCCGACTAACACCAATGCCTATTATCCGCGCGTGTATTCCAACGACGGGGTAAACACAAGCTACAACCACTGGAAACAGTCGAAGTATCTCGCCAACGCCTCTTACCTGAAACTGCAAAACATCACGCTTTCCTATACCTTGCCCAAAGTATGGTCCCAGCGTCTCTACTTCGACGATGTGAAAGTATTCTTCAGCGGAGAGAACCTCTACACGTGGGATCACCTGCCGGAAGGACTGGAAACCGATATGCTGTCAAAAGGTGCCTGGGAATATCCGTTCATGAGAAAATTCTCTTTCGGTATCAATGTTACATTCTAATAACCAATGTATTATGAGAAAATATTTAATCTTTATATGTACAGTTTTGTTAGCAAGCTGTCTCAATAACGATTTCCTGGAAAGGTATCCTTTGGGAGACCCGACTGCCGAAACGGCTTTTGAAACATACGACAATTTCAAGGCATACGCCTGGGGATTGTATGAAACCCTGCCTTCATTGGGCTATGGCTCGGAAAATTCTACGGACGACATCTCGTACAACCAGACAAGAGGAACCAGCGAAAGCAACTGGATCAGAAAACTGGTGACCATCCCCGACAAGAAAGACAATACTTCCTGGAACTATTACAGCTATATCCGGAGGGTCAACCTGATGCTCGACCGCATTGACGGTTCGAAAATGACGGATGTAGAAAAGGCGAACTGGCGTTCCGTCGGTTACTTTTTCCGTAGTTACCGCTACCTGTCTCTCCTGTCGGCTTACGGTGGCGTACCCTGGATTGATCATGTGCTGAGCGACGACGAAACAGAACTGATCAAAGGCCCTCGTGCCTCCAGAGATGAAATAGCCGGTCACATTCTGGAAGACCTGCAATTTGCCGAAAAGAATATCAACGTGAACGGAGAAGGCAGAAACACCATCAACAAGGCTTGTGTACAGGCTTTACTCTCCCGTTTCTGCCTTTTCGAAGGTACCTGGCGTAAATATCACGGACTCAACAACGCCGAAACTTATCTGCGGGAATGCAAACGGGTATCCGCCGAACTGATGCAGACTTATCCGAACGTGGCGGACTGCTACGACGATCTGTTCTGTTCACTGGAACTGAAAGATGTTACCGGCGTCATTCTGTACAGAGAATATTCGGATGCTGTCGGTGTAGTGCACGCTGTCAGCATCGGGGGAACGACCGCTACCTCCTTTTACAATCCGACCCGCGACTTAGTGGACAGTTACCTGTGCACGGACGGAAAGCCACGCTGGACGAGTGACGCCTATCTGGGTGACAAGGATATATACGACGAGTTCAGCAACCGTGACCATCGTTTGTGGCTGCACGTCACTCCTCCTTACCGGGTAGACCGTTCGGCTTCCAGCACAGCCTGGGACAATAAATGGAAATTTACGGATAACTCCAAAGACCGCAGTTTTATCGACAGCCTCACCGTCCGCATGGGAATCGGGTACGGCACCAGCAAGGAACGACAGAAGTTATTGCCATTCCGTCAAGGATATGACGGTGGTATTCTGGGTGCATCGCCTCACTTTGACTTCTATCTGGAGAACCAGCCGTGGTACAAGTCTGCCTTCGGATATAACAACTGGAAATACTATTGCTGCTACCTGAGCATGGGCAGCCAACGAAATGAAGAGACGGATATGCCTATTTTCCGCATCGAAGAAGTCATGCTGAACTACGCGGAAGCCATGTGCGAACTCGGCGAGTTTGACCAGACAGTTGCCGACGTCACAATCAACAAACTGCGCCCGCGTGCCAATGTAAAACTCATGAAAGTCTCGGAAATAAACTCAGCCTTCGACCCGAAACGTGATCTCGGAAATCCGGATTATCCCAACGACTACGAAGTGAGTCCGCTATTATGGGAAATACGACGGGAACGACGCATCGAACTATTCTCCGAAGGATTCCGTTTCGACGACCTGAGAAGATGGAAGAAATGCCATTATGCACTGAAGAAGAAACTCGGACAATACGTACGTGCATCCGACTTCACGGCAGGAACCAATGTGACTATCGACGGTGGCGGCTCCGAAGGATATCTCGAATTCCATCCGAAACAGAATCATCTATGGCCGGATTACTATTACCTCAATCCTATTCCACGCAACGAACGGGTACTGAATCCCCAACTCGAACAGAATCCGGGATGGGAGGAAGGAAATTAACCGGTAATCCATCACCAACCGGATAATCCGGAACTAACCGGAAGAGGCTGTGGCAAATATTGGCTCTTCTTGACAGTCATCCCAATGACAGGACAAGCATTTCGTCATTAGCGTGGCTGAAAGACCTTGATATTTGACACTGCCTCTTCCCTTTTTAACTGTATTGATTTCGTAAGTTTACTCAAAAGAATAATTGAGTACTTGAAATTTATTCGTATTTTTGAGACATCAGACTAATACGGGTAATCCTTTTGCCGACTCTTACAAAATCTAAATAAACACACTGTACCCCATGAAGCACCTAATTTTTACAGCTCTCTTTCTTCTATCGTACACAGTCGCCGTCCGCGCCCAAATCGTATTTCCTACCCCCAATCAAGTAGAAATGCAGACAGGCAACCTGATTTTAGGGAAAAAGGTTTCTATGTACGCCGAAGACACTACCGCTTTTTATCTAAACCTTTTTCGAGAAGAAGTACTCTCCCACACTCCCATCAAATGGCAAAAAAAAGAATCCAAAGCCGATATCTGCTGGATAACCGACTCATCCCTGCCCCCCGAAGGTTACCGGATCAAGATTCATCCGCAACAGATGGTAATCAGCGCCTCCGACAAAGGAGGATTCACCTATGCCGTACAAACGCTACGCCAATGGGTAGCCGGTTCAGCAGGATCTATCACCTTTGCCTGCGCAAGCGTGACGGACTATCCCCGCACACAGTGGCGCTGCTTCTTACTGGACTCCGGACGTCAGTTCCAGAAGATTACCACCATCAGAAAGTATATCGACATGGCTTCACTGCTCAAAATGAACTACTTCCACTGGCATCTGACCGAAGGACTGGGATGGCGCATCGAAATCAAGCAATATCCGCACCTCACCCGGACTGGCGGTTCGGTAGGCAAAGGAGAAGAACAGCAGGGATTCTATACACAGGAAGAAATACGGGATATCATCGAATATGCCCGTCAACGGAATATCACCATCGTCCCCGAAATAGATATGCCGGGCCATGCCGAAGCTGCTCTCTCTGCCTATCCGGAGCTCGGTTGTTTCGGATTGCCGGTAGAGATACCGCAAAGCGGATTTACCCAGAACATATTTTGTGCAGGAAAAGACGGAACTCTCCGTTTCCTGAAAAACGTACTGGATGAAGTATGCGCCCTCTTTCCTTCTCCCTACATACATCTGGGCGGAGACGAAGCCCCGAAAGGCAACTGGGATCAATGCCCGGATTGCCGGAAAAGGATTACCACAGAAGGACTGAAAGACAGTCACGACCTCCAGCTATGGTTCTCTGCGCAAATGGCAAACTATCTGAAGTCGAAAGGACGGAAAGCCATCTTCTGGGGCGACGTAGTCTATCATGACGGCTACCCGTTGCCGGACAATACTGTTATCCAGTGGTGGAACTATCGGGGACACAAAGACCTCGCACTCAGAAACGCCGTCAAACACCATTATCCGGTCATTTGCAGTTCCAACTACTATACGTATCTGAACTTCCCCGTCACCCCGTGGAAAGGATATACGGAAGCACGTACGTTCGACTTGAAAGATGTCTATCTGAACAACCCTTCCGACAAAGCCATCAGCGAGAAAAATCCGCTGATACTTGGCATGAGCTGCGCATTATGGACCGACGACGGAGTCACGGAACGAATGATAGACCGACGACTTTTCCCCCGCATCCTCGCTCTGTCCGAACAGATGTGGCACGAGGGGGAAGCGCTTGACTTCGACCGGTTCTACCGGAACATCCTTCACCGCAAAGCATGGTTCGAAGAAGCTGGATTCGAATTCGGACCGGCTCTGAAAGAAGATGTAACGAAAGATTATAAATGGGATTAAAAAAAAGAACATCATGAACAAAAGAAATTTATTGATCGCAATACCCGCCCTGTGCAGCGGTTACCTGCACGGACAAACCCAACCCGCATCTCCCAACGTTATCTATATTTTAATGGACGATCTGGGATATGGAGATATCGGTTGCTTCGGACAAGACAAAATAGAAACACCCCATATCGACCGTTTATGCAGCGAAGGCATCAAACTGACACAACATTATTCCGGTTCCCCCGTATCAGCTCCGGCACGCTGCGTACTGATGACAGGTATGCACTCCGGTCATGCGCAAATCCGCTTCAACAATGAGTTAGCCGAACGCGGAGCAGTAAACAACTACGACTCGGTGTACGTTCATAAAGAGCTGGAAGGGCAATTCCCCCTACAGGCGAACACGATGACTATCGGGCGAATGATGCAACAAGCGGGATATACCACCGGATGTTTCGGCAAGTGGGGACTGGGGTATCCGGGTTCCGAAGGAACTCCCAACAAACAGGGGTTCGACCGATTCTACGGATACAATTGCCAGCGCCAGTCGCACACATACTATCCTCCTTTTCTGTATAATGACGAAGAACGTGTCTACCTGTCCAACAAAGTGACAGACCCTCACCGAAGCCCTCTGGATAAAGGTGCCGATCCGAACGATCCAGCCAGCTACGCTAAATATACGCAAAAGGAATATGCCAACGATCTGATCTTTGATGAACTGATGGGATTTGTCGATGCCAATAAACGCAAACCGTTTTTCCTGATGTGGACCACTCCCCTGCCGCACGTCTCGCTTCAGGCACCCGAACGCTGGGTACAGCATTATGTAAAGAAATTCGGGGACGAAAAGCCTTACACCGGACAAGCGGGATATCTGCCCTGCCGGTATCCGCATGCTACCTATGCGGCTATGATCAGTTATTTCGACGAGCAGATCGGCCAACTGATCGAAAAACTGAAAGCGGAACATCTGTACGAAAATACCTTGATTGTGTTTACTTCAGATAATGGTCCTACGTTCAACGGAGGCAGCGATTCTCCCTGGTTCAACAGCGGGGGACCTTTCAATTCAGCATACGGATGGGGCAAATGTTTCTTGCATGAAGGAGGTATCCGTGTCCCCGCCATTATCACATGGCCCGGCAAAATAAAACCCGGTACGCAAAGTGACCACATCTGCGCTTTTCAGGACGTTATGCCTACGCTGGCAGAACTGGCAGGCATCACTTGTCCGCCAACGGACGGAATCAGCTTTCTGCCCACATTGCTCGGCAAAAAAGGGAAACAAAAAGAACATACTTATTTATATTGGGAATATCCTGACCCAAGGATTGGCAACAAAGCAATCCGCATGGGAAAATGGAAAGGAATCATCACGGACATCCGGAAAGGCAATACGCAAATGCAGCTTTATAATCTGGAAACGGACATCAGAGAAGAACACGATGTGGCTGCGCAACATCCCGATATCGTAAAACGCTTCGAACGACTGATGAAAGAAGCTAGAAACGGTCCGGACTTTTAACGACCTTCCTTGCTAACTAACGGGACATACCGGAGCATCATCCGTAACATCCCTGCGAAAGACTTGTGCCAACGCTTTGGCACAACTATGCCAACAGCTTGGCACGGCCGTGCCACAGGCGTGGCACAGTTGTGCTAAGCCTGTGGCAAAGATGTCCCCTATAGAGTTAGTCAGAATACTGGTATACCTTCAAGTCGAACTTCGGCACCATCGCCAGCAAATGGTCGAAGATATCCGACTGAATCCGCTCGTACTCTTTCCACACCTTATTGCGGGAAAAGAAATAAACCTGAATAGGAACTCCGTACATGGTAGCCTCTTTCTGACTGATAATCAAATCCAAATCCTGATTCACCACCGGCAGACTGCAAAGATACCGCTCGATATACACCCGGTAAACCTGTGAATTGGTGGGCACCACTCCTTCCTCCGGCTGATAATCCGCCATGAGTGGAATCTCTTTCCGATAACGGTCGAGCATCTCCGGCGTACAAAACTGGAGTGTCGTCAGGTCCAGTGTAATATTCTTCATCACCCGCCGCCCACCGGAATCCTTCATGCCACGCCAGTTCTGAAAAGGACTGCTGACCAGCGTATAAGGCGGAACCGTAGAAATCGTATTATCAAAGTTCTGAATCTTGACCGTGTTAAGCGTAATCTCCTGCACCGTACCATTTGCGGCACCGGAAGGAAGCGTGATCCAGTCTCCCGGACGCACCATATCATTGGCAGAAAGCTGAATACCTGCCACAAATCCCAAAATGGAATCCTTGAATACCAGCATCAGGATGGCTGCCGAAGCACCTAGTCCCGCAAACAGACTAGCAGGCGATTTATTTACAAGGATAGAGATAATCACAATCCCCCCGATAAAAAACAAAAGTACCTGAAGTACTTGAATGAATCCTTTCATCGGTCGGTTCTTCATTGTCTCCTTTCCATCGTAAATATCCATGATCATCAGCAGAATCCCATTGATAGCCAGCAGCAAAGAAAAGATGATATAAATGGCACAAGCCTTCTGCGAAATAACCAGCAGTTCCTTGCCACGCATGAAAGCCATCGGCAACAGGGCATAGACAAGGATGGCGGGAATCGTATGAATCAGATTATGAAACACTTTACGTTTCATCAGCAATGTATTCCAAAGATGCGGTTTCCTGCGGGTATACTGCCTCATTCCTCCCACTAGAATTGCCTGACAAAGATAGTCCACCCCTACAGCAATGGCTATCATCAGTATAGCAATAATTGTTTCATCAAAACGATCGGCAACCTTCGCATCTATCCCCCAATCTATCAGGATTTTGTTCATCCATTTTCCTAAATCGACTACTAACATAAGTTCTTTCTTTATATATCATTTATATAGAAAGATAACAGTGAAAACCTACGTTTGGTTTAAAAAAAAGACTGGCGTCCGATTTACTAGAAATCAAGACCGCCAGTCCCACTGCTACTCTCTAAGCATTTCTTTTATAGTGGCAGACCGTAGCGTCCATCTACAATTTTCTCCAACTGTGCTGCCATCTTCTTTACCAGTTCCGGATTCTGACCCGCCACATTATTCTTTTCTTTCGGATCTTTCTTCAGATCGTAAAGCTGCGGTTCCTTACTGTTTCCCAACTCGATATTCACTGCTTTCAGATATGCCGGTCCATTTCCCGGACGGAGATATTTCCATCTTCCGTCTGTCACCGACAGGTTATTCTGTGCATTCTGAAGTACCAGCCATTCGCGTCCCTTCTTTTGCTTGCCTGTCCACGCTTTCAGCATCGGTTCACTATCCGGTGCCGCACCTTCCGGCAAGCGGACATTCAGCATTTCAGCAAAAGTAGCAAACCAGTCTATCTGACAGAGCAATGCATCCGAAACTGTTCCCGGACGGATCACACCCTGCCAGCTCCAGATACAAGGAATACGTGTACCCGCTTCGAACGAACTGTACTTTCCTCCGCGATAAATGCCGCCCGGAGTATGATCGCCTAGCAATTCCACTGCCTGATCCTTATATCCGTCGTCCACTACCGGACCGTTATCACTGGAAAGAATCACCAGTGTATTCTTATCCAATCCCAGTCGTTCGAGTGCATTCAGAATCTCGCCTACCGACCAGTCAAATTCGAGCAGACAATCGCCGCGAGGTCCCATGCCGCTCTTTCCTGCGAACTGTGGAGACGGAACACGGGGAACATGCGCATCCTGCGTGGCAAAATACAGGAAGAAAGGAGCAGACTTGTGTCCTTCAATAAAGGAAACAGCTTTTCCTGTCAGCGTCTCCGCAATCTTCTCATCCTGCCAGAGAGCCGACTTTCCGCCCTTCATATATCCGATACGGGAAATACCGTTCACGATACTCTGGTCGTGTCCGTGAGAAGGATGCATTTTCAGCAACTCCGGATTGTCCTTCCCGGTAGGTTCTCCCGGAAAGTTCGCTTTGTAACTTACCTGAATCGGATCATTCGGATCAAGGTTGATCACCTGATCATTCTCTACAAATACACAAGGAACACGGTCGCCCGTAGCTGCCATGATAAAGGAATATTCGAAGCCGATATCATTCGTTCCCGGCTGCAAAGGCTTGTTCCAGTCTTGTTCTCCGCCCTTGTCGCCCAGTCCCAGATGCCATTTGCCTACGACTCCGGTGTTGTATCCGGCATCCTTGAACAGGTTCGCCATTGTATAGCGTTCCGGACGGATAATAGCCGCAGCGTCTCCGGCAGCAATACCTGTTCCGGCTTTGCGCCATGCATATTCACCGGTCAGCATCGCATAGCGGGAAGGCGTACTGGTAGCAGCTGCACTGTGCGCATTGGTAAAACGTACTCCCATTTTGGCAAGACGTTCCACATTAGGAGTATGAATAGTCTTGGCTCCGTTACAACTCAAATCGCCGTAACCGATATCATCCGCATAGATAAAAACAACATTCGGACGCTGGGTTTGTTTCTCCTGAGCAGTGGTCTGAGAAGCCAGACAGGAAGTTAACGCTAAAGGTAATATACCATAAAATTCTTTTCTCATTTTGTCTTTTGATAATTATTAGGTTAGAATGAATAAGTATCTATTCTCAAAGTGATGTACTTATTAAGTTAAAATTCAAAGCTTCGTCAAGGAGCTACGGTCACTCCGATTTCATTCATTTCTACTTGCGCCGTTGTAGCCGTAGGGGTGGTAGCTTCCAGCTTGATAAAGCGTGCCTTTTCCTTCTGACCGAAAGTGACAGTCTGCGGCAACGGATTATGCATGATATTGCTGAACTCACCGTTGGCAGGCACTTCCTTCCAGTTCTTGCCATCTGCGCTCACGTAGAATTTGTAACGGAAAGCCATCGTCGGTTTCGCTTCCGCTTTCAGAGGTGCATAAGTAAATGCGGAGAGTTCGACTTCTTTGCCCAAATCAATGGTCAACGGAGAAGCAGCCACCTGTTTCCATGAAGCACGAGGCAGATTGTTCCAGTTTTCCGTCCGGTTCTCTTCTTCCAAAGGGTCTGCATAGTAGGCTGCCACCTGACTGATGTGAGCCGTCAGACGACATTCGTTGATCTTCACCCGAAGCTGGGTAGCCTTTACTGCCGGAAAACGAACCATACGCTTATAGCCTACAGTCGTTCCTTTCGCCACTTCCTGCCAACCTTGTTCCGTCAATGCCTCTACGGTAAAAGACTCCACCCGTTGCCCTTTCGTGATATCTTCCTGCAACATCACAACGTTGATTTCCGACTCCGGTTTCAAGGAATAAACAGTTTCACTGCCGGAAACAGCCTCCCAGTCTTTTCTTCCTTTCTCTACCCGGTTGTTCGTAAATATCTTCTCCCGATAAGCAGCAAATTCGTTCAACCGCTGCACATCCGCTTCATTAATCAATCCTCTGCGGTCGGGAGGAATATTCAGCAAGAGCACCGAGTTATAGCCTACCGACTGGAAATAGATATCAGCCAGATGTTTTAAGGATTTCACTTTGCTGTCTTCTTCCGCATGATAAAACCATCCCGGACGGATAGACACGTCTACTTCCGAAGGATACCAGAATAACTCCGTTGCCTTTTCCAGCATCGCACGGCTTCCTAAATCTTCGGCTTTGCTAAAGACGCCCAGTCGTTTGTTGTTTTCTTCGGAACGAGCATAAATGCCCGGAGTCAGCACCGTTGCACTCCATTCCGTTTCGCGTCCCAATCCTTTTTCATTACCTACCCAACGGACATCATCGCCCATAATTGCCATCACCGCTTTCGGCTGCAACTGTTGGATAGTCTTGTAGAACGCATCCCAGTCATAGATTTGTTTCTTTCCGTTCGGTCCTTCTCCGTTTGCGCCGTCAAACCACACTTCGTGCACTTCGCCGTAATTAGTAAGTAATTCCGTTAATTGCCGAATAAAGAATTCGTTGTATTTAGGAGAATCTCCGTAGCATTCCGCATTCCGGTCCCACGGAGAGAGGTAGACTCCGAATTTCATATCATATTTATCGCAAGCGTTACGCAGTTCTTTCACTACGTCGCCCTGACCGTTTTTCCAAGGGGAAGAGGCTACCGAATGTTTCGTGGTAGCTGTAGGCCACAGACAAAAGCCGTCATGATGCTTTGCCGTGAGAAGTACCATTTTAAATCCGGCGTCTTTTAAGGTGCGCACCCATTGTTCTGCATCCAGCTCTGTAGGGTTAAAGATAGCAGGGTCTTCCTGACCATCGCCCCATTCGCGTCCGGTGAATGTGTTGATACCGAAATGCAGAAAAGCAGTTAGCTCCATTTGTTGCCACGCAGCCTGCTGGGGGGTAGGAACCAGCCTTGCTGCCATATCGATTTTTTGTTCGAGGGTTGCATCCTGTGGAAATTCAACATGCTTCACATAGTAGTTTTCTTTCGTCAGTCCACATCCGCCCAACGTTATCACAGAAGATAAAAAGAGAGAAGTAAGTAGTTTGTTCATCATAATAAATATTGATTTAATGCTAATGAGACAAAGATAAATATAAAGGAGCAAATTTCATGGCTTTCCCGAAGCGCTTTTCATTAAACTTCGCTAAATCCATGCCATTCGCTCCCCTATATTCTATCTCAATGCAATATTTCTATCCAAATGCAATCAGTTTCAGGCTATTTTACCGGATAAAGCGTAAATTCAAAACTCTGCTTTTTCACCGGTACCAGATATTGCGGCAATACACCCGGTCCGCAGGTAGCCGTACCTACTCCTGCCTGTTCGGCATCCAGATGTATAGTTATCATTCCGTCACGCTCCAGTTCATTAATGTGGTGCGCCTTCTCTAATAATACATCCGAGAAAGGAATGATACTAAACTGGAAAGGACGATTCGATTCCATAAAGACACCTTCGCCTGCCTGATCCGTCAGTTTCGCCCAGCGTACATCTGTCCGGTTAGCTGTAGATTGTGGGGTAGCGTAATAGTGGAACATCCGTTCTACCGTCGTATCATACAGTCCTATCCTACCGGACTGGTTGCGGTCTATATACGTTTCATGATCGCCACGTCCCAGATAAGATACTTGATTATAAGCATCTGCCATGCGGAAGGTCAGCCCCAGACAAGCCATCGACTTCACAATCGCCGTATCCGGCTGGAAGGTGGTGCGAACCTTCAATGCCCCGTTCTTGTCGAGTGCATAAACAAAATCCGCCATTCCTACTTTCTGTCCTTTCCCATTAAGAATCTCAGCACGGACCGTTGCCGATGTCTTTTCTTCTTTTAGTGATACCACTTTCTGTGTCAGGTTATTCAAACCGGCCTTGCGCCACAGACGGGCTCCGTTCCTATCCCGGTTATCATTATCCGTAGCCGGACGGAACAGGCTCAAAGTGATTGGTGCAGCCAGCAATTCCTTTCCATCCAAAGTCAGGGAAGAAAGTGCCCCGGTATTCTTGTCCACAACAAAAGCTGTTTCTCCCGCCTTCTGCGGACGATAAGCCGTCGTATTCTTATTACCGGCAAGTACAAACTGGTCGTATGCCACTTCCCAGTCGGTATCCACTAGCGGAGTGGCCTCTTTACGGCTCCAGCTTAGGTTCAGATAGGCTTCCCGAACGGTATTCGGAAGTTTGACGGCACCCAAAGTGACATCTACCGTAGCGTGCGGCTCGCAGTCTACTTCCTTCGTGCCTTCGGCAAGTACGGTTCCATCCTCCCCTTTCACATTCCAACGCAGGATATATTCATTCAGATTAGAAAAGTCATACCAGTTCTTTATGCAGACTTTCAGATTCTTCCGGTCTGACAAAGTCGCTTTGATGTTCTGATATATTTTCTTCACTTCGAGTAGATGCGGATGCGGTTCACGAACAGCATTCACCAGACCGTTGCCACAGAAATTACCGAAGCTGGGGATTCCTTCCGGTCCGTAATCGCCTCCATAAGTCCAGTACCATTTTCCGTCTTTGTCTATTTCACGGAAGTTCTGATCCACCCAGTCCCAAATGCAGCCCCCTTGTGCCATCGGCTCATTTTCAAAGACTTCCCAGTATTCTTTCATTCCACCGCAACTGTTACCCATAGCGTGCAGATATTCGCAAAGAATGAAAGGACGGTAAATATCCTTCTTACCCACGTATGCCTTAATTTCGTCCACACTGCGGTACATACGGCAATAGATGTCCGTGTTGTAATTCAGTTCAGCACGTTCATATTGCACGGGACGGCCTTTCTCTACCGATTTCAGCCAGTCGTAAGTACGTTCGAAGTTGATACCGTTGCCGGCTTCATTGCCCAGTGACCAGATCACGATAGCCGGATGATTCTTGGAACGTTCGTACATACGGTGTGTACGGTCCATGTGAGCGGTCAGCCAAGTACTGTCTTTGGCAAGGGAGGCAGGCCCGTATCCCATGCCATGCGATTCGATATTCGCCTCATCAATCATATACAGCCCGTAGCGGTCGCAAAGCTGATACCAGTACGGATGAGTCGGATAATGTGAGTTACGCACCATGTTGATATTATGCTGTTTCATCAGGCGGATATCCTGTTCCATCAGTTCTTTGCTTACGGTACGTCCCAGTTGCGAATGTTCGTGACGGTTCGTCCCTTTCACCAGCACCGGAACACCGTTAATACAGAAACGTCCGTCCTTGATTTCCGAAGTACGGAAACCGACTTCACAACCGGTCAGTTCGGTTACTTTTCCTTGCGCATCTTTTAATTCGAGTACCAAGGTATAAAGGTTAGGATGCTCCGCATTCCATGCTTTTACTTCTGCAATCTTCTTCTCATCGAAAGCGATAAAGTTACTCAGTCCACGGGACTTGATGTTAATGGCATCCTGCAATACTGCCTTTCCGGAAGCATCCTTCAGTGTATAAGCGATGGAGCTGGCAGTAGCAGAAGGACCTTCCACCGTCACTTCCAGATTGAAGATACCTTCTTTGTATTTCTCTTTATCAAGGGAAGCACTTACTTTATAGTCAGCAATATACTGTTTGGGAGTGCTATACAGATAAACATCCCGTTCGATGCCACTCAGACGCCACATATCCTGACATTCCAGATAAGCACCCGAACTCCAGCGATATACTTCCAGAGCTACCACATTCTCTCCTTCACTCAGTACATCGGTAATGTCCCATTCGGCAGCCGTCTTCGATCCCTGATTATAGCCAAGCAACTTTCCGTTCACCCATACATAATAGAAAGAGATCACTCCTTCGCAGCAAAGCACTACCCGACGTCCTTTCCAGTCGGCAGGCACCTTAAACGTGCGACGATAGGAACCTACTTCATTCTCAGCAGATGGAACCAATGGCGGATTCTTCTTGAAGTTGAACATCTTGTCGTCAAACTCATAAGTTTCGTTGACATAGATAGCTGTTCCGTAGCCTTGCCGTTCCCAGTTGCCGGGAACATTAATATCCGCCCACCCTCCGGTATAATAAGAGGGCTGGTAAAAGTCCTTCGGACGGTTGTCTGGGTTCTTCACCCAGTTAAATTTCCACTTCCCGTTCAGACTCATATAATAAGGAGACTGTTCATATCCTCCCGGCTTTTCAATATCGGAAGCGTCGGCGTAAGGCCATACATAGGAATGAGGAGCGAGTTTATTCAGTCCTACCGCATACTGGCTCTGCCACTCCGGCAAAGGCTGTTTCTGAGCCGAAGCGAAGGTAGCAGTCAGTGCTGCCATCAAGATTAAAAACGTTCGTTTCTTTAATTTCATCATTATTATATTGTTTTTTGGTGACTGGTTATTCAATGATCAGTTCATCGAAACATACTCTTGATTCTTGTCCGGGACGTACATGATTTGCCGGACATTCTCCCGCTCCTTCCGTTGTCACCCGCACATAACGGGCAACGGTTCCTCTCATATCTATCGACAGGTCTTCGATGAAAGTTCCTTCACGGAATATCTCTTCGGGAGTATATTCCAATTCGTTGATATCCCGATAAGTCGCATTATCGTCCGACACGGCTACCCGGATTGATTTCGGTTTGTGCACTCCCATTCCATAGTTAGTGATACAACCGATTGTCAGCGTATTCATTTTCTCCTTTTGCAACAGATCGACGGTGAAGGAAATACGGTCGCTACTTCCCCAACTACACCATTCAAAGTCCGTTTGCTTCAGACTTCCTCTGACTCCGTTGTTCAGGACGGCTTCATTCACTTTATTACCCAGCAACGGTTTTGCCGTAGCCTTGTTCCAGTGTACCGGAAGCGTCAGTGTTTTCCCCATCTGCTGTCCATCGGCAAACGTTGCGGCATTGACTGTTTGAGCTTCTTTTACCAACAATGGTTGTTCATAGAGCGGTGAAGCGGCGGTCGGCTCGCTTCCATCCATTGTATAACGGATTTCCACATCCGGACGGACACATTCCAGTTTTACTTTCAGTGCTCCGTCTTCCGGTCTCACGGTATGCTGTATGTTGTACATCGAACGGGCATACACTATCCCTTTGGCTGCGAGATGTTCATTAAACGAATCCATTCCTTTCAGGAACGAAGTCCAGTCTTTCTTTTCCGGTTGTGTCCATGCCACTTCCGCCAATGCCGCCAGGCGTGGGAATACCAGATAATCCACATCCTCCGGCTTATTACAGAACTCTGTCCACATACAAGCCTGTACGCCCATCAGCAAATCCGCATATTCCGGTTTCCAGTCTTTCTGAACCGGCTCATAGTCATACACATCTTTCAGCGTATTATTGCCGAAATACGTCAGCGGCTCAAACCACTGCGGTCCTTGATAACGAATCAGGTACATGATGCGTGCGGGAGTCATGATGAAGCGATGTCCCTTCTCGGCAGCCTTCAGTGCAGCCTGTCCGTATCCCTGCCAACCCAGAATAATGGCATCGTCCGGCAAAAAGCTACTGTTCGTCAGCTCATCCCAACCTATCACCTCGCGCCCTTTGCTACGTACATATTCGCTCATCCGATTCATGAAATAACCTTGCAAATCCTCTTCATTGGCAATCTTCTCCTTTTTCATCCGTGCCTGACACAGCGGGCATTTCTCCCAATAAGTTTTACGGGCTTCATCGCCACCGATATGGATATATCGGGAAGGAAACAATTCCAGAATCTCATCCATCACATCCTGAAGAAAGGCATAGACACTGTCATTTCCGGCACAATAGATGATCTCGGAATTTCGTCCTCCCAAACCGGGGAGCACTCCGATATATTCCTTCACTACCGGACAAGCTAAATGAGGATAAGCTGCCAATGCCGAATTACTGTGTGCCGGCATATCGATTTCCGGTACCACTTCAATCTGACGTTCAGCCGCATAAGCCACCATTTCCTTTATTTCTTCCTGTGTGTAGAAACCTCCTACCGGAGTGGGTTCTCCGGGTTCCGGATTCCGCCGGGCAGGAAAAGGCAGGTCCGTACGATCCACTCTCCATGCACCTACTTCCGTTAAACGGGGATATTTCTTGATTTCCACACGCCAGCCGTTATCATCTGTCAGATGAAAGTGAAGCGTGTTTATTTTGAGCATTGCCATACAATCGATAATGCGCAATACATTCTCTTTGGGAATAAAGAAGCGTGACGCATCCAGCAATAACGCACGGTAACCAAAACGCGGTTCGTCCTGAATACTCACTGCCGGAATACTCCATTTTACTTTTTTATCCGACACTTCCTCTTTTTCGATGGATGCCGGAAGCAACTGGCGAATGGTCTGCAAAGCATAAAAGAATCCTTTTGCATCCGATGCTTCGATAATAATTTCTTTCGGAGACACTTGCAGCGTATATGCCTCACTTTTCAAGGTTGCATCCGTCTGGAAACGAACATTTCCCTTTTCCGCATCGCCTACCGTCAACTTCGGAGTAAAGCCTGCCGCACGGGTAAACAAAGCTATAAAGCTGCGTGCCACTTCCGCCTGCTCCTCGTTCTCTACGGCAAATACCGTTTTACCGGAGAAAAGGTAGTTCCCGCTGCCCGGCACTATTTGCGCCGGGCGTGGAACCAAGGGTATGTCATGTGTCAAGTTAGTATCGCTACATCCGGCTACTATCGAAAATAGAAAGCCTATCAGTAATATTAAAATCGTTCTTGTCATTGTTATTGTCAGGGGGATTATTCTTTGTCCCTTTCCGGAGAAAAGCGGACGGGATCATTATATTGTTCCTGTAGTTTCAGCAATTCGTCTTTCAGTTCCTTTACTACCGGTTCATACTCAGCCTCACCGTAGAGGTTATGCATTTCCGACGGGTCTGCCTGCATATCATACAGTTCCCACCAGTTGATATCATTATAGAAATGAATCAGTTTATAGCGTTCCGTACGTACGCCATAGTGACGTTTCACCATGTGTTCGGCAGGATATTCATAGAAGTGGTAATACAGAGACTTTCTCCAGTCCTTCGGATGCTCACCTTTCAACAGAGGCAGCAGTGATACTCCGTGGATATCTGCGGGAATTTCCGCTCCTGCCAGTTCAAGGAAAGTAGGTGCATAGTCGATGTTCTGTACCATTTCGGTGATATCTCCCCTGCGGTCGAAACCTTTCGGCAGACGCATGATAAGTGGTGTGCGCATAGATTCTTCATACATGAAACGCTTGTCGAACCAGCCGTGTTCGCCCATGTAGAAACCCTGATCGGAAGTATAAACTACCAGTGTATTGTCCAGCAACCCTTTTTCCTTCAGATAGTCGAGCACACGTCCTACGTTATCATCAAGAGACTTCACGGTTTTCATGTAGTCGCGCATATAACGCTGGAACTTCCAGTTGGCCAGTTCTTTTCCTGTCAGATTCTGTTTGTAGAAATCATCGATAATCGGAGCATAGAACTTGTCCCATGCGGCACGCTGTCCTTCGTCCATGCGTCCGAGGAATCTTTCATAAAGTGATCTCAGGCGTGATTTCTCATTCGGACGAAGCATCTTCAGGTCGTAAATCATATCCATGTCCTTCACGATACTCATTTCCTGAGCAGCCGCAGCAGGGCGACCTTCATAGTCGTCAAAGAAATTATCCGGCAACGGGAATGTCTTGTCCTCGTAGAGAGCAAGGTTACATGTATCCGCCATCCAGTTACGGTGAATCGCCTTGTGATGAATCAGCAGGCAGAACGGTTTCTCCGGATCTCGCTTGTTTTCCATCCAGTCGATAGCGTCATCGGTAATCAGATTCGTGATATATCCGTGTTTCTGGATGGTATCATTATCTTGTGTAATAAAGGCAGGATTATAGTAATCCCCCTGTCCGGGTACTATCTGCCAGTAATTAAATCCGGATGGCAAACTTTCCAGATGCCATTTGCCGACCAGCGCAGTCTGATAACCTACCTTTTGCAGCAGCTTCGGGAATGTCTGTTGAGAACTGTCGAATACGCAAGTCGTATTATCGTAGAATTTATTGGCACAGCTATGCTTACCCGTAATCATACAGGCACGGCTGGGACCGCTTAATGAATTGGCAACGAAGCTTTGAGTAAAACGTACACCATCCGCCGCAATGCGGTCAAGATTCGGAGTTTCCATGTAGCGGGTGTCATAGCAGCTCATCATCTGGGCTGTATGGTCGTCTGTCATAATATAGACGATGTTCAGCGGCTTTTGTTCTGTCGTTTTCTGCTTGTTTGTACAAGATGCAAGGGAGGCAACGGCGGCTACTCCTGCCAAAGAATAGAACAAGTTTGATTGCAGGTTTTCCATAATGATTAATTTATTTAGATTACATGGCAAAGATAGGGAAGATATGTAAAAAGTATGTCTACAAATAGCTAATGTATTTACAATATTCTCTATTTCCACCCGAATTAGCAGTAAATGCCGGAAGTAAATCGCTGTTGCACGATGGCCTTCCGGCATTGAACTTATTTCATACTATTGAAAACGGTTCGTCATATTTTAATAGTAGGTATGCGCATTAGGATTGTGCAGATTAATACCGGCAGGCTTACTATAATTATCGTTTGAGTAAAATCTGATCCAATCGATTTCCATACGAGGTGACTCCTGACTCGTTTTACTAGCCTCATAACTGATAGAAGCAAATCCCGAATCCCAACCGACCGGAGGAATATCGTTATATCCCAATCCCCACGCACTTGGAGCACCTAACGTCAGCAAATAATGGAAGCCTAAAGGATTCTTTTCCAGATTGAACGGCCATTCGCCGGAAGCACTACCCAAATCCGCAGATGTGATTACTTTGGTTGTTTTACCGTTAATACCCATTTTGATTGTATGATCATCAACAATTTCCACCCAATAAATATTCCATTGATCCATTTTGCTGATAGCATTCTGAGTCGTCGGATTTTTATAAGTACCTGTTGCCTGATTACCCATATGCACTGTTTGATGAGCATTATTCTGTCCTGTAATATTTCCCACCGGATTTTCCATCACATCAATCTCACCATATCGCGGCCATGCGCTATATGGATCCGACGCCTGACTTTGTGTATTTCCCTGCAGCCAGATAGCGGCATTAAACCCATTCTTATTACCACGGATACGAGCACGAGTCTCGATTCGGGTTCCCACTCCTATCCAGGTATGTTGCGGAGCATATCCTTGATTCATATTAAATTTACCGGAGAAACAAGCAGAGAATCCATAATCTTTTTGTCCGGCCCCTCCTCCTGTAGCATTAATTTTCTCTTTCACTGCCCACATTTTCAAGTAACCTTCATCTGTTACATCTGTATACCGATCATTATTAACGGCCATATATTTCTGTACCATCGCTGTATTCTGAGCCCCAAATCCTAGTACAGGACATACTCCGTTAGCATTTTTAGCCGTACGGCATTGACCATTGATTGCATGGAATTCCATTGAATTCACAAACTTCCACCCTTCAGCGGCCAGCGCTTCATTGGGATGAGGGGTTCCTGCCTTCATAGCCAGGGCCTTTTTATCTCCCCACCATGTTTTAAAGGCTTTTGCATTCTTCTCCGAATAGAATGGTTCATCAGGTGATGTATACACGTAACGTTCATCTTCCAGCTCCGAACCAAGAGGAGTATCAATATCCTGTTTCGTAATCTCCATCTTCTCTGCCAACAAAGGATGATGCTCGGAATCGGTTGCAAATGTTAAAGTCAGTTTGGTATCTCCAAAAGGATAACCATCTGTCAGCATTGTTACTGGATCACTATCTACTGAGAGTTCCCCTGCAGAAATAGTCAGAGTAGACGGAAGGTTTTCATAAAGGTCGGCCTCACCTGCTCCCGGAGTAATAGTAACTACTATATCTTCTTTAGCAGGTACATCTACTTTCATTTGCAGAATAAATGTATCCCCCTCTTTCACCACCAAGTCCGAGTTACCTTTGATAGAAACTGCTGTGCGATAATAATCAGAAACCTTAATAGCCTGTTCAGATCCATCCATCTTATACCCACGGGCAAAAGCTGTGAGCTTCATTAAGACAGATTCCGTAATACCTGAAGATTTTACCGGGACAGAAACTTCCAATGTTTTCTCTCCTTCCGGGAAAGTTACCATTTCCGGAAAGTTATTGAATAAAGTTTTTGATACATCCGTGGAACCATCAGTTGCCGTCAGATAAATATCAAATTCTTCATTGGTAGCTATCCCTGCTCCCTGTTCGTCTTTTACACTGAAAGTCATAGTCAGTGTTTCGCCCATTACCAGTGTGTTACTCTCCAATGCCAGCGTCAATGGCACTGGTTTGGGAAGCGGAGCTACTTGATCGTCGTCTTTACACCCGGTCAGAGCTATAGCCCATATTCCCAAGGGTAAACATGCATATAGTATATTTCTTATCTTCATTGTTTTATACTTTAATATGTCCTACTATTATTACTTCGTTTTTGTCCATCCCGGGTTTTGTTTCAACTGCTTATTCAGTTCCAGTTCATCCGGCGGTATAGGCAATAAATAATCACGGTCCGGCTGGAATTGATATCCTTGTGGCAAATAATCTTTCAACGGATCCATCCAACCACTATCATTGGTAGAAACCAGTCCCAACGATTCTTGTGCTTTGGGTGAGAAACTCTTATAAAGAACTCCATCAGTTCCCAGATAAGCTCCCAAGCCTCGTTGCCCTTTTATCAGCTTATGACCGGCCCAACGCATCAGGTCATCCTGACGAAAGCCCTGGAAAGCCAGTTCGGCACGTCTTTCCCGACGGATTTCCTGCATAACAGGAGTCAGAGAGTAACCAAAGGAAGTAAAGTTAGGATCAATCTGAGTAGGACGTATATAAGTAACACCCGCACGTTCACGCAAAGGTTTTAATGTCTTATTCAAGACATCATCGTTACAAAGATTCAATTCTTCCGCAGCTTCCGCATAAGCTAGTAGCGCCTCCGAATAGCGAAATAATATAATTGCCATATGGCTGCCTCCTTCTACAAACGTAGTGTCAATACCCAAGCGAATATGAAATCCGGTAATATTCTTACCGTTACCGTCTCCATTCAGATTAGGAGAAGAAATATCCTTATTCTTCTCTTTTATTTCCTCGTCTGTTCCTGTATTATCATAGGCTCTCACATTCATCGGTTTAGAGCCTTTCGCTGTAGAACGGAACTTCGCTCCTGTATTCATGACCGACTGAATCAAACGAGGATCACGTTTTTCAAAAGTCGCATTAAAGTCCTTATACTTCTCATCATTCGGATTGATAAACGTACCATCCGCATTCAGATAATTATCAACCAGCGATTTTGATACACCTGCCGGGCCATCGTTATCTACAACTCCGCCACCAAGCAATCCACCTAAACCGTGGAACACACCATCGCCGGCATATTTCTTCCAGAATACAGCTTCCGTAATCTTAGAAAGATCATCCTTATTGAACAAATGAGCAAATGCATCACCTGGATTTACAGCTTCATTATCCGTAGCATCCGTATTCAGGCTCAACCCTGCTTTGAAAAGTTCGTCTCCCCATCTCATTACTTCCTTAAAGAAGTAGTCTGAGTTATCAGTTTCAGAAAATTCCGTCCCTTTATGATACTTTTCCCAGGACCCTTCATACAAAGCTACCCGCATTGCCAATATCATGGCTGCTTCTTTGCTGATACGCAAGCCACTGTATTTACTTCGCGACTGAAGCATTCCTTCTGAAGCTGTCTTCAAATCTTCCAATATAAATTTCGCCACATCCGAACGTGATGCAGGAGGAATCTGCAAACCAGCTACTGTTGCATTCTCATCCCACAACCGGTCCATCAAAGGGATATCCCCAAAACGAGTCAACAAGTAAAAATGCCAGTACGCACGCAGGAAATATGCTTCCCCTTTCAAAGAAAGAACATCTTCTGTTTCCTCGTTCTCCGGAACACAATAATAATAAAAGAAGTAATTTACATTACGCAAATTCTGATATCCCTTCTGCCATTCAGACGAACCACTGAAAGCATTGTATTCTCCATTCAGACGCAGGTCATACTTTTCGGCAAGAATATTGTCACTGTTCTTTTCTTCACCTCTCACTCCCATACCATATTGAGAAGGAGCAGGAAGCGCCATATACAAGCCGTTAATGTAATTTTCCACCTGAGCACGGCTACATAAGTATTCTTCATTATTAGGTTCCGTCAATGGTTTTCTGTCCAGGAAGTCCGAACAAGCAGACAACATTACCCCAATGAAGGCTGTTAACAATATATATTTCTTTTTCATGTCTTTTCCTCTCTAATTAAAATGTAAAATCAAGTCCAAATACAAAGTTCCGGTTCATCGGATACACTTTACCGTTACCATTTTCTTTAGCCGGAGAAGTCAGTCCCGGTGCAGATTCATTGCTACCGCCTGCCCAGGTATTCGCCTGATTCAAGGTTTCAGGATCAAACTGCTTGGGCAACTTTGTTATCGTAAATAAGTTGTCACACGTGAAATATACTTTTAGATTTTCCAGCCCTATGTTACGAAGCATTCTCTTATTAAAAGTATAAGATACCATCAGATTCTTCATACGCATATAAGCCGCATTCACCAAATATCGGGAAGTATTATAAGCAGAGTTGGCCTGAAAATCCGGTTTATTGAACTCAGTAAGTCTAGGCAGATAACCATTCGGTTGATCAGCACTAAAATAATCAAGATGTTCTTTAAAGAAGTTCTTTCCTCCGAAAAGGTAAGTACTTCCAGCCAGCGGGAAATCTCTTTTGGCAACCCCCTGGAACAAGGTGGACACTTCAAATCCTTTATAACCCACATTCAAATTAATACCGAAAGAATATTTAGGAGTTGCATTACCAATAACCCGCAAGTCACCATGATCGCTTAATGTTCCTTTACCCGGATCTACTTTACCATCGCCATCTACATCAAGATATTTCAAATCACCGCGTTGCCACTGGCTATCCGGTTTGAAGAAGCTAAGATCCACTGTTCTTAGATAATCATCAATTTCGCGGTTGCTCATAAATAAGTCATCAGCACGATATCCCCAGATTTCACCAATATCCATACCTTCATAATATCCTTTGTTTGATGGCAACCCAGTATGGTTATTAAAGATGAGTCCTTCCGGGTTGTTATATTTGGTAACAACAGCTTTGTAATTGAATAGATTAAAACCTACACCATAGCTGAAACCACACTTCAACTGGTCATGCCAATTGACAGAAAGCTCCCAACCACGATTTCGTAAAGTTGCATTGTTTACTTTGGCACGATCAGCATTTGCAATACCCCCGATAGATGGAATAGCCTCTGCCGGTCCGATCATATCACGTGTGGTACGCTGATAGATATCCGCCGTGATAGAAAGACGGTTATCCAGCAACATCAAATCGAAACCTAAGTTGGCATTATCCACCTTTTCCCAAGTAATATAAGGACTGACCATTTTCGGAGTTTTGGCTATCGTACCTTGAGTAGGTGTAGAACTGATACCCGGAAGCAACCATGCATTAGGGTCAGCCGCCACAAGTGGCATCACTCCGATATAGTCATAATATCCGGCTCCGTTCTGATTGCCCAGACGACCATAAGAGACACGTACTTTCAACTGAGAGAATGGTAATTCCAATTTTTGGAAGTAATCGGTACGTGCAATATCATAACCAGCAGAGAAAGAAGGGAAAAATCCCCAACGATGTCCCGGAGCAAAACGAGAAGAACCGTCATAGCGCCCACTAACCTCAAGGAAATACACATTCTGATAATTCCAATTCATACGGGCATAAGCACCCATTGTAGCCCAATGTGTACGATTATCACCGGCATAAAGAGTTCCATTGGCATTGGCAAATGAAAATATATCATCACTTAACATTCCATCTTTATAGGTATATCCATCAGAATTTTCCTGCACTTCCATCTGGAAACCTGCCATTGCCTTGAAAAAATGTTCTCCCCATTGATGCGTATAAGAAGAAGATACGTTCGGGGAAAGATAATAATTGAAGGCATCCCCGCGGGTATATGAACCCCATGTAGAGTTTTTCCAGTGCATTCCCGGATATTGATAGCCCTGCGTATTGCCAGTCACGGTGTACAATTGTTTATTGGGGTTTTCATAAATAGGAGTTCCCCGTTCGAAGCTGTTCTTCTCCACATCCAGACGGACTTTCATTTCACCGACAATATCCCATCCCTCCAATGGAGTAATAACAGCAGAAAAAGACATAGCATCCGAAATACGATTCTGATTGTAACGGGATTGCTTCATACGCAAGAATTCATTCCAATCCGGAAGATTATATTCCGAATCAACAGGAAGAACTGTCGGACGATTAGGAAAAGCATTACCTACTGTACCATAAAAAATAGTCTGATTAGCCAACGGACGCTTGATTATGTTCAGAGTCATATTATTATTGAAATTGAATTTCAACCATTCATTCGCCGTTATCTGAAATTTAGTATTTATATTATATTTACTCAAATTATCCTCTACCTGATCCAGCAAACCTTCCTGATAGGTATATCCCATACCAATGTAATAGTTGAATTTATCAGAACCTCCTGTTATATTCAAGTTATGAGAATGGCGGATAGCAGATTTCTTAAAATAATAATCAAACCAATCAGTATTGGCATATACCGCATCCTGAGAACCGGCCCATCCTGTTCCCTGCTGATTAGGTTCTACACCCGGAAATTCTGCTGAATAAGGATTAGCCATAAAACCTTTCATCTTCTCGATCAGCTGATCAGAAAAAAGACGCTTCACACCCATGTTATCATTACGTTCATTTACATAATGAGCAAACTCCAGGGAGTTCATCATTTCAGGCATATTAATAGGAGAACTGAAGCCGACTGTTCCACGGTAAGTAATACGTGTCTTTTCCTTCTTACCGCTTTTTGTTGTCACCAATACCACACCATAAGCTGCACGAGCACCGTAAACAGCAGACGCAGAAGCATCCTTCAGTACACTGATACTGGCAATATCGGCAGGATTCACATTCTGCATACTCTGTTCTACACCGTCCACCAGTACATAAGGTTCACCACCATTAATAGAACCGATACCACGAATATTAAATTTAATCTCTGCTCCCGTTTCACCACCGACACCACTCGCCGTAGCATCAGAAGCGAAATTCAAACCTGCCACATTACCTTGTAGCGCACTGGTCAAATCGGTTACAGGACGGTTAACAATAGCTTTCTCATTGACAGTAGCTACAGCAGCCGTAATGGTATTACGTTTTTGCTTATCCATACCTACTACAACGACTTCATCAAGTACTTTTGAATCTTCTTTCAGCACAAAACGATTACCTTCCAGTTTTGTCACCTTTACTTCGAGCGGAGAAAAACCGACATAAGAGATAGTCAATGTGTTTCCAACTTTTCCTTTTATAGAGAAATTCCCGTCAATGTCGGTTATAGCACCTTCTTGCGTTCCTTTCAACATGACCGTGGCTCCGATAACTGTGTCGCCTTTATCATCCACCACTTGTCCTTTAATCATTTGTTGCTGCGCAAACGCTCCTGAAGGAAATAAAAGGAGGAGCATCAGAAGAACAACAAAGTAGCTTTGTTTTTTCATAAGCTTCTTTTTTTTCATAATACTACAATTTAATAATTAAAGATACTAATTTATTAGCTAACAAAAATAAATCCCAATACAATTAAGATTCGAAAGTTCTCACCAACTCATTTAAATAGGTAGGACTTTCGGCAACAAAAATAGGCACAAGCCCGAAAAGCGATGTTCTAAATTCACTATTTCGCCTCCAATTTTGTCTAAAATAGTCCATTTCACCGCATTTTTCATGGTGACAGACATTATCAGACAACTTTCGAGACAAAAGAAGAAAGGCGGTAATATTCATTTCCGAATATCTCCGCCTTTCTTCTTTGTAAATTATATACCTAAATATATTGGCTATCGTTTTGAATTAAATTTTCTTTACTTCATCAACTGTCAAACCGGAAGATTTAACGATCACCTCTACAGGGATTCCTGCCTTTTTCAAATTACGGGCAATCTGGATCCGGGCCTCTCTTTCTCCTTCTGCACGACCTTCCGCAATACCCTCAGCACGTCCTTCCGCACGACCTTCGGCACGTTCTGTGAAAATGTTATCTCTCAAAATCACAATATTATCCAAATGCCGGTAATACGCATTCAATTCTTCCTTCGTCATCCGGTCAAGTTTCAGCCTTTGGCGGGCTTCATTCAGTCCAGGAGCTGTAGCAGTATCCGGAATATCTCCTGTATTCAAATAATAAATCCATTCTTCAAGAGGACTTTTGGCTACCTGGTTAAAATCATTCACCTTCAATATATAGTACTCCGGATATAACTGGCTTACGCTATCCACTTTGAAGGTCTGTTTTTGAAAAGGAGTCAGTTCCAGAATATCCCCTTGATGGATGCCACGAAACTCCGTTTTACCATGATAAACAAGATCCTTGCCGCAGCCTAAAGAGAAATATACGATATTGACACTGTATACTTTACGGACTTGGTCATACCCTTCTCCACGATTGATATATTCGGTTACTAACTTAGAAGCTCCGAAAAGCATACGTTGAAAATAGGCGTATTCATTATTATTCTGAACTTCAATCAAAATCAGTTCACCTTTAGAATTCTCAGCAAGCATATCCACACGGTTATACTTATCGAACTCATCTTCCTGATTACTTTCACTTTCCAATAACTTCTGAATCAAGATTGTTTCACCCAGAAGAGTAGTCAAAAGGCCTTCGAGTACGGCGAAATTGGCTTTATTACGCAAAAGGCGTTTCATCGCCCAATCGAAACGAATATAATTACTTGGCATAGGTTCGTCTCCTTTCTCTGTTTCTATTTTCATAATAACAAAGGTACACGAAATATGTTAGATTCCAAAGCAATATGTTTATATTCACAAGCGTTTCTTTTCTATCATCCTAATCTTTTCACAAACTCTTCCGCCCGTGCCAACGTCTCCGGCTTGCCGATATCAATCAGTTCCAGCTTTTCCGTAAGATAACCGCAATAATCCGTTTGCCCGCAGGTAGCCAGATAAAAGTCCATAATAGAGAACTTGCCTTCCCAGCACGGCACTTCCATCAACTGGAAGACAGCAGGCGAAAAAACATGGATACCGCTAAAGGCATACTCTCTATACAGCGACTCATCATATAGGAAACCTTCGGGCCTCACCTGTCCCGTATCTTTGTTGATCCATCCGCGCAATCTTCGTTCCACATCAAAAAGCAGATAACGGGAAGTTTTACGGCGACTGGCGAGCAAGGTAGCTACACTTCCGTTCCGCAAATGAAAGTCATACAGTTCTTTCAGATTCATATCCGAAAGAATATCCACATTATGCACAAGGAAGGGTTCATCGGAATTTTCAAAGAATCGACGGGCTTTTCTGATTCCTCCCCCCGTATCGAGCAGCAGGTCCCGTTCGTCGGAAATATGCAACGTCAGTCCGAAATCATTGTTAGCTTTCAGAAAATCAATAATCTGCTCACCGAAATGATGGATATTAATCACTATTTCGGTAAAACCGGAAGCTTTCAGTTTCAAAATCACATGCTCCAGCATCGGACGTCCGGCCACGGGAACAAGGGCTTTGGGCATCGTATCGGTCAGTGGTTTCAGCCGGCTACCCAACCCGGCTGCAAATATCATTGCTTTCATTACACAGTTGCCTCAAAAGTACGTTCTATATTCTGTTCGCGGTGCACCAGCTCCACTTTCACGCCAAATTTGCGGTTCAGGTGCTCTGCCAGATGCTGCGCCGAATAAACCGAACGATGCTGTCCTCCGGTACAGCCGAAGCAAACGGACAAATTACTGAAGCCACGTTCCATATATCGCTTCACCGAAGCATCTACCAACGCATAGACAGAGTCGAGGAAACGGAGAATTTCACCATCTTCTTCGAGAAAACTGATCACCGGTTCGTCCAGTCCCGTGAAAGGTTTGTAGCGTTCGTACTTACCGGGATTGTTCACGGCACGGCAGTCAAAGACATAACCGCCGCCATTACCGGTAGGATCATCGGGAATCCCTTTCTTATAAGCAAAACTCATCACTTTGACGGTAAGCTGCCGTTTCTTGAGATCGTCGGTGAATTGCTTGAGTTCGGTAAGTTCGCGTAGCACATTGCAAAGATACGGGTATTCAGGGTACGCTTCTTTGAGCAAGTCACGCAGGTTCTGGATAGCAAAAGGAACACTCTGGATAAAATGAGGTTTCTTCTCAAAATACCCCCTGAAACCGTAAGCTCCGAGCACTTGCAACGTGCGGAAAAGAACAAAATGACGAAGCTGACTATAGAAATAGGGCTCGTCGATAGGCTGATATTTGCGCAGGGCATCGATATACTCCTTCAGCAATTCCTGACGGAGACTATCGGGATACTTCGCCTTTGCCTGCCACAGGAAAGAAGCGACATCATAATAGAACGGCCCTTTTCGTCCCCCCTGAAAGTCGATAAACCACGGCTCACCGTCTTTGATCATCACATTGCGGCTCTGAAAATCGCGGTACATAAAAGTAGCGGAAGAACTGCGCAGCAGCACATCACTCATCTTCTGAAAGTCGTCCTCCAGTTTATCTTCCTGAAATTCCATGCCGGTAGCCTTAAGGAAACAATATTTGAAGTAATTCAAATCCCAAAGGATAGAACGCTGATTGAACTCCGGCTGCGGATAACAACGGGAAAAGTCGAAGCCGTCGGCTCCGGCAAACTGTATGGCAGGAAGCAAACGGACCGTCTTGCGGAGCAACTCTTTTTCCTCTTCGGAAAATACGCTGGTAGCACGTCCTTTCTCGATTGCATGAAACAAAAGGGTATCTCCCAAATCTTCCTGAAGATAGTAACTCTTATTTTCGGAGACGATATGAACTTCGGGTACAGGCAGGCCGGACTTGCGGAAATGGGCTGCCATATAAAGGAAAGCATCATTCTCCTCGACAGACGTGCCACATACACCGATCAGGGTTTTCGCACCTGTCAGCCGGAAGTAGCGGCGGTTGGAACCGGAAGATGGTAATTCTGTTATATTCTCTGCGGGAACTCCCGTATATTCCTGATATAGTTTCTGTAGTTCTTCGGTAATCATAGTCGTACATTTTCGAGCAAAGATAAAGATTATAGATAAATTAATATCATCTTTGCTCAAAACTCTATATCATTTTATTCAATATTCATCCGAATGTATTATCTTTGCTTCTGTTTACTCGACCTAATTCAATGAAAGCAAGACTCTATATCGTCCTATGCATCGCATTTATTACACAAATGGCCGGTGTCCTTCCTTTACAGGCGGGGCATTACTATTACAAGCAGATTTCTCTGAAAGAAGGACTACCTTCCACCGTCCGGTGTATCCTTACGGATGAACAGGGATTCGTGTGGATAGGCACCCGCTCCGGTCTGGGACGGTTTGACGGCCACGAACTGAAGAAATACATCCATCACGCAGACGATCCGCATTCGCTGCCTCACGACCTCGTCCTTCAGATTGCAGAAGACGAACAATACAATATCTGGATCTTGACTGATAAAGGGGTGGCACGCTACCAACGGCAAAGTGACGACTTCTACCTGCCAACCGACGAAAAAGGAAAGAACATCACCGCATATTCCACCTGCCCTACCCCAGAGGGGTTATTATTCGGAGCCAAAAACAAAATTTACTTTTACAGCTACCGGGACGGTTCTTTCCGCCTGCTGCAGGAATTCGACCAGACACCGGATTTCAGAAACTTCAATATCACGATACTCAGCCTTTGGGATGAAGAAACTGTACTCTGTTGCAGCCGCTGGCAAGGGCTACTCCTGCTCAACCTGAAAACCGGAGCATACAGCCGCCCGCCTTTCGACTGCGGAAAGGAGATTATGAGCATGATCATCGACTCGAAGAACCGGATATGGATTGCCCCCTACAATAACGGGCTCTACTGTTTCGACCGGAACGGAAAACAACTGGCATCATACACCACCCGCAACTCCTCGCTGAGCAACAATGTCATACTCAGCCTTGCCGAACGGGAGAACAAACTATGGATCGGAACGGACGGAGGCGGTATCAACATCCTCGAACCGGAAACCGGACAGCTTTCCCTGCTGGAACACATCCCCGGCAGAGACAACTATTCGCTCCCCGCCAACTCCATCCTCAGCCTCTACAACGACCGTAACAACAATATATGGGCAGGAAGTATCCGGAACGGACTGATCAGCATCCGCGAAGTGTCAATGGTGACCTACACGGACGTAGTGCCCGGCAACGACCGTGGACTGAGCAACAACACCATCCTCAGCCTCTATCAGCAGTCCGACGATAAAATATGGATCGGAACAGACGGAGGCGGAGTCAACCTTTTCAATCCTCTCACGGAGAAGTTCACCCATTATCTCTCTACGTGGGAAGACAAAGTGGCATCTATCTGTCAGTTCACTCCCGACAAACTACTGATCTCGCTCTTCTCACAGGGAGTATTCGTCTTCAATCCGTCTACCGGAGAGAAACAACCGTTCACAATCATTGACGACGAAACGACCACCCGCCTCTGCAATCGGGGAAAAGCGGTCAACCTGTATCAAAACAGCCCCGACAACGTGCTGCTGCTCGGCGACCACGTCTATCAATACGACCTGAACAAACGCACTTTCCGGATTGCCACCGAACAGGAGGGACAGGACATTATCGGCGCCCTTCTGCCCATCACCAATCACGAAGACTATACCTATCTCAACGATACGAAACGTATCTACCAACTGGACAAACGGAACAACCGCCTGACGTCTCTGTTCCGTTGCTTCAACGATACGGTCATCAATTCCGTTGCGCGTGACGAATACGGAGACTTCTGGATAGGAAGCAACTACGGACTGATCCACTATAATCCCGCTACCAAAGTACGTACTCCCTTTACCACCACGCTATTCACGGAAGTAACGCTCATCGTGTGCGACCAACAGGGAAAAGTATGGTTCGGAACGAATGACATGCTTTTCGCATGGCTCATCAAAGAAAAGAAATTCGTACTGTTCGGCGAATCGGATGGTGCCATTCAAAACGAATATCTTTCCAAACCCCGTCTGCTGAGCAGCCACGGAGATGTCTACATGGGCGGCGTCAAAGGACTGCTGCATATCAACAGCAATCTGCCGCCGGCTACTTCCGAGCTGCCCAAACTGCAATTATCGGATGTCATCGTCAACGGAGAATCCGTCAACAATGAACTGTGCGGTGACCCGACCGGAATTTCCGTTCCCTGGAACAGTAATATAAGTATCCGTATCATGTCCAAAGAAGAGGATATCTTCCGGCAGAAAGTGTATCGGTATCAGATAGAAGGGCTGAACGACCAGCAGATCGAATCGTACAACCCGGAACTGGTCATCCGCTCGCTTCCGCCCGGCGATTATCAGATTATGGCTTCCTGCACAGCAAAGGACGGCAGCTGGATTCCCAGTCAGCAGATACTGGAACTGACCGTACTCCCTCCCTGGTACCGCACATGGTGGTTCACGCTGGGCTGTGCCTTGTTAGTAACCGGAATGATTGTCGAAACTTTCCGGAGAACACTGAAACGAAAAGAAGATAAGTTGAAATGGGCCATGAAGGAGCACGAGCAACAGGTGTACGAAGAAAAAGTACGTTTCCTGATCAATATCAGCCACGAACTGCGTACTCCACTGACACTGATCCACGCTCCGCTCAGCCGCATATTGAAGTCCTTATCCCCGGCAGATACCCAATACCTGCCGCTGAAAGCGATTTACCGGCAGTCTCAACGAATGAAGAATCTGATCAACATGGTGCTCGATGTGCGCAAGATGGAAGTGGGAGAAAGCAAACTGCTCATACAGCCTCACCCGCTCAACGAATGGATCGAACATGTATCGCAAGATTTCGTCAGCGAAGGGGAAGCAAAGAATATACAGATTCATTACCGGCTCGATCCACGCATCAAAATAGTGAGTTTCGATAAGGACAAATGTGAAATCATTCTGAGTAATCTGCTGATCAATGCACTGAAACACAGCCCGCAAGACACGGAAATCACCATCACTTCAGAACTGCTGCCCGAAGAAAAAAGAGTACGCATCTCCATTACCGACCAAGGTTGCGGATTGCAGCAGGTAGATACACAGAAGCTCTTCACCCGTTTTTATCAGGGCATGGGCGAACAGAGCGGAACGGGCATCGGCTTGTCTTACTCCAAGATTCTGGTGGAACTGCACGGCGGCTCCATCGGCGCACGGGACAATTCGGAATCGGGAGCCACCTTCTTCTTCGAACTACCGCTGAAACTGGAATCGGAAGAGATCATCTGCCAGCCCAAAGCGTATCTGAATGAATTGATGAGCGACGACAGCGGCAAGCAGTCACAAGAGGAAGACAGCTTCGCCACCGCTCCCTACAGCATTCTGGTGGTAGACGACAATCCCGACCTGACGGACTTCTTAAAGAAAGCACTGGGAGAATACTTCAAACGTATATTGACTGCCTCTGATGGTGTAGAGGCACTTCAGCTTATCAAAAGCCATACTCCCGACATCATCGTAAGTGACGTCATGATGCCCCGCATGAACGGATATGAGCTTTGCAAAAACATAAAGGAAGACATTGCGATCAGTCACATCCCCGTTATCCTGCTGACGGCAAGAGACGACAAACAAAGTCAGATGAGCGGCTACAAAAACGGTGCAGACGCCTATCTGACCAAACCGTTCGAAGTGGAAATGCTGATGGAACTGATCCGTAACCGACTAAAAAACCGTGAACATACCAAGAAGAGATATCTGAACGCAGGACTGATCCCCGCTCCGGAAGAAAGCACCTTCAGCCAGGCAGATGAAACGTTCCTGCTCAAACTGAACAAGATCATTCAGGAGAATCTGGACAGTAGCCGATTGGATATTCCTTTTATCTGCAAAGAAATCGGCATGAGCCGGGCCTCTCTTTACAACAAACTGAAGGCACTGACGGACATGGGAGCCAACGACTATATCAATAAGTTCCGGATGGAGCAGGCAATTCTACTGATCACCGGCACGGAAATGTCATTTACGGAAATTGCGGAGAAAGTGGGATTCACTACTTCCCGTTATTTCAGTACGACCTTCAAGCAGTACACGGGTGAAACACCGACTCAATATAAAGAGAAACATAAGAGAGAGACATCAAAAACGATTAATCAATAAAACCCCTAATATATAAATTTCTTAACACATTATTTTTATGAACTACAAATTATTTTCTTTAGTAAGCGGTACGCTTATTCTTTCCAGTCTGTCTGCCAGCGGACAGAAAAACAACACAAAGCCGAATATCCTCTTCATCCTCTGCGATGACATGGGATATGGCGATCTGGGATGCTACGGTCAGCCATTCATCCGCACCCCCCATCTGGATGCGATGGCAAGCGAGGGTATGCGCTTCACACAGGCATACGCAGGAAGTCCCGTCAGTGCTCCTTCCCGAGCTTCATTTATGACAGGACAGCATACAGGACATTGCGAAGTACGGGGCAACAAGGAATATTGGACGAATGCATCCACAGTGATGTATGGCAACAACAAAGAGTTCTCGGTAGTGGGTCAGCATCCTTATGACCCCGATCACGTTATCCTGCCCGAGATAATGAAAGAGAACGGATATACCACCGGTATGTTCGGCAAATGGGCGGGAGGTTATGAAGGTTCCTGCTCTACTCCGGACAAACGCGGGATAGACGAATATTTCGGCTATATCTGTCAGTTCCAGGCCCACCTTTACTATCCTAATTTCCTCAACCGTTACAGCAAGGCATTAGGTGACACAGGCGTAGTACGTGTCATCATGGACGAGAACATCAAGTATCCGATGTATGGTGCCGATTATCAAAAACGCCCGCAATATTCGGCGGATATGATTCACCAGAAAGCAATGGAATGGCTGGATGAGCAGGACGGCAAACAACCGTTCTTCGGAGTGCTGACTTATACCCTGCCCCATGCGGAACTAGTTCAGCCCGAAGACTCTATCTTAAATGAATATAAAGAGAAATTCAATCCTGACAAGAGCTACAAAGGCAGCGAAGGATCGCGATACAACGCGATCACGCATGTACACGCACAATTTGCAGGAATGATTACGCGACTGGACTACTACGTCGGAGAAGTACTGAAAAAGCTGAAAGAGAAAGGACTGGACGAGAATACACTGGTCATTTTCTCCAGCGACAACGGCCCTCACGAAGAAGGCGGAGCTGATCCTACATTCTTCGGCAGAGACGGTAAACTGCGTGGCTTGAAACGCCAATGCTATGAAGGAGGTATCCGTATCCCATTTATCGCCCGCTGGCCGGGACGTGTACCTGCAGGTACAGTGAACGACCACATCTGCGCTTTCTACGACCTGATGCCTACTTTCTGCGAGATCATCGGCGAAAAGAATTACGTAAAGAAATATGCGAACAAAGACAAAGAAGTAGATTACTTCGACGGCATTTCCTTCGCCCCGACATTACTGGGAAAGAAAAAGCAGAAGGAACATGACTTCCTTTACTGGGAATTTAATGAAACAAATCAGATTGGCGTACGCATGGGAGACTGGAAGATGGTAGTAAAGAAAGGGATACCTTTCCTTTATAATCTGGCAACGGACATTCATGAAGACAACAATGTGGCCGACCAGCATCCGGAGATTGTAGAAAAAATGAAGGCAGTTATCTTTGCACAGCACACGCCTAACCCAAACTTCTCCGTTACACTACCGGAGAAGAAATAAGGTAATAAAAGTTTATCATTTAGGCACAGATTTCGCGGATTACACGGTTTTTAGTTACTCAACTTTAAAACCGTGTAATCCGCAAAATCCGTGCCTGACTGTTATCAATAACCGAATAATCCGCTATTGATCCGAGAGTTTACGTACTGATTCTTTTTCTTCCTCCCGTCTCTTCCTATACCGGATATACCGCAGTGACCACTCATGCATTTTCTTCAGAAACTCCTCTTCTGTGAGCGTATCATAGTAATAATTAAATATACGCTCGTAATAGTTCAAACACTTATCATCCCTTTTTTTAGCATTTCGTAAGTTTCCTTACTCATGCCTATAGCTTGACACATGGCTGAAACAACCACTTTCTCACATTTAAGTACCTCTTCGATAAAAAGGCCGAATGCAAAATGATGATACTCTTTTTTCATTTTTTCTTGTTTTAAACGTTAATAATGATTTAGTTGTTATAAAAATATTCACATTAGTTCGGATATGTCCGAACTGCCGTTATATCACTTTATCCTAATTTTGCGCTGCGTTTCAAAAACAGAACCGCATTATTAAAAGAATTAACGATAAATGTTATGACAAACAATTTCAGAATGTCTTATTTCATGCCCCCGATTGCTCCCATCAGGAACGAACAAGGACAAACCGTTACACCCGCCACACTCACTCCCTTCTGCGAAGTTTCGGTCGAACAGGTATATCAGATGATCACCTGCAACGAAAACCTCAAAGCACTGACCGAACAAGTACGCGGTGCCGGAGACCTGCGAATGGCAAAAGCCTCTTTACTCCCCTACGTAACCCCATGCGGCACATTCATCCGCCGGAGTAGTAAATTCTTCGCATCGCCTTCCGGGCTCGTAGTGGTAGATATAGATAACCTCGACTCCTATCAGAAAGCCGTGGAAATGCGTCGTACACTGTTCGACGACCTTTTCCTCTGTCCCATACTTACATTCATCAGTCCCAGCGGCCGGGGCGTGAAAGCATTCGTACCTTATAGCAAACTCTACGCAGACGATCAGACACGGAACGTAAAAGAAAGCATAAACTGGGCAATGCAATACATAGAAATAACCTACGGATCAGAAATGGACGACTCCACAGAAACTCCGCCAAAAGCTGTAGACACCTCCGGCAAAGACATCGTAAGAGCCTGTTTCCTCAGCCACGACCCACAAGCACTATTCAGAGAGTATTAAATTATAATCACGAATGATCAACTTCAATTGTCAATTATCATTTGTCAATTGTCAACTCCCCAAAAATGACCAATATTGAATCTTTACGCCTCATCACTGAGGCAGTCGAAACGGCAGGTGCCGACATTGCACCCTCTTACGCCGAGTACGTACAATTAGCATTCGCCATCGCAACAGACTGTGGCGAAGCAGGACGTGAGTTTTTTCACCGCCTGTGCCGGATATCCGCCAAATATCAGCGCGAGCATGCCGAACGAATGTTCTCCAACGCCCTCATGAAGCAGCATGGAGAAATACATCTGGGAACGGCCTTTCATCTCGCAGAATCAACAGGAGTGAAAATCTGCCGGGAGGAAGTTATGAACAGCCGGAAAAATGCAGAAAATGCACTAAATGCACCCTACAATTTCTCCACACACAGGCGCGCGTATAATAAGGTGGAAGAGGAAGAAAACGACAACGACGAAAACACCAACGCTTCCGAAGAACTCTCGACAGACAGTGATCCTCTACAACCGCTGCCTACTTTCCCCGAAGCAGACTGGCCTAAAATCCTGATGCTCATTATGAGCTATGCCACCTCTCCTACACAACGGGACATACTCTTGCTCGGAGCACTGACCGCACTAGGAGCTACGATGGAACGCTATGTGAGATGTTCCTATTCCGGAAAATACCAGTCTCCTTGTCTGCAAACCTTCTTTGTAGCCCCTCCTGCTTCGGGTAAAAGCGGACTTTCACTTATCCGCCTGCTCGTAGAACCTATTCATGACAAAATTCGCCAACAAGTGGACGAAGAAATGAAAGCCTACCGGAAAGAAAAGAAAAACTATGAGTTGCTGGGCAAAGAACGTGTCAATACAGAAGCACCTCAGATGCCTCCCAACAAAATGTTTCTTATCTCGGGCAACAACAGCGGCACCGGCATTCTGCAAAATATCATGGACGCTAACGGAACAGGACTCATCTGCGAAACCGAAGCGGACACCATCGCCTCCGCCATCAGCTCCGAATACGGGCATTGGAGCGACACGCTCCGCAAAGCCTTCGACCATGACAGACTGTCCTACAACCGACGTACCGATCAGGAATACCGGGAAGTAAAGAGAATCTTTCTTGCCGTCCTGCTTTCGGGGACACCCGCACAGGTGAGAGCCCTCATCCCGTCGGCGGAGAACGGACTTTTCTCCCGCCAACTGTTCTACTACATGCACGGCATCTATACATGGGCTGACCAGTTTGCATGCGGAGAGATAGATCTGGACGAAATCTTCAGGTCCATAGGCAGGGATTGGCAACTAAAGCTGGATATACTGAAAGAACACGGCATCCATACGCTTCGCCTCACCGACGAGCAGAAAAAGGAATTCAACGCTCTCTTCTCCGATTTGTTTTTCCGTTCGGACATTGCCAACGGCAACGAAATGAGAAGTTTCATAGCCCGTCTGGCTGTCAATATCTGCCGCATCATGTCAACGATAGCCATGTTACGGGTGTTGGAAATCCCCCAACCCTATCAGCTTAAGAGTTCTGACAGATACGCTCCCGTTCCGGACAAGGAAATTCCCACAGATAACGTCAAGGACGGCATTATTACCCGTTGGGATATAACTATCACTCCTGAAGACTTTAAAGCTGTTCTTGGGCTTGTAAAGCCTCTCTATCGGCATGCCACGCATATATTATCTTTCCTTCCATCTTCGGAAATCCCACACAGGGCCAATGCCGACCGTGACGCCTTCTTCGATGCGCTGGGTGACGAGTTCACCCGTACACAGTTGACGGAACAGGCTACAGCTATGGGAATCAAACCCAACACCGCACTCTCCTGGCTGAGACGTCTCGTAAAAAAGGGACTCTTTGTCATGAAAGAAAAGGGGACTTACGTACGCGCACGTGTGTGCGTGTGTTAGGGATGCCCCGTAAAAGTGCATTTTTGCATCGGTTGATAACTTTGCGTCATAGGGATATAACGTTTTGTAGAAGCTAAAGCACCGCTTTAGATACCATAAAGCTATGCTTTAGAAGTCGTAAAGCATAGCTTTAACCAATACAAAACGCCCCTCGCAGTCTCCAACACTTATTACCTGTTACCTAATACTTATTACCTGCTCATGGTTCTCCCAGCGCATCCACGATTGCCCTCACCTCCAACGGAGTGTAAGAACGGTGCTGCGGCTGATAACCCAAATCGGACAGGCGTTCCTGAAGACCGGGACAGCGGACAATCCATTTATTCATTT
>NZ_JAHQUN010000157.1:0-342 GCF_019052485.1 Bacteroides sp. MSK.20.82
TGACCAGCCGTGAGGAACGTCTTTCCGATCTGGTGAATAAAGCGGGTGGTCCTACCAGTCTTGCCTATCTTCGTGGTGCGAAATTGACCCGTGTGGCAAGTGCGGGTGAGAAGAAACGTATGGGTGACGTGATTCGCCTGATGAGCAGACAATTGGGTGAGGCCATGATTGACTCTTTGGGTATTGGTGTTGAGGATACCTTTACGGTAGGTATTGATTTGGAGAAGGCTTTGACTAATCCTAAGGGTAGTGCCGACCTTGTCCTACGTGAAGGTGATGTGGTCTTTATACCTAAGAATACTAATACTGTAACTATCAATGGTGCTGTCATGGTTCCGAATA
>NZ_JAHQUN010000158.1:0-339 GCF_019052485.1 Bacteroides sp. MSK.20.82
CCAGAACCTCAACGCTCATGGGAGTCTTCGTCTTGACACGATTGTAGCGCAGCACATTGCTGTCAAGAGCGGATTTCTCCAGATGCGTCAGATCGGCGAAAGACATCCCGCAGAACTGGAACATCAGAGCGGCAATAGCCTGGGTACGGCGGAGACGATCAGACTGGGGATCTTCATAAAGAAGCCTGCGAAGAGCGACGACAGGAAGCGCCCTTTTCTGACGCACGTCCACCCCCGTATAGACCTCATGGAACAGGCGGTGGACATAAGGAGCACTACCCGCCTCCACACCCCGATTATAGATACTCCGAAGCATACGCATATACGTGGAAATCGTAT
>NZ_JAHQUN010000159.1:0-339 GCF_019052485.1 Bacteroides sp. MSK.20.82
CCAGAACCTCAACGCTCATGGGAGTCTTCGTCTTGACACGATTGTAGCGCAGCACGTTGCTATCAAGAGCGGATTTCTCCAAATGGCTCAGATCGGCGAAAGACATCCCGCAGAACTGGAACATCAGAGCAGCGATAGCCTGGGTACGGCGGAGACGGTCAGACTGGGGATCTTCATAAAGAAGCCTGCGAAGAGCGACGACGGGAAGCGCCCTTTTCTGACGCACGTCCACCCCCGTATAGACCTCATGAAACAGGCGGTGGACATAAGGAGCACTGCCGGCTTCCACACCCCGATTATAGATACTCCGAAGCATACGCATATACGTGGAAATCGTAT
>NZ_JAHQUN010000024.1:0-80846 GCF_019052485.1 Bacteroides sp. MSK.20.82
CAAAAGCGTTACGTCAAAAGATACTCGACCTTGCGATACATGGAAAACTTGTACCGCAAGACCCGAACGATGAACCTGCATCAGTTTTGCTCGAACGAATCAAGGCTGAAAAAGAACGACTGATAAAGGAAGGCAAAATCAAGCGGAGTAAGAAGTCTGCAAAGACTTCCGATACGCCACATTATGAGAACGTGCCGTTTGAAATACCGAATTCATGGGTGTGGACAACGATTGAAGAAATATGCTCAAAGATAGGTTCCGGTAGCACGCCAAGGGGAAGTAACTATTCTGCGAACGGGATCCCTTTTTTCCGCTCGCAAAATGTATATAATGACAGGCTTGTTTATGATGATATCAAATATATTTCCGAAGAAGTTCATCAGAAGATGAAAGGTACGGAGGTACTTGCTAACGACTTGTTGTTGAATATTACTGGTGGTTCATTGGGAAGATGCGCTGTAGTTCCTGCTGATTTTAATTGTGGTAATGTTAGTCAACACGTTTGTATTATGCGTTCTGTTTTAGTTGAACCTGAATATTTCCATGCGCTAGTTTTATCTTCATACTTCGCTAAATCTATGAAGATTACGGGTAGTGGTCGTGAAGGATTACCAAAATACAGTTTAGAACAAATGGCTTTTCCTTTACCACCTCTTAGTGAGCAACAGCGCATTGTAATGGAAATAGAGAAATTGTTTGCTTTAATCGACCAAATAGAACATAGCAAAGTAAATTTGCAAACCATCATAAAGCAAACCAAGAGCAAGATTCTTGATCTTGCCATTCACGGAAAACTTGTGCCGCAAGACCCAAACGATGAACCTGCTATCGAATTGTTGAAACGTATAAATCCCGACTTTACACCTTGTGATAACGGGCATAGTAGGAAGTTGCCGCAAGGCTGGTACTCGGTAACTGCCAATGATGTCTGTTCAATAATAGGAGGAGTTTCATATAATAAAGCCGATATTCAAGATACAGGTATAAGAGTATTACGAGGCGGCAATATACAGAACGGGAAAGTCATTGATTGTTTTGATGATGTATTCATATCCCTTTCATATCAAAATAATGATAATCAAGTACAGCGTGGGGATATTATCGTTGTCGCTTCTACTGGAAGCCAAACATTGATTGGGAAAACTGGTTTTGCTGATAGGGATATTCCTAAAACACAAATCGGAGCTTTTCTTCGAATTGTGAGACCAAAACAGAAAACCTTGTCACCGTATATACGTCTTATATTCCAAACTGATGCCTACAAAGATTACATTAGGAATGTAGCAAAAGGTTCTAATATTAATAATGTGAAGAATGCTCATCTGCAAAATTTTCAAATTTGTTTACCTCCATTAGAAGAGCAACAACGCATAGTTCAAAAGATAGAAGAACTGTTCTCATCCCTTGATGATATTCTAACAGCCTTAGAAGTGTAATTAATTACACTTCTAAGGATAGATAAAACTTACCAGTTTACTACTTTGTCCACAATTTTTTGCTGTTCACTAGCTGTTCGACGGAGATAGATACGAGTAGTCTCAATACTTTCATGCCCCATAAGGTCGGCAAGTAGGGCAAGATCATTGAATCGGTCAAGGAAGTTCTTGGCAAAACGATGACGAAATGAATGAGGATAAACCACTTCCTTATTCATTCCGTATTTTCCCGCAAAATGTTTCAGTTGTTGGGCTATGCCACGTGTTGTAATACGTTCCCCAAATCGGTTCAGGAATATATAGCCGGAAATAAGACTTTTTTCTTTGAGCCATTTTGTGGCTTCTGTACGCAAATTTTTCGGAATATATAAACGACGTATTTTTCCACCTTTACTGTAAAGATCAAGATGGCCAACTTGTACATGCTCAGCTTTGATGTGAAGCAATTCACTGACACGTGCGCCTGTGGCAGCCATAAACCATACGATAAAATACCACTCATTATAACCATCAGCTTTTAAGCGTGTTTTTAGAAATTTGTAGTCTGCATCGCTGATTACGTTTTCCAAAAAGTTCTTCTGCTGTACTTTGACGAACTTTACCTTCAGTTTCTCCTGTTTTGTAAATTCCAAATACTTGTTGATACCTTGCAATCGTAGGTTTACCGTTTGCGGTTTAAAGTTCTCCACCAGATACCCTTTATATGTTAAAAGGTTCTTTTTGTTTACTTCTCCATAATGATTGAGGAAATACTGTACTGTCCACACATACGATGTAACAGTGTTTTTTGCCAAATTAGTTTTGGCGAGATAGCTTTTGAATTTTGTTACCATATTATATTGATTTATAATGAATACGGCAACAATATAATAGAATATATCGGGCATTATACGCAGTTGCCTAATGGATGGACTGTTGCACCTATGCAAGTACTATGCTCTTTGGTTGATGGTGATAAGCAAAAAGGAATAGAACGAATAAATCTTGATGTCAAATATTTGCGTGGTGAGCGTGATGCCAAAACTTTGACTTCTGGAAAATATGTTACTGCAAATTCACTTTTGATTTTAGTAGATGGCGAGAACTCTGGTGAGGTATTTAGGACTTCGATTGACGGCTATCAAGGTAGTACTTTCAAACAGTTGCTTATCAACGAAAATATGAACGAAGAATATGTACTACAAGCAATCAACTTGCATAGGAAAGTCTTGCGAGAAAGTAAGGTTGGTTCTGCTATTCCCCACTTGAACAAGAAACTATTCAAAGCAATAGAAATTCCTATTCCACCTTACAAAGAACAACAAAGGATTATAAAGGCTATAACCAAGGCTTTTATGTCTTTAGATTTAATAATGGAGAGTTTATAGGCTCTCCATTATTAAATCTAATTGTGTAAAGATTCCATGGATTGCATGAATAATTCGCTTTTGTTCTGCCTTCGATGGTATTGGTATCTCTAATTTTGAGTATTCAGAAATCCAATATCGTTTATGGGTGTCACCTACCAATTTGGTTATGCTCATAAACATTGCCACATAATCAACTTCAATGTCCTTATGTACTTTTAGAATCTTCATTGCAGATGACTTTACCTTAAAAGGGAAATCAACTAGTTTCGAATCAGTTGTAAAATCATCAAAGATTATACAAGGAAGATTCGAGTATATACCAGTAGCCTCGTTAGTGTAACCAATAATAAATGATTTACCGGCTGTCAGAACTGGGGTTGAATAAGAGTCATCATAAGCTGTCGATTCTACAATATAAGCTGTAGACTGTTCATAACCTATAATTTGGTCAAGCCTACAAAACGTCCATCCATCAGGCAACTGCGTATAATGCCCGTTATCACAAGGTGTGAAGTCGGGATTTATGCGCTTCAAGAGTTTGATGGCTGGCTCGTCATTCGGGTCTTGCGGTACGAGTTTGCCGTGAATGGCGAGGTCGAGGATTTTGCTTTTGGTTTGTTTGATTGTGTTTTGCAAATCGGCTTTGCCTTGCTCTACTTGGTCAATCAAGGCAAACCATTTTTCTATTTCCATTACAATGCGCTGTTGCTCGGAAAGGGGTGGTAAAGGAATAAAGGTGTTTACGATTATTTCTTTTGATATATTGGGTTGCGCTCCGCCGCCACCTTTTGCGATAAACCCATTTCTTTGCGACAATAAGAAATAGAAGAGATATAATTGAGTAATGGCATTAAACTCGATACAAGCGCAACATGCTTGATTAGTGGTAGCAGGAAATGTAAGTATTCCTAATTTCCCAATTGTTGCACCATACATCGCAATTAACACACTCCCTGCTGGATTAATTTTAGCAGAAGAGTTTGCGACAGCTTCCTCTGTTATACTTTCTGGGATATCCGAAATCAAACCATCATTTAAATCTCCGGTTTTAAGCCAAGGTATATTTCCACCATAATATGTTTTGTTTGAACGACTAGGAGTTCCACCTGATTGCCAAGTGCCTACTTCTCCCAATGTCATCCACACCCAATTATCCGGCACCTCAAACGGCACGTTCTCATAATGTGGCATATACCATTTTATATACGGCTTGTTTGCTCAGCCCCAATAAAGTTGCAACCTCCTTGAATGATAGATATTCTTTATCCTTGAAATAGGATATGGGTTGTTCACTGATTACCGTTTGGACTTTGGTTTCTATTTCTTGTATTCTCTTCTGCCGCACCGCTTCTTTATATGCAAGATTATTGCACCGATGAGAACAGAAGCGTGTCGTTAACTTTTGGGCATAGAATGTTGTGCCACACCATTCACATACCTTCTTGATTTTCATTTTACTTGTTGCCATATTCGTTACTTTTAGAGGTTTATTTCTCTTGTAATTTCTCCATTTTGTTCAACTATCGTAAATCATAGTCAACCATAGTAAACTTTCTCCACGACCTTTCCGACCTAAAATCGGAGAGTAACAAGCGAGCAACAAATACGGTACAAAAATGAGCTGAAAAAGCCCTATAAACGATAACCATCGCTTATAAGGCTAAAAAGAAAGGCGCTCAAAATGAACGCCTTAATAATCGTTGATGATAGATGCTAATTGTTGGTAACCACCACTTACTTTCCGGATACAAAATACTCCAATACCATGCGCCAGTTTCCATAAATGGAGCGATGGCACTCATCTATAATAATCATATCAAAGTAATCGTGCGGTAAATTGGGATTGGGAGGCAAGGTTACTTCCTCTGCAGGTTCGTTCTCATCATCGTCATCATTATCCTCAATAGCTTCTCCTTTCAAGAATGAAAACAAACGTTGTATTGTAGAAATAACGACGTTACTATCAGAAGGGATAGAAGGTGAGCGAAGGCGATTGACCGTAAAGATAGTATTGAAAGCGTCTCCATTCTCTGTCAGTCGGAAAGTTCCAAATTCTCCCTCTGCCTGTTTTCCAAGATTATTTCGGTCGACAAGAAACAACACCCTACGCATTGGTGTATAAGAAAGCATTCGGTAGGCAGCAAGACAAGCAGTATATGTTTTGCCTGCTCCGGTAGCAAGAACCATCAATGCCCGATTTTGCCCAGCACGAAAACTCTTTTCAAGTTCTGTCACCGCTTCATACTGGCAATCACGAAGCCCCTTCCTTTTCAATGTGGGAAGTCCGGCAAATGTATCCTCAATCCCCAGTTTCTTGACCAATTCATGTGGCGTAGGAATAGTTATTATCTGTTTGAAACAAGAATCTTGTTCACGGAAATCACAGAAGTATAGTTCTTTTCCATTTGAGGTAAAGATAAAAGGCAATGGCTTTTGATATGCCTGATAGATATTTGGGACACTTCGTGCATATAGAGCTGCTTGCTCGCATACTTTTGAAGCAAAAACGTCTGTTTCTTCACGCTTAGCTTCAAGTACTCCTACTGCTTTTCCATTAATGAAAAGGAAATAATCGGCTTCAAGATTTCCTTTCAATAAACCTTCTCTTATGGCTACAGCCGTACCAGTAGGTTCATAATCCTCCCTATTAACTACTTTCCAACCAGCATCGGCAAACCACTGGTCTATCTTTATTCTTGCTTTTTCTTCAGGAGTCATATTCTTAATAATATATATTATCAGAAGTTTATGCTAAAAAACAAATTGATATTCAAAGCTATAACTTTACTCTTTCAATAATTGATTCGCTCTAAGGAAATTCACAAACGAATCAATTATTTTAGAATTACGATTAATAATATCAGTTTCAGTAAAATCACTATATGAATTACTTATCTCCGCCAATTCTACAATTTGAGAGCCATTCTTTTCCTGACCATTAGCAGTGGTAAAACCTTTATAATATTTTACTTTATCTACAAAGCGATAGTCGGAAGCTCTGATATTCAATCTTTTTTCAAGAAGAACCTTATTTCCAAGTATTTCTACATTCTGAGGATTTGATAAACCTTTTTCTTTATCCAGTCTGTTTCGTGCATATATATGTTCTATATCGAATTTGGTTTCCAATGACAATAATGATTGATTATCATATTGAAAAGCCCACCAAGTAATCATTGATTTTGTAATCGCACGACTATTATTGAATGCATAATTTGTTATTTGCGCACGATAACGTTCTTCTGAAAATTTGAAATCTGAGAATGTTACATCTTCTCCTCTGATTATCTTAACCATTTCTGCATATACAGGAGTACGCAAAGAGTTAACACCTGGATTAGTTATAGCATAAGCCCATATGAAAGCTGTTATACAATCCAAGAAACGACAAAAAGCATTTTCTTCTATTTCATCATTTTCATTACGATGGTACATAAAATACACAGAAGTGATATACGTCCACATTCCATTAGGAGCATAACTAAGTACGAACAAACGCTTTAGGACTTTATCTGAGAAACGTTCTGTCTCCTGATTGCTAACATCTTGCCAAAATTTGGCAAGGCTTACAAGATTACTCAATGTCTTTGGCTGATGCAAAAGAGGATAACTGCCATCTCCTTCATAAAACTTGCGCAAAGCTTCTGTTGTTGATGATTTTATCTCTGCAAGTGCTCGCTCATAATACATATATCTTGTAAACAATTCATCTAATGGTGTACCATAAATTGGATGAAACACTTCGCTAGTAATCTTATCTAGATTTTTCCACGTTTCTATAAATTCATCTTTTTTACCAAACGATGAATAATATTTATAAAGTTGCGCCTTAAAAATATCTGCATCAGAGAGAGGTTTCCCTCTATCATTCAAGGTTGAGAAAATTCTTAATGCCGTATTTTGTGATTCCGCCTCTATTGGTAAAAGCACACAGTTATTTAACACTCGTGCCGGGAAATATGCAAAATACGATGGATAATTACTTAAAAAAACATCTATCTTTTCAACGAAGAAATTGAAATTCTTTGCGTAACGACTTTTTTTGCCAATTCCTTGTCCATCTTTCAATATTGCAATAAACTCTTCTTTATCTTCATCCGTAGCAACCTGTGAATTGATTTTCAGAGCAGATGTTTCAAACTCTCCAAATTCATTAGCTCTCCAAATACATTTTTCAATATCCTCCTTCATCCGTTTTGAGCGAGGGTCTTTCATACTACCTAGTTTATTATAAAAAGCCCTTAACAAAAGCATAAGTGTCGTTAAACGTTGCTGCCCATCAATTACCTCCATTTGGTTTCTATTCTTAAATGTTACTATAGGACCAAGGAAATACTCTTCATCGTCAATAAATTGGTCACAGTCATCATTTGGGAAAGAGAACGAAAACAAATCATCCCATAAAGTTTTACACTCCATCTCACCCCACGCATATGGGCGTTGGTAATCAGGTATAAGGAAGTTGTATTTCGATTCTTGAAAAAGGCTTTTCACCTTTTTCTGTTCAATATTTAAGTTTGCCATCTTATTGCTTATTTTTATATTCTAATCAATTAAACTCAATAATAACATCAGAAAGGCTTGTATATTATTACCTATCTTTTTTATCGGTTATTAAGTCCTTCAAATCTACCTGCAATATCGATGCAAACTGTTGAAGTGTCTGCAAATTAGGTTGAATCCGATTGCAAGCATAGGCATTGACCATACTAAAACTCATATCAAGCTGTTTCGCCAACCACGTCTGAGAGATACCTTTTTCCAAAAGAACTGCCTTTAGTCTATTTAGCTTCATTGTTTGATACGATTTTATAATGCAAATGTAGTGAATTATATTCAATATCAGGATTGTTTTTGTACTTTTGTAGCTACATGAACCCCAACTTATAACGTGAAAATCAAAAAGATGATAAGAACATGCACATATTTGATGAATATTTAAATGATACAGATTAGGAGAAACGTGAACGAGCCAAATTATGGAGAGCTTCCATAGGCTTACAAACTGTCGATAATCTGCGTGTATCAAATTTTCTCATAGACACAGCTCGTAAACATATAGAGGGAGAAATATCAATGGACGAAGTTAGTAGAATGATAAATGAACATTATAAGAAGCCTAAAGAATCTTAGTTCTCTATTTTGTTGAATAAAAAGAATCCTACTCATATAAAATTTAGGACTGAACCTATGCAATTAACACATAGCTTCAGTCTCATTAAACTACTCTCGTCTCTTTCTATTAAAGTCAGGATGAACAATGATGTTACTTTTGAAAGACCTAATGTATCCATAGCATTAATGGTGGAGCACAAAATAATGGATATGAGAGCGTACAGGTTCTAAAAAGAATAAAGTATTTATTTTCGGCATCATCCGCAAAAAGCCATCCGACAATGATGCCAATTCTGAAGATAACCACTACCTTTGTCTCAATTCAAAAACACAAATATGTATCTGACAAGTATGACTCACGAGGAACTGTATGCCGAAGTGCATAAGGACCTCATCGAAATATCGACCAAAGCAAATATGTTCATGGATAAGGTTCGTAAGAAAACAAAGAACATGCTGCCATATCCTTTGGCGACCCAGCGTATAACCCTCACCACCACCCGAAGAAATGTGTGGACAGTAGTGGGAAAACACAATTCATATATGCAAGGCGTAGGATTTCAGGCTTATGCCCCCATTATCGGCACTTCAAGCAATGGCTATATCCAAATGACGGGTTTCAAGTCCCGCGATAGGGTGATGCATTACACAGCACATTTCATGCAACGATATAAAGAGCGCTACATCGATCATTATCAAATAGACCGCAAAGGGGAAAACATATTCGAATACTTTGTGTATAACAATCCGCAAGTCTTGTATACTCGCAAGAATAATGACGGCTATTTCATCGTTTCCGACCATGGTATCGCTGTAGCCGATTTCAGCGAAGGACTAAAACTCATGACCCATGTCACTTTTCTGGGAGATGATGAACTGACGCTAAAGAAACAGCTCATCTATGATGAGGAAATCAAAATCTACAAAGGGGCACTTGAGCTGAAACGGTTAAAATCAAGAAAACAAAAGGATGATCTCGTCACGATTTGGAATGTTGCCAAGCAGCATAATGCAGGTATTGAGATGGTAAAACGATGGTACCAATGGAATGGAGTAAAAGTGGATGAAGATTATCTTCAACAATGCATTGATCTCATTGAGAAATATAATGTCCAGTCACTCGATCAATTTGCGGAACTTATGTCCCGACAATAAAAAGGATCCTTATGAGAACTATCGAGCACGAAGTTGCCAGAAAGCTACGGCAGCCGCAGCAGCTACATTGAGCGAATCGACGCCGTGCGACATAGGAATACGGACTACGTAGTCAGCTTCGGCAATCGTTTCCGGCGAAAGTCCGTCCCCTTCGGTACCCATCACGATAGCCAATCTGGGTTCGGTTGCCAAGACAGGATCATCAATGGAAACAGAGTTATCCGTGAGTGCCATGGCAGCTGTACGGAAGCCCAACTTGCCCAAGTCGCAGAGAGAACCGTCCATCCAAGTCCATGGTACAAGGAAGACCGTTCCCATCGATACTCTGACTGCACGACGGTTCAACGGGTCACAAGAGTTACGCGTCAGTAGTACGGCATCAATTCCCAGGGCGGCTGCCGAACGGAAAATAGCACCGATGTTGGTTGTATCAACAACACCATCGATCACGACGATGCGCCGGGCTTCCCGACAGACTTCTGCCATACTGCGCACCGCAGGACGACGCATGGCACAAAGAACACCACGTGTCAGGACATAACCGGTCAATGTAGCAAGCAGTTCCCTGCTACCCGTATAGATAGGCACATTGCCACAACGTTCAATGATGTTGGAGGCATCGCCAGTGATATGTTTATGCTCACACAAAATGGCTAAAGGTTCATAACCGGCGTCCAGAGCTCTCTCTATGACCTTTGGACTTTCTACGATAAAAATACCCTTGTCAGGCTCGATACGATTGCGTAACTGAGCCTCGGTAAGAGTACAGAATATCTCAACTCCGGGATGAGACAAAGAGGATATTTCGACAACAGGCATATTCTTATTTATTACTTTCAGTTTGACATACAATCGCTACCTTGATGACGCCGTCCAGCTTGTTTTCAAAGATACGATATGCCTCCTCAATCTCGTTCAGCGAACAGCGATGGGTAATAAGAGGAGTGGTATCAATCTTTCCCTCTTCAATCAGACTGAGGATCTCAGCACAGTCACAGCCGTCTACACCTCCTGTTTTGAAAGTCAAATTCTTGCCATACATCTCAGGCAAAGGAAAAAGCAGAGGTTTGTCATAAAGAGCCACAATCGTGACTATCGCATTGGGACGGGCACAGTCCCACGCCATCCGGAAACTATCTTCGGTCCCCGCCACTTCCAGAACAACATCAGCTCCACCGTGATCACTGTTTTGGAGTACAAACTCCTTGCAGTTCTCAGGTGTCGTTATCAGTACATCGGGATAATGTTCACGGACAAACTGAATCCTTTCAGGGGACTTTTCACAGACAATGATACGCTTCGGATTCTTCAGCATCGAGCAGAGCAAAGTACAAATTCCGGTAGGTCCGGCACCAATGAGGAGGACTGTGTCTTTGTCTGTAATCTCTGAAATACGAGTTGCCCAAAAGCCTGTGGCAAGGACATCACCGACAAAAAGAGCCTGTTCATCACTGACTGTATCGGGAATACGGTTCAGTCCCTGATCGGCATAAGGTACTCTGACATATTCCGCCTGTCCGCCGTCGATACGACAGCCTAAAGCCCAGCCACCGTTGGGGTCGGTACAGTTGTTGACATATCCGTGACGACAAAAGAAACACTCTCCACAAAAGGTCTCGACATTCACGGTTACTCTGTCGCCGGGTCTGACTGATGTAACTTCAGCTCCCACCTCTTCCACGACACCTACCATCTCGTGTCCAACCGTTATTCCGGGTACTGCACGTGGCACACTACCGTGTTTGATATGCAGGTCACTGGTACAGATACTGCCAAGAGTCACACGCACGATTGCATCCCGTGCATCCGTAATTTTCGGTTCCGGTTTTTCTCGCAATTCAAATTTTCCGTGTTCAATATATGTGTATGCAAGCATAATCTCTTCTTTATTTAATGAATAGATCCATTGCAAAGATAGTGATTTCAAAAAGAAATCGCATAGAACAATGGTATTAGCTTATCAATCATTTCTCATTCTTGAAAGAAAGCCTTACATTTGTAGAGAATACAAAACTTGTATCCCTTGCTATCATAAATAAAACAAAGTCAACAAATGAAAGAAGAACCCGACAGCCTGTCTGTCCCTTACAATTTTGCCCGTTGCTTCAACGACCAATGTCCACAAGCCTCCAAATGCCTACGCCACATAGCTGCACAATATAACGGAGCCGACTATCTTTATATCACCAGCGTTAATCCGACACGCTATCCTGCGGACGGGAATCAATGCGAGTGTTTTAAAACGGCTGTAAAAGTTCATGTAACATGGGGACTTAAACGGTTGCTTGACAGGATTCCTTATGAAGACGCAGTCAGTATCCGATCACAGTTGGTGGGACACTATGGGAAAACAGGATATTACCGACTCTATCGTGGAGAACGAGGCCTTATGCCCAAAGATCAAGCTTATATAAAACAATTGTTTCGTAACAAAGGAATAAAAGAAGAGCCTGCTTACCAACGCTACACAGAAGAATATATATGGTAAGTTGCTGTCATCTGTCACCAAACGGGACATAACAGACTCATTATGAACGAATCAGCCCGTGACAGCAGGAGGTGATTGCATTGTGACAGCATTTTTGCCGTCACAATGCAATCACACATTTATTATTTGTTCCCGCTACGCGGTCACTAACTTTACGACATGGTAAAGCGTACCGCTACGTACATGTTTGGAGGGGATTTCCTGCTTTTTCAGTATTCTTCCAAATGAATTGACCCTTTTCACGGACATCGGTATCGAACTATTTCTCTGAATATCTTCCATAATCTCCGCCGGAGACAACCACTCCCCTTCTTCAGGCTGTGCGGCACGAAAATAACGAAAAAACAACTGTTCTTCCGGAGGAACTTGCTCAAATTCACGATTGTTTTCCATCATAATCTTTTCATCCTCCTGGTCGAACCAATAGCGTTCGCCGTGTTCCAATTCATACATGGCTTGCGCGTAAAGCTGCTCATAATCTATCGGACGATTCGTGTCAATCACTCCCGTCACTTCGATACAGATAAAACGACGGCTACCGGAAGGATCGGTCAACAGGTCTTTTTGATTACTCGTAGCGATAAATGAAGCATACCGGCGCATTTCGAGCACAGCACTGGCATGAGGTTTCCGCATATTTACCACAGGCTTTTGCAGGATATGTTTCAAGAAGCCCTGTTGTGTCGAACTGACCTGATCAAATTCATCAATATTGATGAGCGCAAAACGATTGAGATAAAGTTCCGCATCTTTCTTTCGCGAGAAATCAATGCTGTCAGTATAATAGGAACGTTCCGAAGGTGGCATTATACTCCGGCAAAAGGTAGATTTTCGTGTCCCTTGCGCCCCGACCAACAATGGCGAAACACTGTTCGCGTATTTTTTATCATACCCTCTCCAATGAGAAACCATATTGAGAAACCAGCGGTGAAACAAGTCTGTCCAATACGGATTCCGGCAAGGAACGGTGGCTGCCAATTCACGGATACGGTCTTTACCGTCCCATCCGGGAAGTCGATAGAGAAAATCCTCCAACGGATTGAATACAGGCACACGATTTGAATAGATATACCGACTGATATCCCTGTCCCACAGTGGAATACCCTCCATTTGTGCATCTAGGGCAATGCTATTCAGCGCCCGTTTGTCGAGAGGATTGAAACGAAAACGGAAAGACAGCCTTTCCCGATATTCCACCTCGGCGATTTGTGTGTTATAGCGAAATTCATAACGGCGTTTCATGAATTCTTCGGTCTGTAAGGCTAGCTGTTGCTCTTTGCTCAGACTGATATTTTTGCCGAAACCTTTACATTCGAGATATACGTTGCCAATCATCTCCCGGATCAACACTTCTTGTTTATACATATAGAAATGAAAAACGGTACGTTTCACGACTTCTTCCTGAGGCAATCCCGAAGCAAAACAATTTTTGGCCAATTGTACGACCAATGGTTGCCATTTATCTTCCCGTAATTGGAGGCCTGCTTCGCTAAGATCTGTATAAGCTTTCCGAAAAGCTGCTTCAAAAAGCATCAAAAAAGCATTTTCTGCATCATATCCCGGCACGGCACGAGTCAACGGAGACTTCTCTGCCTGCACTGCCTCCCGGAAAGTCGTCTCTTCGGGCATCGCTGTGGGCTGCGAGAGATAAAATTGCACGGAATTCGGACGATACATAATATCCGGATCATAAGACAATCGCGAATATTGCTCCAAAGTCGGCTCTTTGGGAAGTATATCGAACGGGATTTGGGGCTGATAACATTTCACGGCCAGCCGATAGGCGTGAGCGTGAAACAGTTCCGCCTCTTCCCGTGTTTTGGGCAGTGAGTTATCCGGACGAGTAAAAGTGGTCCATATCTTCACCGTTTTTCCACTCGAACCCATAAAAGCGCAACGGGTCTGCGGTTGTTCACTCGCTTTTTGTTTCACCAGAGCTATCTCCAACTTATTGGACAGGGGACCGACAGTCAGTTCAATAATACCATTGTACGCTTTCATCTGCTTCTGCCCGTTTACTTTTCTAAATTCTGCGGCAGGAATTATCTCGGGAAGCTTGTCGGCAAACATACACCGATCATTTGGAAGCATATATCTTAATTCTTCTCTGAAAGTGGAAACCGGACGGGATTTTATCTCTGTTTTTACTTTGTTTACCAGTTTTTCAAGATCCATTACGCTGAGCGCTGTTGTATCTCCATTTTTACGGAATTGGGTAATTTTCATTTATATAATAATAGGTTGTTTGTGTCAGCGTCTTCGTGTCGTTGAGACTGCTAAATTACTCATTATATCCGGGACCGACAAGAAAAAACGAAAGTTTAATATAGAAAAGAGAAGACACTAAAGAAGTAATCTAAGCTGGGTCATGATAAGGTTATAGCACTGAATTAGTTTCGTCGCCTTGAAACCATAGTTTCAGCGAAGAGAAACCATAGTTTCAAAGGCTTGAAACTTTAGTTCCAACAGCTTGGAATCATTAGTTTCAAGCGTTTGGAACTATGGTTTCAAGCATTGGGAACTTTAGTTTCAAACTGCAAAACAAACTGTTTCAAGGTTTAGAAAAGATAGTTACATACCGTGATGGAATCAACGACTTCAAAACATATCCCGAATCACAAATACAAGGGTGACAGCATAATTGCCATCACAGTGCTGTCACCTACTGCTGTCACATCATTAACTATTTATAATCTGATAGTTAGAATGAAATCGGTGACAGATGACAGATATATTCTTCTTTTTAATTTATAGGGAGTGACAGCCAGACGGATGCAAAGTTATAAGACTTTAAAATATTTCGTGTGTTCAACCATTTTCCGCCATCGCATTATATTCTGCAATTTTCTCTTTGCAAAGACGTTCAGTCATTTCCTTTAGAATCTCTAAACGTGAAATTAAGTATTCCAGCTGTTCGCGTGTAATTTTGTAATCTTTGTTATAGCGGGCCTCGATATAGGCTCGGCATAACAGATCGAAACACTCTTTTTCATCATCCGTATTTTGAGGAAAAACCGTTACCAGTTCCATCGAAAAGCGCTTTACCATTCCACCAAGGTCTTGAAGTCTGTGACTTTTCGGACGGTAATTCGTAAAAACCATCAATATAGTATTATAAAGTTTCTCACAGGATTGATGAAGCATAAAGGCAGAAAGGTTGTATTTTTCTTTAAGTATAAAATAATCCTTTACACCAGTTAGGAAGTCACAAGCATAAGGGAAAAGTTTATCAAATTCATTTTGTGCAATATCCCGAATCTCCCTAAAACTCAACTTCCGTGGTTTAGCCAATTGATATTTGCCACTATCGTAAAGCAAAATTCCTTCTTTTACAATATCTGTAAAGAAATACTGGCTAACCTCCAGATTATTGTTAACCGTATTTATATGTTCGACAATGAATTGCGGAAAAGCGTGACGACGGTATTCAAACAAATCATGATATTTGTTAGTGATACGCTCCAGTTTTCTTTCTGCCCGCTTGACTGCTCCGTTGGTGATGACAAGAATATCATAATCACTCTGATACGAGGTACGAACACCGAACTCTATTTTAGTATCCCATAAAACATAATTACCCCTGGCATAACTCCCGAACAGGATAATCATCTGACAGTTATCGACGCTTTTGCAGACTAAGTCCAGCAGAACTGTCAGTTCTTCCTGCGTTCGCTTGGGCAAATGTTTTATAGACTTCTTCATGAACACTTATTTTGATGACCTTACAAAGGTAAGAACTTTACCACATCAAGCCAACAAGGATACCAAAAATCTTATATGAATGATCCATTTCAGACTGTTCATTTATTCGATGGCGGGAAGTATCAAAGAACAGTCCGCCTATACCAACATAGCATCTCTACGAACAGTCCCTTTTCAGTTATCCCTGCCGCAACATTTCTTATATTTCTTTCCGCTCCCACAAGGGCAAGGATCATTCCGTCCGATTTTCGTTCCGGAGAATGTATCATAAAACATACCATCAACCATTGTTTGCATTTTAGGAGTGATATCCATGCCTGCTGCTTTCATCGTTGGTCCGGCAACGATACGAGGAGGAGTTTTCACCGATTCACCCCTACCAAGTAAAGCAGATGCTTCGGTGGACGAGTGACCTTTCAAGAACCAACGGGGACAATCATTACAATAGTTTACAGCTATTCCAACCACTTCCTGAAGTTCTTGCATAGAAAGAACCTTCGTGTCTATTGCCGAAACAATAGCAGACATCGGATTTTCGTCCATCTGTATTGCATACCACAGCCACTGTATCTTGGCCTCAGCCAGTTCTTCATTATAACCTAATTTCCTCATCATAAATCCTTTCAGTTGATCCGAATGCGGATTGGAAATATAGAACACAGGCATCGTTCCAGCCGACAAAACCTCTTCGACGGTAAACTTCTTCAAACTTTTTATAGCACGATGTGCATATAATCTTTCCTCCAAGTCCTCAACTTCCAATAATAAGGGAGATCGAACATACATAACAGAATTATATATATCTTCTATATCAAACGTCAGTTGTCTCATCAACATTGAATTTGATAAACCTTTAGCTATTTCGTCCTTTGTCATTGAACCCTTCAAGTATCCGGTCAGTTGCTTCAAAAATTCCGTATAAGGTAAGAGACCATAAAGATTTAAAATTCCTAAAGCATACTGCTCCAGCACAAAACGGCTGTTCTCTTCCGTTGATGTCAAAAACTTATCAATATGGGGAGCAACCGCTTCACGCAACTCATCACAAATCATATAACGAATCTTGTCTCCGTTCAAACCACGGTCGGTCGCAACAAAAGAAAGTAATTCTAATGTACTCGTCATTATCATATTAGGTTCTTCCACATAGGTATTGGCTCCTGCTTTCACCAATTTTTGAAGGAGCAACCATTCATAATGTGTCAACTGCGGAATCCATATATCCGGACAAGTCAGAACAGCTTCTGCAAGACAGGATACATACTCTTCTTTTCGCAATTTTGAAGGAATGGGAAGAAGAAGCAACTGTGCTACATCTTTCAATTCTTCTTTTGTACTCAATCTTAAACCATCCGCCAACTTCACCGACGATTTAAACAACTCTGAATGACATTTTAACATATAGAAGGCTTATTATTTTGTTTACCGACAAAAATAGATAATTCTTATGTAGGATTACTATTTCCAAGTAAATATTTGCTGATAAAATTAGTATTTATATCTTTGTGACTCTTAAGACCCAAATACAAACCAATTAATGAAAAAATTAGTATGCGCTCATTCATCCTGCTTCTCTGTCTGATCCCCACTATTATCTGTGCACAGAATCTTTCTCTGGAGGACCAACTCAAACAGGCTATCAAAGGCAAGAAAGCTGAAATAGGTATTGCCGTCATTATCGACGGAAAAGATACGGTAACTGTCAACAATGACATTCATTATCCATTGATGAGTGTATTCAAATTTCATCAGGCGTTGGCATTGGCTGATTATATGGGAAAGCAGCAACAGTCATTGAACTTTGAACTGACCATAAAGAAAGAGGATTTAAAACCCGATACTTATAGTCCGCTGCGGGATAGTTTTCCACAGGGAGGATTCAATATAGACATTGCGGATTTATTGAAATACACCCTGCAACAAAGTGACAACAATGCTTGTGATATTCTGTTTCAATATCAGGGAGGAGTAGATGCAGTGAACCAGTACATCCATTCCCTGGGCGTTACGGATTGTGCCATTGTCTGTACGGAAAACGATATGCACCAAGACGAAAGTCTGTGTTATCAAAACTGGACTACTCCGCTGGCCGCCGCGAGACTCTTGGAGATATTCCGCAAAGAAGCACTGTTCCCGCAGGAATACAAAGACTTCATCTATCAGACCATGACAGAATACCAGACCGGACAAGATCGACTGGTTGCTCCATTGCTCGGCAAAGAAGTTACAATCGGCCACAAGACAGGGACGGGTGACCGCAATGCCAAAGGACAACAGGTAGCCTGCAATGATATCGGCTTCGTCCTCCTGCCCGACGGACACGCTTACAGTATAGCTGTCTTCGTCAAAGATTCCGAAGAGAATAATCAGGAGAACAGTAAAATCATTGCGGACATCTCACGTATCGTTTACGAATATGTGACGCATCAATAAAATAGAAGTATAACAACATTAACTACGATTCTTATGAAGCTACATCATATCGCCATCTGGACTTTCCGTCTGGAAGAATTAAAAGATTTCTATGTCCGCTTTCTGGGCGGGACAAGTAATGAGAAATATATCAATCCCAAGAAGGGATTCGAATCATACTTTATCTCTTTTGATGAAGGTCCCACTCTGGAGTTGATGAGTCGGGTAGATGTGCAGAATACCCCGATAGAGGAAAACAGGCGGGGACTGACACATCTTGCGTTCACATTTCCCAGCAAGGAGGAGATTCTTCGCTTTACGGAAGAAATGCGCTCCGAGGGGTATACCATAGCAGGTGAACCACGCACTTCGGGCGACGGATACTTTGAGAGCGTTGTACTCGACCCCGACGGAAATCGTTTGGAATGTGTATACAAGAAAGAACCGGAAGCAGAAAGAACCGAAGCGGCTCTATGCCCGAATATCGAAACGAAACGTCTGCTACTGCGCCCTTTTCAGGAGAATGACGCAGAAGCATTCTTTGCCTGTTGCCAGAACCCCAATTTGGGGAATAATGCCGGATGGGCTCCCCACAAGACGTTGAATGAATCCCGTGAAATCCTTCACGGCGCATTTATAGGACAGGAAGGTATATGGGCTGTTACATTAAAAGATACACAGCAATTGATAGCTTCCATCGGCATCGTACCCGATCCGAAACGGGAAAATCCTCAGGTACGTATGCTGGGATATTGGCTGGACGAACCGTATTGGGGAAAAGGATACATGTCGGAAGCAGTGCAAGCCGTGCTCAACTATGGCTTCAACGAACTACAGCTCAGCCTCATCACTGCCAACTGTTATCCGCACAACAAACGTTCGCAACAAGTGCTGAAGCGAAACGGATTTATCTACGAAGGAATACTTCATCAGGCAGAACTTACCTATAACGGGAATATATATGATCATGAATGTTACTACATTCCCAATATAGCACGCCCCACCGAACAGGATTACGATGAACTGATACAGCTGTGGGAGAAGTCTGTGCGTACCACGCACCACTTTCTGACAGAAGAGAGTATCCAGTTCTATAAGCCACTGATACGCAACCACTATCTGCCGGCAGTAGAGCTCTTTATCATCCGCAACTCTCACGGAAAGATTGCCGCATTCATGGGATTGAGTGATGAACTGATCGAGATGCTGTTTGTACACCCCGACGAACAGGGAAAGGGGTACGGAAAGCGATTGATAGAGTATGCCATCCGCCAGAAACAGATCGACAAGGTGGATGTAAACGAAGACAACGACCAGGCTCTCCGGTTCTATCAGCATCTGGGATTCGAGATCATCGGACGGGATGAAACAGACAGCATGGGCAAGCCGTATCCAATCCTGCACTTACAACTGGCCGACGATAAAAAATAAGATACTGAACCCAAAATAAAAATGGATTTACGCACACAACTGGCCACACGCTTCCATATAGAGAATATACGGGAACTACTTCATTATATAAAAGAAGACGAACGGCTCAGAGAGGAAATTTACCGGCTGATCTTTGATGAGGATGACGTTGTCTCTTATCAGGCATTGTGGGTTTGTACGCACTTCTCAAAGCCTGAAGTAGAATGGCTGACTCTGAAACAAGACGAACTGATAGACGCAGCACTTACCTGCCCGCATTCGGGAAAACGAAGGATGTTACTGAACCTGCTATGCCAACAACAGCTAGCCGACCCTCCACGAGTAGACTTACTGGATTTCTGTATGGAACGAATGGTATCGAGAAATGAGCCGGCAGGAGTGCAGTCTCTTTGCATCAAACTTGCCTATCAGCTGACCTGCTCCATCCCCGAACTACAGCAAGAATTGCGCACTATGCTGGAGATAATGGAACCGGAATTGTTGGTTCCTGCCATACGTTCAGTAAGAAAAAATACATTGAAAGCTATCCAAGCAAAGAAAAAGAAAGAACATCCGAACTCATAATATATTCAGATGGAATATCTGGGAAATACCTGTGACGGAAATCTGTATACCGATGCAAAAGGTAAAAAAGGCAACGAGTTTATTAATAATCTGATTTCCTACAGGTCCCAGTTTCTGAATGATCCTCTGTCCCTGTGAAAGAAACACATAGAGTATCCCAGCCATACAAATAATGACCAGCGCAATGACCAGATAATTGATTCCGGTATGCAACAGTTTGCCTTTCACACTGGCAGATGCCATCAAAGTAAAGATCACGGATATACTGCCCGGACCGATACTGATAGGAAACGTGATGGGATAAAATATCTTCTGCTCGATGCTCTTCCACTTGAAGCTGTCCACATTCTGGCTGGTCCCTTCTTTATCGGAAGAATTGGAATCACCCAACAGCTCAATCGCTGTCTTACAAATAAGTATTCCACCACCCAGTTGAATCACAGGAATCGCCAGACCGAAAATCAATAAGAATAAATGACCTATCAGTAAAGTGCCTACACCGATCATTATAAAGTTAATGGTTAGTTTCTGAATAGCAGTTTTTCGTTGTGAAGGATCAAGGTTTGCAAAGAATCCATTGACGACAAAACCGTTTCCTAAAGGATTGATCACCGGAAACAATGCCATAAAAGAAGATGAAAATATGATTAAAAGACTACTTAAAGACATAACGCTCACTTTTTAATTGCTTCATGATTATTTGAATACATATATGATATGTAAAACACTCAGCAGCGCTTATGGATGCCACAATCATGACAAACCTCTTATTATTTTGATATTTTAACCGATTTCCGTGTATTTACATATTTTACATCCAATAAATAAAACAAAAGGCCGCTTCCTTTGCAGGAAACAGCCTTATCTTATCTTTTCATCGTTACTCAATTAAAATAATACAGGAACACAGCAATCCCTTCAAGGGCTTTCTTCGGTTGATCCTTAATCTCAATTGCAAACTTGATTTCAGCTTTTGCCACACCGCGCAGATTGGTCAGTGAGTGTAGAGTAGTTACCAGACGAATGCTCTGTCCGGACAAAACAGCCTGACCGAATTTCATCTTATCCATCCCGTAGTTGATCATCATTTTCAGATTGTTCACCTGAATAATCTGATTCCACAGATAAGGAAGCATGGAAAGCGTCAGATAACCGTGAGCAATCGTACTGTGATACGGACTGTCTACTTTTGCACGTTCTGTGTCTACGTGAATCCACTGATGATCCAGTGTTGCGTCTGCAAAAAGGTTGATACGTTCCTGAGAGAGTTCCACATAATCGGAAACACCTATTTGTTGCCCTACCAGCTTTTCAAATTCTTCGTACGAGTTGATAATAACTTTTTCCATCGTCTCATCGTTTTATGGGGGTTATACATATTGATTAATGGGGCAAAAATAGGAAAAATAAATGATATGCCACCTATTTACATGACAAAAGCGTTAACATAAAATTTCATAGATGCTCCTGTCCGTTGAATGCCTGCTTCAGCGCCGTACTTAATATCCGATACCCTTTTCCATTCAAATGCAGATCGTCAATAGTCAGCTCCGGATTTAATCTGCCGTTCATCAATAATTGATCAAAAACATCCAGATAAATGACGCCTGTCCCTGTCAGTTTTGCAACTATCTTCTCATTCAGTATGCGGATGAACTTGTTCACAGCCGTACTGTAATCATCATAATCATTACGGGGAAAAATACAAAAGAGATACGTTTTTCGGGAAGGAACCGCAAGAACAGCTTTCACATACCGCTCTACATAATCATCTGTATTTTCTTCATTCAGCTGATAAATGTCATTGCTCCCGAACTGAATCACTACCTGGCAGTCGGATGTATCTTCATGAAATGACTCGACATACGCCAGCCCTTCTCCGGGAGCACCGTAGTTCAGACATTCCCATTGAGGGAAATATACATTCAGTGCCCAGAATGCCATGTGGCTGTTACCTACAAAAGCGAATTTTGGTTTGTCTTCCATTTTATTCCTCTATTTTATTCCAACTACAAAACAAATATAGAATAAAATTCGCGGATTTGCCTTACTTTTGCAATCAATAACGATATTCAGATAAGAATCAATGATACATTTTTTCGACCAACCGGTTTCCCATATTGCACTACCGGAAAGGTTTACATACCCTTTCAACTATACTCCTCATCCGCTATGTGTATTAGCGGCCGAAGAAGTCAAAGCTTATATCTCGACAAAGAAAGAGTGGCTAGAGGAACTGACTCTCGGAAAAATGTTCGGAGTACTGATCGTACAAACCCAGGAAGAAGGATCTTCCTCTATCGGTTATCTTGCTGCTTTTTCCGGCAATCTGGCAGGAAAGAATCTGCATCCGTATTTCGTCCCACCTGTTTACGATTTGCTGCAACCACAGGGATTCTTTAAAATAGAAGAAGAACAAATTTCAGCTATCAATGTCCGTATCAGTGCATTGGAAGTTAATCCTCATTATCTGCACTTAAAAGAAAAACTGGACAGGGAAACGGAACAAACAAGGCTGGCTCTTATTCAAGCCAAAGAGGAACTAAAGACAGCAAAGAAAGAAAGGGAACTTCGCCGCAAGTCATCCCCTGCCCTGTCTAAAGAAGAACAGGACGCACTTGTTCGTGAAAGCCAATATCAGAAAGCGGAATTCAAGCGATTGGAACGGGGATGGAAAGAACGAATCAAAACGCTGGAAGAAGAGGTTATCACCTTTGAGACGGAAATAGAAAAACTAAAAAACGAACGAAAGCAACGTTCGGCAGCCTTACAGCAAAAGTTATTCGAACAGTTCCGTATGCTGAATGCGAAAGGAGAAATAAAAGACTTATGTACTATCTTTGAACAAACCGTACACAAAATCCCCCCTGCCGGAGCAGGCGAATGTGCCTTGCCCAAATTGCTGCAATATGCCTACCTTCACCAACTGAAGCCATTGGCTATGGCCGAGTTCTGGTGGGGAAACTCTCCGAAAACAGAGGTACGGCATCACGGTTATTATTACCCTTCGTGTAAAGGAAAATGCGAACCGATTCTGCAACACATGCTGCAAGGACTGGAAGTAGACGGGAATCCACTTTCGCCCCAAGCACACAGGAAGGAAGAATTAGAAATCGTTTTTGAGGACGAATGGCTGGTGGTAGTCAATAAACCATCCGGTATGTTGTCTGTCCCCGGAAAAGAAGAGGAGACGGATTCCGTTTACCATCGTGTAAAAGCTAAATATCCGGAAGCTACCGGTCCCATGATTGTACACCGGCTGGATATGGCTACTTCGGGGTTGTTACTTGTCGCCAAAACTAAGGAAGTTCATCAACACTTGCAGGAACAGTTCATCAATCGCAGTATTAAGAAGCGTTATGTAGCCTTGCTGGATAGAAATGGATTGAACCAGCAACTCGAAGAAACAGGAACCATCAATCTTCCTCTTTGCCTCAATCCGCTCGACCGCCCCCGGCAAATGGTCAGTGAAGAATACGGCAAACCGGCAGTTACCGAATACCGGATTCTGAACTATTCCGATAAGTACATACGCATCGCTTTTTATCCATTGACAGGGCGTACCCACCAACTACGGGTACATGCCGCCCATCATCAAGGATTAAACTGCCCCATTCTGGGCGATGAACTCTATGGAAAAAAGGCGGACAGGCTCTATCTCCATGCTGAATATATTGAGTTCCGCCATCCCGTTTACGGCGATATCATCTGTATACAGAAGGAAGCGGAGTTCTAAAAATAGTTTCTTCCGATATGAACTAAATTCTTTTTGAAATGTATATAGGGGTAATTACTAACTTTCAAAAAGAACCTGACTATGAATTTTAAGTTTCGAATTACAAAGTATTTGGCGGTATCCGCACTGGCGGTGCTGCTGTTAGGAGCCTGCTCCAAAAACAACATTTATATGGATGTTGCCTATCCGAACGGAGAAGGAAATAATGGCGGAGAAGAGGGCAACAATGACAATCCTGACAAAAAGGATGCACTCATTACTTTCAGTGCTTCCGTAGAAGGAAGAAATATAACGCGTGCCATGTCTCCGATGGGAAAAGGATTGCAGAGCTGGTTATGTGCCTACCCTTCCAATACCACCAATACGATAGAGGGAGAGCCTGTCGGTGAAGGCAACTATATCACTTCTTCTCCCGGAGTGTTGACGGGAATACAAAGTTATAAAATGTATCTCAGCAATGATATCTATAGTTTTTATGCTGTTTCCTGTAATTCCAGCAACCCCGCCCCTACCTTTACCAACGGCAAGTCCGAAGCATTATCCAATGGAGTGGATTATCTGTGGTGGCACGCCCTGCATCAGGATGTGACCAGTTCACAAGTCAACATTCCCATCACTTACCAGCACGTAGCCACTCAGGTCGTGATAACCATAACGGGAGGTGAGAATATTACACTCAACAAAGTACTCTCCGCCACTATTACTCCCACGAAACCGGGAGCTTTCATGGATCTGTCAACAGGGATCATTTCTTCAGAAGTCAGTTACGATAAGCCAGCCAACATGGGAATCAATGATTTCACGGTTCAATATATCATGCTTCCGCTGAAAAGTTCCGACCCGATGGCTTTAACGATGGAATTGATGGTCAACGGAGAAAGTTTCTCACGTACTTACAATACGACCATTACCCCGCCAGACAATATTCTGGCTGCCGGAAATTCATATCTTTTCCGTGCAGTAATCAACGAAAACTCCGTATCATTCGGTAACGTGAGCGTAAAAGACTGGACGGATGTAGATGAAAGCGGTAACCCGCTGTATCCGATACAAGACTAAAATATGATAAAGTGTGTGTCAAAAGTAACTAAACTCCCCTACGGGTATATTGACTTTTGACACACACTTCAATTATGCAACGACACTTGTCAGCACCTGACGTTTCAACCTGCGATAAACATAAATAAATGCAGGAATCAAAAACAAATCAGCCGCTATCCATGCCATCGGATCACCGTAACAAACAGCGATAAAGCCGAAAGCCGGGACGGCATAAATACTGACGAGAATACGTGCAATCATCTCCGACACTCCCGAAAACATAGCGAGATTAGTATATCCCACCCCCTGAATCGTATAGCGCAGGATACAAAGTAACCCAAGCATCGGGAAGAAAGAGACTGATATATGCAGGAAAAGTTCTGTTTTCTCCAAGATCTCAATTTCCGACGGATCAACAAAAATCAAGGCAAAAGATTTGGCTCCCAGCATCAGAATCAAGAAAGTGACGGCTGTATAGATAACCATCATCAGCGTGCTGGCTTTAATCCCCGACCAAATACGTTCAGGCTTTCCGGCACCGTAATTCTGACCGCTAAAGGTAGCCATAGCCATACCCAGACTCTCCAACGGACAAAGGAAAAACATTTTGATACGCATCGCAGAAGTAAAAGCTGCCACACACGCCGTACCCAACGCATTATTCGCACTCTGAAGCATGATACTGCCAATGGCCGTAATGGAGAACTGCAATCCCATAGGAACGCCAATGGAAAGCAACGTCTTCGCCAGCTTCGACTGATACTTCCGTTCTTTCGGCGTGCCCCGCAGAATGTCAAACTTCCGATACATATAAACGTAACAAAGAAAAGCGGAAACTCCCTGCGAAAAGACAGTAGCAATGGCAGCTCCCATCACTCCCCAGCCCAGTACCAGAATACAGAATAAATCGAGAATAATATTGAGCACCGTAGCCAGTACCAAGAAATAGAAAGGTGTCTTACTATCTCCCAAAGCACGGATAATGCTCGACAACAGATTATAAAAGAAAGTACAAGGTATCCCGATGAAAGTAACAAGCAGATAAGCATACGCTCCTTCAAAGATATTCTCCGGTGTACGCATCATCTTCAGGATATCCGCACAATAAATACTGGTAAAGATGGCTATGACCACAGACATCACAACAGCAAGTTGCAGACTGACGGAAACGTAACTGCGCATCGTACTATAATCCCTCGCCCCAAACTTCTGTGCCACGGGGATACCGAATCCTCCACAACATCCGTTGCAGAAACCCAGAATAAGAAACACAACGGATGTACTAGCCCCGACAGAGGCTAACGCATTAATACCCAAAAACTTTCCTACAATTGCAGCATCAACAAGCGAATACGTTTGCTGCAACAGATTGCCGAACAAAAGCGGCAGAGTGAAATTAAAAATCAGAGGTAATGCCGGCCCCGCCGTCATCTCTTTAGAAGTTGCCATACGTCTATGTCCTAAAAATTGGCTGCAAAGATACAGAAAAATCCGGTTGAAAGATTCTAATCCCGCACCCTCTTTTTATTGACATAAATCAAAAAAAGACAAAGTGCCGGCAACTGTCTATCTCTTCACCAGTCTTTTCGGCGAACCATGCCAGGAACAACCCAGACAATAAACTTCCGTCAAATCAAATCCATCGGTGGAAGCTGCCGGATCTTTAGGCACAACTTCTCCATTTTCGAGTACATAGACCAAAAGACGCTCTTTACGGTCATTCACCACATATAGGGCAGCAATCTTGCATTGCGGACATAATAACTTTCTCATGCCGCAAAGATACGCATAGTTTCCAGCAACGGCAATCATTCCAGTGGAAGTTCTTTGCAGAATATGCGATCAGTTTATTATCTTTGCCGAAGTGAAGCCAGCCTCCAAAGCCAAAAGAAAACAAATGGAAACAGATAAAAAACCGCGTATCACTCAGGAAAAGAGAACAGTAGAGATCATGATCCGTCTCTATTGCCGGAAAAAAGAGAAGAATGCAACCCTTTGTCCGAAGTGCGAAGAGTTGCTCCGCTACGCACATGCCCGTCTTGACCATTGTCCGTTCGGAGAGAAAAAAAGCTCGTGCAAGAAGTGTCCCGTACATTGTTATAAGCCTGCCATGCGCAAACGGATGCGAGAGGTTATGCGGTTCTCCGGTCCCAGAATGTTATTCTATGCCCCTTTAGAGGCGATACGCCATTTATTCTCCTGAGCGGCAAAGCTATACCGGCAAAATAGTCTTAACGGTTTTTCCAGAATCCCGGATAGAAGAGTAACAGAACGCTGAAAAGTTCCAGTCTGCCTATCAACATCAGAAAAGAAAGAACCCATTTTGCCAAGTCCGGCAAAGAATTCCACGAGTATGCGGGACCGCAACTACCCAATCCCGGTCCCACGTTACCGATACTGGAGATTACCGTACTGACCGATTCGGAGAAACCGACTCCTAAAAATAAAAGAATCGTCCAGCCGATCAGAATAATCACCAGATAAAAAGCAAAGAAGAGTAATACAGTCGTTACGATGGAAGAAGATACGGTTTGTTTGTTAACCCGTACCGGAAGCACCGCATTCGGATGAAGCAGATGTTTGAATTCATTCCGGATGGTCCGCGCCACAATCAGTAACCGCATATTCTTGATACCTCCGCTGGTAGATCCCGTGCAACCTCCCGAAAGCATCGCTATAAACAGCAACAGCCATGTGAAAGGAGGCCACAAATTATAGTCATCCGTCGCAAAGCCGCAGGATGTATGCACCGTAGCTACCTGAAACAATGATTTACGAAAAGCCAGCTCCCATCCATAGTTGTTCTGAAATACGAGTGCCAAAGTGATAAGCAATGTCAATATCCCGACAGAGCCCAGAAACCAATGCGTTTCTTCATCTTTAAACAAGCGGCCGACTTTTCCTTTCAGACACATCAGGAATAAGGAAAAGTTAATACTGGAGATAATCATAAAGATAGCGACAACATACTCGATATACGGAGAATTCCAGTAAGAAATACTGTTTTGTTTGGTAGAATATCCTCCTGTCGCCGTAGTAGCAAATGATTGACAAATGGCATCAAATAAATCCATTCCGCCAAACATCAGCAGGATCGTCTCCGAAACGGTCAATATCAGATAAACAGTCCACAGCCATTTCGCCATTACATTGATTTTGGGATGCGTGCGGTCATGAGTCACTCCGGTAGTCTCGGCAGAAAAGAGCTGTACGCCGCCTGTGGTAAAGATCGGGAGAATGGCAATCGTAAAAAAGACAATCCCCAGTCCACCAATCCACTGCGTCAGGCTTCGCCAAAACAGCATCCCATGTGAAAGGGACTCGATATCATCGAGTATCGTAGCTCCTGTGGTAGTGAATCCGGACATCGTTTCGAAGAAAGCATTGGTGATGGTATCAATGCTCCCGCTGAAATAAAAAGGAAGCATCCCGAAAACGGTAAAGAATATCCATGAAAGAGTGACGACACAATATCCGTCCCGGCGGCTCATCTTATTCTCCGCTCCCCGTCCGTAAAGCAATAATAATCCTCCTGCTACGGCATTAATCACACACGTATAAAGAAAATACTTATAATCATCCTCTCCGTACCCCAACGAAATACCAGCACACAAAAGGAACATTCCCAACTCAATAAAAAGCAACGTCCCAAGCACCCGTCCTATCATTTTCGGATTGATCATGCTGTTGCTTTTAGCACGCGCATACACACTATTGTCTGATATATACTCTTCCATAACTCATGAATTACTCTGCACGAATCCCATAGCTAATAGTATGCCAAAACAGCCGTATTTTTTTTAAGCTGCTATTTATCAGCAACATACTATTTCTGCTTTGAAAAACGAGAAGACTCCTACCCTACCAAAATGAAAAGGTTTCCTGTCAAAACGAAAAGGATGGCTTTCAAAATGGAAAGTTCTCCTTTCAAAATAGAAAGATTTGACTATCTTTGTTCCAAAAAGATGAAACGAGCCATTATCATAGGCGCCACCTCCGGTATCGGAAAGGAAGTTGCCCAACGCCTCCTGTCCGAAGGATGGCAGATCGGCATAGCGGGCAGACGCCAGTCAGCTCTCGAAGATTTCCGGCAAATCGCACCGGAACAGATAAAAATTCAATCACTGGACGTCACTCAGGAAGACAGTGCCGGAAAGCTGGATGCGCTTATCCATCAATTGGGCGGTATGGATTTATTTCTGCTCAGTTCCGGCATCGGTTTCCAAAATATGGATTTGAAGATGGAAATCGAGCTGAATACCGCACGTACCAATGTCGAAGGCTTCACACGAATGGTGGATACCGCTTTTTCCTATTTTAAGAACAATGGAGGCGGACACCTGGCTGTCATCAGTTCGATTGCCGGAACTAAAGGTCTGGGAGTTGCCCCTGCCTATTCTGCAACGAAGCGCTTTCAGAATACATACATCGATGCTCTTGAACAACTCGCCCACCTGCAAAAGTTAAACATTCACTTTACCGATATTCGTCCGGGATTTGTAGCCACTGACTTGCTGAATGACGGAAAGCATTATCCTATGCTGATGAAAACCGACCAGGTAGGCCGCGACATTGTACGCGCACTTCATCGGAAACAGCGGGTAGCTATCATTGACGGACGTTATCGTATTCTCGTATTCTTCTGGCGAATGATTCCCCGATGGATATGGAAACGTTTGCCGGTAAAAACAAAATAGCAAGATCGGATAACTGAGAACTTATTGAAAGTAACTATATTTGTAAACAGATAAAAGAGAATTATTTATCATGCTTTTACTCACTTAAAATCAATAAAAAATGGAACAGAAAATTTGTCAGTGTTGTGCTATGCCAATTGATGAAACGACATTCGGAACAGAAGCAGACGGCAGCAAGAATGAAGAGTATTGCCAGTATTGCTATGCAGACGGGCATTTTACCAAAGAATGCACAATGGATGAAATGATTGAGCTCAACCTGAACTACCTTGAGGAGTTTAATAAGGATTCGGAAGTAAAGTACACTATAGAAGAGGCGCGGGCAACGATGAAAGAGTTCTTCCCTCAACTAAAGAGATGGAAACAATAGGCTAAAAAGGGACTGACCCGAAAGTTCTTCTTCCAAACGTATCTTTGTCACAAATATCCATTACAGCAAAGAGAAAATGACTTTTCGTGCTTTTAGGTCAGCCCCTATTTATTCAACTATCCGCATTCATTTCCGGATGGCGTTCAAGCCACCTCACTGCATAGGAGCAGGTAGCTTTCGGTTTCATCCCGTTGGCGAGTGCAAAGTCGTAAGCAGCTTTCACCAGTGCGGCAGCAATTCCGCGTCCTTCTATCGGTTTAGGGACAATCGTGTGAATAATATCAAGATAATCACCTAACAGGCGATATTCTACAAATGCGGTACGACCGTCGACTTCCGTCTTGAACAGTTTCTGTTCGGGCTGATGAGTAATTTTGTAATCCATAATGTTTATTTTAAAGTTGTTCAATCCATTGTAACCGATTCGTATCATAGCCACGACGTTCGGCGGCAGTTACTAATTTCTTTTTTATATCTTCCGGCAGTTGGGGCGTCCGACTCAATATCCAGAGATATTTATCGGTACTGCTGCCTATAAGAGCATAATTGTAATTCTCCTGATCCAATTCCATCACATAATAATCGGAATAGAAATTCAAGAAAAAAGAGACTTTCAGTTTACCGGGCTGTGCAGGGTCGGGAATCTTGGCGTGTCCAGTAGCTGTTTTACAAATATCGTAAGGTGAATTGCGTTTATATCCCCGATTCTCAACACGAATTGTTCCATCGGAACGGAGGGTATAAGTAGCGGTCACTTCCATAAGCCCACGTTCGAAACGATGATCATAACGGGCTATCTCGTACCAAAGCCCCATATAGCGTTTCAGATCAAGCCGATCTACCGTACTGTGATCTGTCTCCTCAAACAACTTCTCTATGGTAGGAACGGAAAAATGGAATCCGGCTTCCAGCAAACGTGTAGGACGCACACTCTGTCCGGCTGTCAGAAAAGAGGCGGCTTCACCGTAGAGCAAACGAAAGACCGTTTGCGGAACAATCAAAGTTGTCCACGCATGATACGCCTTTCCCATCGCACGTGTAAACGTGGACTGTGAAACTGCTTGAGGAGCAACCAAATTGAAAACACCTCTCAACTCTTCATTTTCAATAAAGAAGGCCATGGCACGACAAAGGTCACGAATATCTATCCACGGAAAAGGTTGCGTACCCGGCCCTATGACGGCGGCAACCTTTGTTGCGCGTAGCGGGCGAAGCATCTGTTGCATCGCTCCCCCATCGGGAGAAAGCACTACACCGAAACGGGTAATGACAAGCCTGGTCGGTTGCGGACAACGCTTCGCTTCCTTCTCCCACGCATAACAAAGATCGGACAGAAAACCATCGCCACGAGTCTGTGTATACTCGTCCGATTCCACCAAAGAGGGGTAATATCCTACAGCAGAGGCCGAAATCATGAGTTTCGGTTTGGTTTTGACTGCATTCAAAGCACGGATAATGCGGTGTGTTACCGTTATCCGGCTATTGAAAAGCTCTTGTTTATGTTCCGGCGTCCAGCGCTGATTGATGGGAGCACCTGCCAAATTTATAATGACATCACAATGCGTCAGCGTCTGAACCAAAAGTCCGGACATACCTTCCCGAAACATCGCTCTTCCCAAAGGAATGATCCGGTGCCCACCCTTTTCGGTCAGATAGTTAGAAAGATGTTTGCCTATATATCCGGTGGCTCCGGTCATTGCTATATTCATCTTGATTCTCCGTTTTTTAACTATACTAGAGAAACGTATTAAAAGCAGAAAAAGTTCTTTTATTTATATAGAATAAAATCATTCTAATAAATAAATGTTATCTTTGTGCCACATGCAAACAAATAAAAAGACGAAACTTGTGGTCAAAATATGCTCTATTCTATTTCTAGGAACATTTTTGTTCTGCGCCTGCTCTTCAAGAGAACGGACCGAAACATCATTTTTACAAGCTGAATCACTGCTAGAAGAACACCCCGACAGCGCATTGCAATTACTTCAAACATTGCCTGCATTACAAGAGCTTTCTCACAAAGAATCCGCCCGCTATGCCCTACTTTTAGCGCGGGCAACAGATAAATGTGAAAAATCACTGCTACCCTGTGATTCATTACTGAACCTAGCTTTGAATTATTACGATAACGACGAGAAAGAGCGAGCTGTAGCTTTACTTTACAAAGGACGATTGGAAATAGAAATAAATAGTACAAAGGAGGCTATTGCCCATTTGCAAGAAGCGCTGACTATATTGAAAGACTATCCAAAAGAAATAGAGATCAAACGGCATACGCTCAGTTCGTTAGGAAATCTTTATTTCGACGTTAATTACTATGACGAGGCGTTTAAAGCATATCAGGAATTATACAAATGTTGCATCACAGATAAAGATAAATCCGTAGCACTAAACAGTTTTAGTTTATATTATTGCACACAAGACCAAAAAGATTCGGCAATAATAATCCAACGTAAAGCACTTGATTATGCGTTAGATTCAGGTGACTCTTCTATGATAGGCATATCCGAATTCAATCTAAGCATTAATTACGATGAATTTGAAGAACCTGATTCGGCATTGTATCATGCACGCAATGCCATTAAATGGTTTCCAAAAGGAAAGATTCCAGGAAGTTATTATGGTCATCTTGGAAGCTTGTTGTACGAAAGAGGAGAAAATAAAGACTCTGCCATCTATTATCTCAATAAGAACTTAGAAGATACTAAAAATATAGCAGGCAGAGGCGCTACTTTATTAAGTTTGTATGATATTGAAAAAGATCTAGGAAACTACAAAGCTGCATCTGCCTATTTAGAAGAACATGTAGAAATTTTAGATTCTATGTATAGTACAGAACAATACAGCGAGCTACAACAACTCATTAATAAATATAATATCAAAATCCATATTAGGGAAGAGCAAATAAAAGAGCAACATCGACTCCAGCTCATTATCGCACTCTTCATTTTTTGTTGCTTACTTATTATATTATTCTATCAATACCATATTAACAAAAGAAAAAGAATACAACTTATATATCAACAGAATTTAAAGCAAACCCAATATAAACTATCTTCAATGCAGACTATTATTGAAGATAATCAATCAATAATCAGTTTGCTGCAAGAAGAACAGCGCAATCTGAAACAAGACCAAGCGAATAAGATAGATGAAATACAGGAAAGAGAATCTACAATAGAAAGACTTAGACAAGAAAAGCATGAACTGAGAAATTGGTTATTTACCCAAAGTGATATATACAAGAGAATTATCGCCCTTTCGAAACAAGAAGTATCTGACAAAAAAGCAATGAAGGTATTAACAAATGCAGAACTAAAAAAACTCCAAAAGATTATTTTCGAAATTTATGCCGATTATATATCATACTTACAAAAAAAGTATCCCAAGTTGACTGAAGAAGATATTTTATATCTCTGCCTAAATGAAGCAAAATTGCAACCTCTAACTATTGCACTTTGTTTCGGTTATAACAATACGCACCCCATTAATCAACGCAAATTAAGGATAAAAGAGAGAATGAAAGACGAAGAAATGTAAAGTGTGACCAGTATTTCACTATCTCATTAGTTATCAAGACATTACAAAATAGCAATGTGACTGCAAATATTATCCATCTATACTAATACTCCATACCTTTGCCTCCATAAATCAATAAAAGAATTGAATATGAAAGCAAAGTTTTTATTTATCTTATTATCGGTATTATTTATTATACCAACAAGTGCAGTAATACTAAATAAGCATAAGCACAAAATTCGACTTACCTCATTTACTCTAAGGAATAAGGCAACAACTCGTTCCCCTATTGAATTTAATATAGATGTACAAGAAACAAACAGTTGCTTGCAAATTATCTTTCTGTCACCTCTGCCGGATGCAGAAATCACTATTACAGATAAAAACGGGAAAACCGTAGTTCATGAACCACCCACTTTCATAAACAAAGGTAAAACATTGTATATAGAAACTCCAAATGGCTATCCTTATACAGTAAAGATTATCTCTCCCATAATGGATATAACAGGAGATATTATAGAAGAAGAAAGCGAATAAAACAATAAAAATAAGATGAAACTAAACATTTATTTAATCGGAGCATTCTTCGGAATGTTTATTCTAGCATCATGCGACAACGATGATGATGAAACTCCCGTTCCTAAAGATGATTCATGGTATTGGGGATACTTTAAAGGAGAGATAAACGGAAAGGAAATATCTTTGGAAAATGAAGCTCATACTGATTGGTCTGTTCATTCAGTAAAAACAAGTGCATCTCCTCCTGATAACGATGCCGATTCTATAAGGGGAATGATGACAAGCATAAAATACGGTGAAGATGAATTGCTTAGTATAACCATCTATCATTTACACAAAGGAATACGTTATATAACAAAATCAACAAAAACAGATTGGATATATGATGGAATTCAAATAACACGAGATACACATAGTGATAAATATGAAGACAGATATATTTACTATATCCCTAAAAAAGAGAAACCATTCCAAGTAGAAATTACTAAATCTGCCTATGCAGATCAATGGCATCCTATTATTGAAGGAAATCTTGACGGAGTGCTTTATCGTTCTGATAACCCTAAAGATTCTATTATAATCAATGGTTCATACGGAACCAGATAATTTTTATCTATTACTAACTTTCATAAAAACATGTATTATGAAAAAGATTTTATTAATGCTCGCAAGTGCTTTTTTCATGTTTTCGTGTTCTCAAGAGGAAGGAACTTCTCCTATCAACGAGAATACAAGTAATTTACCAGTATCGGCAACAGCCGATGCGCAACTCAAATTTGCCAAATTGTTATCACAAGCCGCCTCCGGTAGTATCGAAGTACGCAACTTCTTGAAAAAAGAAGCTTTAGTACAGTTTGACAATGACTACGACATTTTCTATCCATTAATTAAAGATAAAAAAGTATTTGGCAACCAAAGTTTTAGAGATATATTATTATCATACTGCAAAGAAGAAAACGAATTGAGTCAAATTGAGCAATCTCTTCCCTTGCTAAACATAATGGTTCCAGATCTCACTCTATTTTGGGACTTCAATGCCACAACATGGGATACAAGTGATAAAGAAATATCAGTATTGTGTAGAGATGACAAAAACAACACACTATATGAAAATGGCGAAAACATTGGTAATATGACAAACGGAGATATTCCTGGTTTCCCTTGCCTTGTTGTGAAAAACAATGAACGCATGAAAATTACTAGTGTTAATACAAGATCAGGAGAGGCTACTTATGAATTTATAAGTGATGCTTTTGATGGGAGCAAAAAGGTGCAAACCCGGCATTATGATGCTGATAATGATTTAGAAGCAACCGAAGATTTGAATAAATATGTTAGTAAAGATGTAGTAGCCACAGCTATTAACGCTTGGCGAGAATTCAGAAACGTCCCTAATGCCTGCCAAAGAGATTATATTTATTATGGTATCAATAAAACAAATACTCCTGGAAGCTTAAATAGAAATATCAGAGAAAAATTATACCGATTTAGAATTAGTGCTACTGCATTTGGAAGAATCGCAGATGCCGACGGTGATCAAAGATTACAAGACTTGACCCAAACTAAACGTTACTTTTCAAATGAAGAAATTCTTCAAAATATATGGACAGATGGAAATTTCGAATTCCGATTCAAGTCCTATATTGCAGGAGAAACAAATAAAGATGCGATGGAACATTTGCTCACATTTTCCGTAAAAGCAAAAGATGTGTTCTCCATAGAAAAGATACATCTTCATCATAAAAACGGTACCGCATTTAGACAATCAAAGAATTTCTATTCAGTAGATATCAACAATTTAAGATCAAAATGGATTTATCCGGAAAAACTTGAACCCAATAAGGATAACCAAGTTTTCACATTACCATGGGATTTATACAACAAAGCTCTTTCCATTCATATGTATGTAGAAGAATTCGATGTTGATCAGACAATAGAAAAAACAATAACTGTAGTAAATGAATTTACAAACAAAGCAGATTTTTCTATCGAAGGAGGCGGAAGCATAGATAGCGTCAAATTATCTGCCAAATTAGGATATGGTTTTTCACACACCAATACCACAACTAGTAGTACTAAAGTTACAACTACAGTCGGTTCTGACGAATTAGGAGCTCTTTCCTTCTTCTTCTATGACCCTATTATCAGAGCAGAATCTAACAATACCTATAAACTATATGACGTATCTAGCGGTGATGTGACAGCAACTATCTTACCGATTAATCTTATTATTACCAGATAAAAGATATAAATACAACATATATAGTTTATAAAATTACGCTGATAAGATACTTACTGACTATCTATAAGCCATCTATATCAAATAAAATAACTAGACTTTAACTTGATATTCAGAACATCGTGGAGGAAATTAAACTTTAGAACAAGTTTGAATCCTTCACTTTGTTTTGAATATTTATATATACGCTTTGCAAAACTCATATACTTTTCCTCCAACCACATATAGTCATTATCCTACACAAGAAATCGAGATTTCATTTCTTAACAGTGATAATAAAGGGCAGATATTGCAGCAACCTGATTTTGTTCCACCGGATTTGTTTAGTTCTGACTAATAAATATTATATTTGCATGAGAACATTTATAAAATCAGAAATAGAGACTATATGATAGAAGCACCCGAAGCCCGTTATCTCTGCGAACAACTCACTGAGACAGTTGTAGGAAAAAGAATATCAGATGTATTTATTCAATTCAGCCCTCACAAATTCGCTTGGTTTAACGGCAATTCCGATGAGTTTGCCGAATGGTTAGTCGATAAGAGGATAAACAGTGCGCAGTCTCAGGGAGGTATGGTAGAGATTACAATAGAAGATAAAGTGCTCGTACTCACGGACGGAGTAAATCTGCGCTATCTGACTCCAGGGACCAAGCTGCCGGCCAAACATCAGTTACTTATTGCATTCGAAGATGAAAGCTGCCTTATAGCGTCCGTGAGAATGTATGGCGGACTCATGTGCTATGACAAGAATGCTGCTACGGGCATGCTTTCCGAATATTACCGGACAGCGAAAAGCAAGCCGCAGGTCATGTCGGACGCTTTCAGCAAAGAATATTTCCTCGGACTGATTAATGATGAAAGTGCGCAGAAGAAATCCGCCAAAGCCTTTCTGGCTACCGAACAGACTGTTCCGGGACTGGGAAACGGTGTCTTACAGGACATTCTGTATCATGCCCACATCCATCCAAAGAAAAAAATAGCAGCATTAACAGACAAAGAGAAAGAAAATTTGTTCTATCAAGTAAAGGAAACCATGAACGATATCTACCGACAGGGTGGACGAAACACGGAATCGGACCTGTTCGGAGAAAACGGCAAGTATACAGCTTGCCTCTCTAAAGACACGGCAGGCAAAGCCTGTCCCCGTTGTGGAGAAACCATTGTCAAGGAGAATTATCTTGGCGGTAGCATCTATTATTGCCGTGGTTGCCAGATATTGGAATAAGAACCAATCAAATGACTAAAAGAAAACAGAAAATGAAGAAATTTACCAAGATCAACTACATTCTAACCTTTATATTAGTATTCTGCATCGGAGCTACCCTGCCTATTCTGATCGGTAGCAGTCATGTAGACGAACAGCATTCCGCCAAATCGGAAGTACCTTATTGCGTCACCTCACCTACCGTTCCCGAGCAGGTGACTTTTGACGGAGAGACGATCGACCTCCGCCGTTACGACCGCCGCGAGCGGATGGACCGGGAGATGATGGCGTTCACCTATATGCACTCCACCACCATGCTGCTTATCAAGCGTGCGAACCGTTACTTCCCAATTATAGAACCGATTCTGAAAGCGAACGGTATCCCCGACGATTTCAAATATCTGATGGTCATCGAAAGTAACCTCAACAACATAGCCCGCTCTCCGGCCGGTGCAGCCGGATTATGGCAATTCATGCCTGCTACCGGACGCGAATTCGGACTCGAAGTAAATGAGAACGTAGACGAACGTTATCACATCGAAAAGGCAACGGTAGCCGCCTGCAAATATTTCAAACAGGCTTATGCCAAATACGGAGACTGGATGGCTGTATCTGCCGCCTATAATGCCGGACAAGGACGAATCTCCTCTCAACTGGACCAGCAACTTGCCAGCCACGCAATGGACTTATGGCTGGTAGAAGAGACTTCCCGCTATATGTTCCGCCTGCTGGCAGTCAAAGAAATATTCAAGAATCCTCAACGATATGGATTCCTGCTGAAAAAGGAACACCTGTACCCGCCTATCTCCTACAAAGAGATAACGGTCACCACCCCCATTGCCAACCTAAGCGATTTTGCCAAACAGCAGGGAATCACGTACGCCCAACTTCGAGATGCGAACCCTTGGCTACGCGAACAAACCCTAAAGAACAGGACCGGAAAAACATACGTTCTCCAGATACCTACACAAGAGGGAATGTACTATGATCCAAAGAAGACGGTTGCATATAACAAGCATTGGGTAATAGATTAATGTAATAGGTAATAAGTAATAGGTAAAATACAGGTTATTGGGATATTGGCCTGTCAACTGTTTATTCTCATGAAACTAAAAGAAAGAATCCATTATTTTATGAATGACCAAAAGCTGAAACATAAGCTGTACGTCATCATCTTCGAATCTGACACTCCTTCGGGAAAGCTGTTTGATGTGGTTCTTATCGGCTGTATCCTTGCCAGTGTATTATTAGTCATTATAGAAAGCCTGAAAGGGCTCCCTTCTTATCTGACTACCCCATTTGTCGTAATGGAGTACCTTTTCACTGCTTTCTTTACTTTTGAGTATCTGACACGAATATATTGCTCTCCCCGCCCGAAGAAATACATATTCAGTTTCTTCGGCATTGTTGACCTGTTGGCTACCTTGCCGCTTTACATCGGTTTGATCTTTCCGGGAGCACGCTATCTGCTTATCATCCGTGCATTTCGATTGATACGGGTATTCCGTGTCTTTAAGCTATTCAATTTCTTGAATGAAGGCGAACGACTGCTCACCGCACTTCGGGAAAGTAGTAAAAAGATTGCGGTCTTCTTTCTTTTTGTTGTGATTTTGGTTACTTCCATCGGAACGTTAATGTATATGATCGAAGGAACTTTGCCCAATTCTCAATTCAATAACATTCCGAACAGTATCTACTGGGCTATTGTCACGATGACCACCGTAGGATACGGAGATATAACTCCTGTCACCGGACTGGGAAAGTTTCTTTCGGCTTGCGTCATGCTGATCGGTTATACCATCATTGCGGTACCTACCGGCATTGTGTCCGCCTCCATGATGAAGGACTACAAACGGAGAAGAGACAAAGAATGTCCGAACTGCCATCGGTCAGGTCATGAAGACAATGCGCAGTTCTGCAAGTATTGCGGACACGATCTGAATCCGACTTCAAAAAACGAAGATAAAGAGAATGTACAATAAGCAATCGCCAAACAAGAAAGTCTGTTATTCCAATTAACGGCGTCTGAATATTTGCTCAAACAGAAAGATAAAGATACATCCTACTCCATAGCAGACAATATCTTTCCAATCGAACGTGGAGCCCAAAATGATTCTTAATGCACGGTTGGTGATTCCCAAAGTTTCCACCAACTGAAAATATTGCAGCACTTCGACAAAACAAGCGAACAGGAAAACGTAAAACGGCAGACGGGGAACCCCTGTCGGTATAAATATACGTACGAAACTATATACCAGCACCACGACCAAAGCATCTCCCATATAAGGACGTACGAAGCTATCACGTACATACAAGGCTATGAACACCTCTATACAAAATATCACCAGAAAACTAATGATGTAAAATATCCTTTTCTTCATTTCTTATTCAATCTTTGGCGTAATGCACGGTTTTGTCTGCGAATATACGATAAAATGCAGATGCTACGTTCAAATATTACTAAATTAATAGCACAAAAAGAGAAAAGAATTGTATATTTATAGGACTAACCGTTTTTAAAGAAAAAAACAGAAGAAACAAACAAAGAAAAGAAAGGAGACCGAACCTATGATGTTGAACGTTGATTTTATGTTAAGATTACTGGTGGCAGGAATACTGGGAGCCATCATCGGACTGGACCGTGAATATCGTGCCAAAGAAGCCGGATACCGCACTCACTTCCTCGTATCATTGGGTAGTGCCCTGATCATGATCGTTTCGCAATACGGATTTCAAGAGATCATCAAAGAAAACAGTGTGACGCTCGACCCTAGCCGTGTAGCGGCACAAGTAGTCAGCGGCATCGGATTCATCGGTGCAGGAACCATTATCCTACAGAAACAAATCGTCCGTGGACTGACCACAGCCGCCGGCATATGGGCTACAGCCGGCATCGGTCTGGCAGTCGGCGCGGGAATGTACACCATCGGCATAGCCACTACCGTACTGACTCTGATCGGACTGGAACTGCTCAGCTACATCTTCAAGAGTGTAGGCATGAAAAGTTCGATGATCTCCTTCTCTACTAACAACAAAGACAGCTTGAAACAGATAGCGGACAGATTTAATTCAAAAGATTATATGATTGTCTCTTACGAAATGGAAACACAGCATTCGGGTGAAATGGAATCTTATCAAGTCACAATGGTCATCAAATCAAAACGGAACAATGATGAAGGACATTTACTTTCGTTGATGCAGAAATTTCCGGATGTGACGGTGCAGCGGATAGAATAAGCCTACTTCTGCTTCTCCGTCAGATACTTCCAGTAGCGGACAGGCATATCCTTTTTATGCTTCCTCGGATTCATGCGTTCTTTAATGCAGATAGCCTTGAAATACGTTTTCCAGAGCTTCTGAAAGATCTTCTCATTTTCATCCATCAAGCTCTCGTCCAGCATCCCCGTAATCAGATGAGCTTCCCGGCTGTCGTCATCAAAAGAAATCGTAGTCACTTCCTGCAAATCATAGTAAAAGCCATAACGCCGCTTCATATCATAGATAATCCACTTCTGATCGGCAAAACGATCTTTGAAATGCTGGATGGTAAGCGGTAAGGCATTATACTGCGGTTCGAAGGCAGCAAAGAACGTACCGTCCGCCGCTTTCTGAAAACGCACGAACTGCATCAGATGCATCCGTTCGCCATCCACCTTCTTCCATATCTGGGCAAGCAGAAGCACATCCGGATCGCCGAAGTTAGTCTCGATAGAACGGGGAGCGTCGATCGCCTTACGAATATAACGAAAGATAACCATCCCTATATCCGGCAATTCCGACAACCAACACTGGGTGAGGCAGCCAAGCGCGGAAGAAGAGACTTTCTTCTGCAAGCCACGCCACACACGGGCGGCTTTCTCTTCATCGGTGACCACCGTATGCAATTCATCATAAAACAAAGGCAAAGCATCCCCTTCCGATAACAGGAAATCGGGAAAGGTCTTACGAAAATAAGCGTCGAAGACAGCAGTCAGCAGACCATCAAAAGTTTTATCGTAGATATAGACGTTCATTATCTTCCGGTTTACAACATCTGAAACTCCATTTATTCCCCAAAATCCAGTATCAACTGGCGGTCGTCCACCTTCTTCTTAGGCTTCGGAAGCAGCAGACTGCGTACCCGCTGCGGAGAAAGCTCATTCACCGTCTGCATCTGCAAAGGCAGTTCCCTGCACGTAATGAAGTACTGCGCTTTTTTCATCACCACGCCTATCTTCTTCAACTCATAAAAGCCCAGACGGGAAAAACGACGGGATGCCACAATCAACTTAGCTGACTTCACCCCGATGCCCGGGACACGGAGCAACATCTCATAATCCGCCTTATTGATATCGACAGGAAACTGTTCCGGATGACGCAAAGCCCACGAGAGCTTCGGGTCTATCTCCAGATCTAGATCAGGATATGCGTCATCTACGATTTCATCCACTTTAAACTGATAGAAACGTAGCAGCCAGTCCGCCTGATAAAGACGGTTCTCACGTACCAGAGGCGGTTGTTTCAGTGCAGGCAGGCGTGTATCGTACGTATTCACGGAGACATATCCGGAGTAATAAACACGCTTCATCGTCGGTCGCCCATAAAGTGCCGACGAAAGGTAAAGGATATCTTTATCCGACTCGGAGGTAGCCCCTACAATCATCTGCGTGCTCTGTCCCGCAGGCGCAAAACGGGGAGCATGACGGAACTTCTGCCGTTCTTCCTTGCTTTCCAACACGCCTTGCTGGATATACTTCATCGGAGCGAAAACACTCTTATGATCCTTTTCGGGAGCTAACAGTTTGAGGTTCTCTTCTTTCGGGATTTCTACGTTGACACTAAGGCGGTCGGCATACAGCCCGGCTTCATTCACCAGTTCCCGGCTTGCTCCGGGGATGCTTTTCAGATGAATATATCCGTTAAAGCGATGCACCTGACGCAAGTCTTTCGCCACACGCACAAGCCGCTCCATTGTATAATCCGGACTACGGACCACACCGGAACTAAGAAACAAGCCTTCGATATAATTGCGCCGGTAGAATTCAATCGTCAGCTCTACTAGTTCGGAGACGGATAACGTGGCGCGAGGCAGATCATTACTGCGCCGGTTGATACAGTAGGCACAGTCGTAAATACAATAATTGGTCAGCATGACTTTGAGCAAGGAGATGCACCGTCCGTCTTCGGCAAAGCTGTGACAGATTCCCCAACCACCTACGGTATTGCCCAGCATGCCCGGTTTGTTGGAGCGCACTGTACCGCTGGATGCACAGGATACATCGTACTTGGCCGATTCTGCAAGTATCTTTAGTTTAGTGAGGACATTTTCGTTCATGGACCCAATCTGATTACAGACGCAAATATACGATTTAAATCGGAATGCCGGTTGATAACGAACCAAATCACTCGTATTTTGTTCTCTATAAACAAAACAATCAGACTTTATAATAAAATCAGTCTATATATAAAAAAAGAGGATGCCCGTGGGAAAAATGTGAGGGGCATCCTCTGTAAGGAACAGATATCGGGAAAGAAGACTTTCACAAGCATTGCTTTCCATCTGTTCCCTGTGGGGTTATCTTCACTAACAAGTGAAGAAAGGGTTCATTGCAGAAGTCCGGGCTTTCACAAGCACGGGCTTCCTCTTTTACCTCCCATGCAGGTCCCTCATACTTTTATTAATAGAATAGAGGAATGGGGTATATACCCGCATGAGAAGTGGGAAAATATTATTCTGCAATACAGACACTTACCCGGTTTTCTTCAGGCACCCGGAAAGGCTGTACTGTATCTCCTTTAAAATCCGTAACGATTCTGTCCGGCGCTATTCCTTTGTCTTTCAAGGCATCGGCAACAATCTTCGCACGTTTTTCTGATAAAGTCATATTGATTCTCGGATTACCGGTTTCTTTGTCGGCATATCCGGTTATGGCAACTTTGCTTGCCGGATACTTTTCCATGTATGCCACCATTGCATCGATCTTCGATTGCTGGTCTTTCTGGAGAAGTGCGGAGTTCAGAGCAAAGAATATATTCTGTTTCATAGGTTCCACTACCACTGCCACAGGTTCCGGTTCGGGCTGTTTCACGACAGGTTGTGGTTTAGGTTGTTCTACTATTGGTTCCGGTTCATAATATACCGGAGCTGTTTTCTTATAGCTTTTTCCTAATTTGATGTTCAGGCCCACTAATACGTTAAATTGCCAGTCACAGTTGCCTGCCTTTTTCGAGTTGAATTTGTCGGACAGTGCATTTGCGTTTCCTTCAATATTAATAGCCAGCCGGTCATTGAGGCGCAGATCACATCCCAATCCCATACGTCCGGCTATAAGATTTTGTTTGTCCTGCCATAAATACTCTAATTCATGAGATCTTGTGTCCAGTGCGTTTGCTTCGTCGTTGTCGAAAGCATGATTCAATCCTACGCCGCCAAAAATATATCCATTGAATACACGTTTCGGATTAAAACCACAAAATAAAGTACTGAGGTCTGCCATAAGGTCCAGATTGCCTTGCAGATATTTGTACTGATAGGTTTGAGAAGGAGTGACCCATCCTGCCTTTGCCTGCCAACCGCTTACGCCTAAACGGGCTCCAAATGCAGGTGCAAACTTATACCCTACATTGACAGCTGCTGCCGGAGAGATCAGATCTGTAAAATCGGCTTCGCCTACTGTGTGAGCAGCTCCTGCCTGTACTTGCATAAACCAATGAGGTTTGAACACAGTCTTGCCTTCTTCCTTGATTTGTCGCTGTTCCTGAGCGAATGCTACTGTGCTGCCGACAGTAAGTATGGCTATTAATAAATTTCTTATTCTCATAATTTTATATATTTTATGTCTTATCACAGAGTATGCAGAATGTACTTGTTATGGTGAAAAGGGTGCCCTTTTCTGATTAGAGCACCCTTTTGTTGTTGAATGTCTAAGAATTCATTGACATTTGCGATTCTTAGTTATTCGGATTAACTGTAATAGTCAATGTAGAAGAAGTAGTTCCCCAGCCGTAATTTACTGTAGCAGGAATGAATATCTGATAAGTATATCCAACCGGTGAGCTAACATTCACATACTTCACAGTGTTACCAGTCTGAACCAAAGTAGCGCCATCAGGCAACTTGTTACCGTTGTATTCCAAGCTTGTAGTTACTTTGTTCAAATCCAGTGTTACATCGCCGAACGGACCATAGAAGAACCAGTATTGTCCAGGATTCCAATCCGGTCTGCCCCACTCTTTCTTCGTCCATTCCCAACATCCTGAGATCTGTCCGTAAGATGTTCCTTCGAATGCAGGCTTTTCAGTGTGTCTGTGAGGAACCATTGTCCAGTTACCTTCAACCCACTTGTAAGTTGCCGGTACATAGTTGATACTCTTCACATAGTCGTACTCAATAGTAGTGCTTGCAGGTTTAGAAACTTCCGTATATATAATATCGCCATCTAATTCAACATGTGGATATATCAACGGCCATCCAGCTAATTTCTGTGCTTCAAGAGAAGCGTCAACTTCTGCCTGAGTCAAGAACTCTTCAGTTGTGTAAGTCTTCTTAGTAGATCCACCCAATCTGTTATAGTATCTATAAGTAGCCTTACCTGTATACATAGTAGTCACAGTAGTGGTAGTAAACTTAATCGTACCATATTCTACATCCAACTGAGCCGGTGTAACCATTTCTTCGTGACCTTGAACATATTCGAATTCAGGAGTACAAACTCTCTTCCAGTAAGAATGAACATTTTCAACCCATGACCAGCTATCTTTTACAATTGCTTCGTTTCTCCAGTCAGTCAACAGACCATTCCATTGGAAGTCAGCAACATCACCGCCAGTCTTAGCGTCTATTACTGCAATACCGCTCGGCATGTTCAAGTTAACAGGACGGATAAAGTCAACCATAAATTCGTTAACAGTCACTTCGTCGCCATTGCTCATCGTGTAGATGTGTGCAACGACAGCTTGCAGACCGTTTGCGCTGTTCAACGCAGCCTTCACAGCAGCATTGCTCTTATCCAGGGTGATATAGTTACCGTCGATCTGAACACCAGACATTACAGGAGAAGTCAAGTTACCGTTAGAGTAAGTCTTGATTACTTTGTAACGAGCAGATTCGCAACCCGGAAGTCCTTTCACAGTGTAAGCAGAGTAAGCTTCTGTCAATGCTCTTCTGAACTGACAATCACTTGCAGGAGAAGCAACTGAGTTAGGTACACTCACATTTACATTGAAGTACTTGTACTCATCACCATCTTTCGTCCAGTAAATATCATTTTCAGTAGCATCCAAAGTAAGTTCAGGCAACTTCACGTTTACAGTGAACTTGAATGTGATGCTTGCAGGATATTCAGAAGAAGTCAGCTTGTTCTTCACTGTTACAGTTGCAACAAATTGAGAACCACCGGCACCGATCTTACCCAGTTCACCATGATTAAATGACCATACGATCTTCTTCGTAGCAGTACCTACTGAAGTATCACCGTCAACGATTCTCGGCAGAGTCATAGTGTGTGACAGGTTGTTCTTCTTCACTACAGCAACAGCACCGGAAGCATCATACAAGTTCCAGAATTCTTCGTGGCTCATGCTTGTTTCCTTACCGTTAGTAATAACGCGGTAAACATTTTCACGGATGAATTGCTCTGTGATAGTGTATTCAGCAGCTGTTTCAGTACATTTAGCTACCAAGTCATAAGCCTTGTCACCTACTACGAGGTCATCTTGCTTCGTCACACCAAATTCGATCTTCACGAATCCGCGACGTACTACATTGCCTGCTTCGTCTACCAATTCCACTTTCAGGATAGGAGTACGACCGATCGCTTCTTTATTGAAGCCTTCTGCCTGGTACAAACCTGCCGCAGCGTCGTTACATACCACCCATTTCTGCTGGTTGGTTGAAGTTTCACCTTCAATGATGTTGTAATCAGAAGAAGCTACAGAGAACTTATATGACAACTTATAGTCTTCGATCGGGAATTCTTTGTGATTACCGTTACCGAAGCAAGTAGCCACCAGGTCTTTCAGGTTGAATACTTGATCGTAAGGAGTTGTATAGCGAACAGCTTCTGACTTACAAGCAGTGAAAGTAGTTGCATAATGAGCACCGTCAGCACCTGAAACTAAAGTAGCTTTGTCAGAGATGCGAACGTCCGGTGCAGCCAGTACGTCATCATAGATAGATACATACGGAGAAGTAACCACTACGTTAGTCTCGTCTTTGTCTACAGCATCACCCTTCAGAGTAGCCTGCAAAGCAACCATGTTTACTTTATCTTCTGCCGGCTGAGTAGAATGGACGTTAAGACGAAGCAGTTTGAAGTCCACTGTTCCCGTTGCAGCGTTAGCAACCGGAGTACCGCTGATCTGAACCCACTGGCTGGCAGCCGCGCGAGTGTTGATCACTGTAGCGCTACGATCCAAGTAGCTATAGTCAGCATTGCCCAACTTGAAGCTAGCCGGGTTGAAGTGGTAGCTTGCAGTTGCCAAAGCAGCTGTAGAAATACTATAATTCGTAGGAATAGCAGCATTTTCACCGCTTCCCATCGGAGCATATTTCAATGAGTTGAACTTGATCGCTTCCACACCGTCTACGATATAGTCGGGAGCAAACGTGATGCTTGTCAGACGGCAAGTCATCAAAGTGTGCAGGCTCACCAAGTCAGCGTTGATAGTAATAATCTGGCTGTTGATGGTTCTGATGTCACCCTGAATACCTGAGATATCCGATTTGATAGCATCCAGCTCATCGTTGATCTTATCTTCGAGGTCAGCAATATCCTGAGCTGTAGAGTTCTTCAGCGCTTCAATGGCAGATTTATTCTCACCGATCAAAGCTTTCAGACCGCCTTCACCGTTGATTTCATCCCAAAGTTTCTTAATCTCATCCTGTGCAGCTTCAATAGCTTCCTGCGCTGCCGCGATATCTTCCTTGTTAGCGTCAGCTATATCTTTTACACCTTCTGCATAAAGTTTCAAAGCGTCGAGCTGAGTCTGCAAGTCTTTATCTGCTGTAATCAACGTTTCGATAGCATCCTGAGCATTTTTGATCGCTTCGGTATTTTCTTTCACTGCTCCGTTGGCAAGATTGCTCAAACCTGTTTCGATACCTTCAATCTGAGCACCGAGTGCTTTTACAGCAGCTTCGTGTACTGTCACATCCAGTTTGTTGTCAATAGCAGCCTGCATTGAATTTCTCAATGCTTCAACCTGTGTTGCGGCTTCCGCTATCGCATCTGCTTTTGCTTGCGCAGCGGCAGCTTTCGCTTCTTCTGCCAGCGCTTTCGCTGTAGCAGCATCGGCAGCAGCCTGGTCGCCGGCAGTTTTTGCAGCTTCTGCGGCAGTCTTAGCTTCTGCAGCAGCTGTCTTTGCAGCATCAGCAGCAGCCTGTGCAGCTTCTGCAGCACTCTTCAGCGTTGTCAGCTGAGTCTGAAGATCGCCAACGGTGCTTCCGCTTTTGTCAATTTGTTCCTGCAGACTCTTGATGTCGTCATCGTAGTCTTTACAAGAAGTAAATGTACCTGCCGAGGACGCTATCAGCGCTCCAAACAGGACAGCATTTAAAAACTTTTTGTTCATAATAAAAAACTTTTAATTTATAAATTAAAAAAATAATAAAAATATAATTTCTCACTTTTGATTTTAAATCCCATGTGTTGTTCCGTTCATTTCTCGTGCGACCTCCTTTTCTTAATTCATTCAACCTTTATTTCCCTTATATAATACACTATGAAGCATACGGGCCAAACAGCCTTTACCCGTTACTTTCTAGGTAACGGGTAAACCTTTGTCCTGACTCCTGTGGAGCTATCTATATGAAAAACCAGACTATTTTACAGTGAAACATATTTACCCCTGCTTCAGACATGCGGCAGAGGGGAGGAAATTCTTTGTATCTTGATCAGAGGTTAACAGGTCCCTAATAGAAAGAAATCCGTTGTTTTATCGTATTATTTCTCTTTTTTTAGTAGTTTATCAGAAAAAATATCTTTTTTGTTTGCATGTTTTCCAAAATATATCCATCTTTGCAACGCTATTTAGCTCCGTTACCTAGAAAGTAACAGATTCATTTTCAAGATACTACTCCAGCTATTGAATGTTTTACAAAATCAATAATCTGATTATTAGCCTCATCAATTTTCTTATTACGGAAAGGTTTTAGATAAGTCTCGGTCACCTTGATGGACGAGTGCCCCATAGCTTCGGAGATAATACCCGGATGAATTTCGCAATAATAGGCTGTTGTAGCCCATGTATGGCGGGCGGTGTATGAACTCAGTTTATCGTTCAGTCCCAATACCTCCCCCAAGAGCGTGAGCTGCTGGTTGAAGCTGCGCAATGCCAACTGATATTCCCGGTAAGCCTCCTTTGTTCCCTCTCCGCTTTTCAGCAGTGAGAAGAGATAGGGCGAATGGCTGTCGCGGTTCATATACTTCTTTAATAGTTCGAGCGCTTCCGGAGTAAGCGTCACCGACAAGGGCCGGCCTGTCTTCCGCCTGCGGTAAGTGATCACGTTATCCCTCAAATCACTTTTACGCAGATAAGCGAGATCGACAAACGGCAGACCACGAAGCAAGAACATCAGCACGAACATGTCCTGCGCACGCCTCACGGCAAGAGGTATGGCGGAAGATGAAGGCAGTCTGGTGAATACCTTCTTCATATCTTCATCACACAATGCCCTCTTATGGTCCGCACGCGTGCCCGTATAAACAGAGCGGAACAGATGGGGCGTATAAACGACCATCCTACTGTTGACGGCACGATTGTACACCGCACGAAATGTTCTTAGATAAGTGGAAACGGTGTTCCAGCTACATCCCTTCCCACGAAGGTGTATCTCGAAACCTTTCAACCACTCCGGGGTGACCTCGTCAAAAGAAAAATCCCCTTCCCCACAATAAGCAATGATGGCATTGGTGCTGCTGCGATATACGTGCGCCGTACCAAAGTTTCCCCCCATCCGTAGCTCTTCGGCTACTTGCTTCATAAATGCTACTACTTTTAACATTGTACTCAGTATTAAATATTACACAATAAATATACACATATTTCAGCAACTATAATTGCCTAATACGCATATACACGACCAATTTTCAGAATAAGACACTCCGAAAATCAGTATCACCGAAAAACGAAACAACAAATAGGGAAAGATTGAGTTCATTTATTCAAATTACCATGAATAACTTTTCACATATAGCGACATCTATTGATCACTAAAAAAGGACCTTTCTTAAAAAAGGAATATTTAAACAGTGAAAGAAGGGCATAATTGTATCCCACTTTAAAGAAAGGCATAAAAATGCCATCATTCACAAATACAGGATTCCTCTTTTTTACTATTCAAAGAGTTTATCGGTCAAATCAGAAGTATAATTCTTTTTCACTGATCATTCTGATCGCTTACTGAAGAAAAACAGTTCCGAATGACACTTTTATTTTCCCGGTATTTATGGATCAATTAGAAGAAAATTAAGCAAAAACAGCTTTTTCAGGTCTTCCTTACCGACGGAAAACAGGTTGGTCGGTGAGGAAGGAGGCGTTGGTTTTAAAGAAACACCCCCTTGGTTTAAAACCAAAAGATACTTTTTTGTTTTGAAAAGGTGTATATTTCATGTAGTTTCATGCAAAGAATGTTTTTTTTTCGTATATTATTGCATTTATTTATGCAGATTTTTCTCTAGTTCGTTATTTTTAGAGTGACCGTTTTTCAATGTAATCTTAAAAATAGCACATTCGTCCGATATTTCGGGTTTCAGAAAAGAGAAGGAGGTATAAATAGAAGAAGAGGATGCATCTCACGACACATCCTCTTCTTTTTTCCTGATATCTTAGTAGACTTCTATTTCTTAGTTTTTAGAAGCTTCCAAAGATGCTTTGCGGAATTCTTTCATTGCTTTTTCGATTTCCAAAGAAGCCTTACGAGCACGAGTTCCTGCTGCTTTGTTACCGTTTTCAATCTGAGCGTTAGCATCTTTTGAGAAGTCAGCATACAGAGCTGCTACTTTTTCTACCAATTCTTTCATAATCCTTTTATTTTTTTCGTTAATAATGTGTCGCAAAAATACACTGTTTCCCGAAATAAACGCATAAAAACAATATTTTTTTTGAATTTATCTGCGAAAATAAGCTAAAAAAAAGGCTTTTCACCATTTTTCCCTACCTTTGTAGCCATGAAAACGCTTACTGATACGGATCACATACATACTTTGATAGCTGAAGGAGAGCATCAGCAACAGGACTTCAAATTCGAAATTTCCGACGCACGCAAGATTGCCAAAACGCTGTCGGCTTTTGCCAATACCGACGGAGGACGGCTATTGATCGGCGTGAAAGACAATGGACGAATAGCCGGCGTACGATCTGAAGAGGAAAAATATATGATTGAAGCAGCCGCACAACTTTATTGCATCCCGGAGATAGATTATACTTTACAAACATATATCGTGGAAGGCAAACAGGTATTAGTAGCCACCATCGAAGAGAATCCGCACAAGCCTGTCTATGCGAAAGACGAAAACGGAAAGCCTCTCGCCTATCTCCGCATCAAGGATGAGAATATACTGGCTACCCCTATCCACCTGCGTGTATGGCAACAAAGTGGCAGCCCGCGGGGAGAACTGATCCGCTATACGGAACGCGAACAACTCCTGCTCGACCTGCTGGAACAGGGAACGCTGCTTTCACTCAACCGGTATTGTCGGCAGACCGGTATTTCCCGACGTGCCGCCGAACATCTGCTTGCCAAATTTGTTCGGTATGATATAGTAGAGCCCGTATTCGAAAATCATAAATTTTATTTCCGAATGAAAAACGAGTGATATATTACGATTTACTCTTTTCAAAAACCTAACTATGAACTTTATCAATGAAATAAATGATATACTCTGGACATACATCCTGATTATCATGTTACTGGGCTGTGCCGTCTGGTTCAGCATCCGAACGCGGTTCGTACAGTTCCGTATGCTTCGCGAAATGATTATATTACTCAGCGAGTCCGCCGGAAAAGGAAAACAGGGCGAGAAACATGTTTCATCTTTTCAGGCATTCGCTATTACGATTGCCAGCCGTGTGGGTACGGGCAACTTGGCAGGGGTGGCCACCGCCATCGCCATCGGCGGACCGGGAGCTGTTTTCTGGATGTGGGTGATCGCCCTGCTGGGAGCTTCGAGCGCTTTTATCGAATCTACCCTGGCACAGTTATATAAGATACGCGGGAAGGACTCTTTTGTCGGAGGCCCGGCTTATTATATGAAGAAGGGATTGAAACAGCCGTGGATGGGGATACTTTTCGCTGTGCTCATCAGCATTACTTTCGGTTTTGCTTTCAATTCGGTACAGAGCAATACGATTTGTGCTGCTGCCGAACATGCGTTCGGATTCAATCATACGGTGTTGGGAGGAGTGCTTACCGCTCTGACTCTTGTCATCATCTTCGGTGGTATCCGCCGGATAGCGCATGTAAGCAGCATTATCGTCCCGGTTATGGCATTAGGATATGTAGGACTGGCACTGGTCATCGTATTACTTAATATCACGCATCTGCCGGAAGTGATATCTCTCATCATCAGTCATGCCTTCGGCTGGGAACAGGCATTGGGTGGAGGTGTCGGTATGGCGCTGATGCAGGGTATCAAGCGCGGATTATTCAGCAATGAGGCCGGTATGGGTTCGGCTCCGAATGCAGCAGCGACGGCCAACGTCACTCATCCTGTCAAACAGGGGTTGATACAGACGCTGGCAGTATTTACCGATACTTTATTAAATTGCACCTGTACGGCATTTATCATTCTTTTCAGCGGTGCTCCTTTGGACGGTTCCTCCAATGGGGTGCAACTAACCCAACAGGCGCTCACGAATGAGATCGGTGCTTCCGGAAGCATCTTTGTTGCCGTAGCGTTGTTCTTCTTCGCATTCAGCAGTATCTTGGGAAATTATTATTACGGTGAAGCGAATATCCGTTTCATCACCGCAAAGAAATGGGTGCTCCACACCTACCGGATATTGGTCAGCGGCATGGTACTTTTCGGGTCTGTCGCCACACTCGATTTGGTATGGAGTCTGGCGGACATCACGATGGCTCTGATGGCTGTCTGCAACCTGATCGCCATTATCTTTCTCGGAAAGTATGCCATCCGCCTGCTCTCGGACTATCGTGCCCAGAAGAAAGCGGGCATCCAAAGTCCTGTTTTCAGGAAAGAGACCATGCCGGACATCGAAAAGGACTTGGAATGTTGGTGAAAACCAACACTTTTTCGTACCTTTGCGGCTCATTAAAATCTCCACACACGATTTGTAAATTGTAAATTATAAAATAGTAAATATAACGATGGGCTTATTTGGTTTATTCAAAAAGAAATCCGATGAAACAAAAGTCGGCAATGTAGAAGATTTCATATCACTGACCCGGGTTTATTTCCAGTCAGTCATCGCTACTAACTTAGGTATTACCAACATCCGCTTTTTACCGGATGTGGCTAACTTCAAACGTTTGTTCAAGATTCCTACGCAGGGAGGTAAGCTGGGACTGGCAGAAAAGTCAGCTTCACGCAAAATGCTGATGCAGGACTACGGACTGAATGAAAGTTTCTTTAAGGAGATCGACAGCTCCGTGAAGCGTAATTGCCGTACGCAGAATGATATCCAGTCGTATCTGTTTATGTATCAAGGTTTTTCCAACGACTTGATGATGCTGATGGGAAATCTGATGCAATGGAAGTTCCGTATGCCGTCTATATTCAAGAAGGCGCTTTACGGGATGACGCAGAAGACGGTACACGATGTTTGTACGAAGACGGTGTGGAAGGCTGATGATGTGCACAAGACTGCGGCGACTGTCCGCCAATACAAGGAACGCCTGGGGTATTCGGAACAGTGGATGACGGACTATGTATATAATATAGTGCTCCTTGCCAAAAAGGAACCGAAAAGGAAGAACGACGACACGGAAACGAAAAAATAAGGTCGCGTAAATGTTAGAAAATCGTAAAGAATAGCATAGCAGGAAAAGCGGGAGTGGCATACTTCCGCTTTTTTTATTATCTTTATGTACTTTTTCTTTTGCCTTGATGCAAAAGAAAAAGTACCAAAAAGAAAAAATCAAGGCTGCGCCTGCCCGGCTACTCCGGTCTCATTTCCGGCTAAAGGGCAGAAACTCGCTTCGCTCAAACAGTCTGCCCTTTTTAACGCCGTAAATAAGACCGGAGTAGCCGGGCAGTCGAGGCCGGGGGAACCGTGCGGAGGGATAGGTCGTTACTAATCAATAAATAATATAATAATATAGAGGATGCTTATGAAACAAAAGAAAATGCTTGTACTTACTTTTTCGCAGTTGAAACAAATATACACGCAGGAGATGCCGGAGTTGGTAGAGATGGCGGCGGTGAGTCCGACAGTGGAGGACTTTAAGGCTGGTCTGCTAAAACATCTGGATAGTTGCGGGATGGTTAATGAGGTTGCGGAGGAGGCAAGGGAGCAAATTCGACTCTTACTCCAGTATGATGGACAGGATGTTCATGAACTGTCTACGGGACAGGATATTTCGGTACAGACGATACGGTTGCTTTATCAGTTTCTGACGGAGAAGTTGGAGAATATAGAGATGCCGACGGATTTGTTTGTAGAATTGTTCCAGTTGTTCAAACGTTTGCAGGGGGAAAATGTTCCTTCGCCGTCTCCGCAGCGCATCAAGAGCCGGAATGACCGGTGGGATACCGGATTGGATGAGGAAGTGCGGGAGATGCGGGATGAGAATAAGGAACGGATGCTGCATCTGTTGATTCAGAAGATTGAGAACCGGAAGTCGAAGCCTTCGGTACGGTTCCATTTTGAGGAAGGGATGAGTTATGAGGAGAAGTATCAGTTGGTAAGCAAATGGTGGGGAGATTTCCGCTTTCATTTGTCGATGGCTGTGAAAAGTCCGGCTGAGTTGAATCGCTTTTTAGGAAATTCACTTTCGTCGGAGACGATGTATTTGTTGAATCGGGCACGTAAAAAGGGAATGCCGTTCTTTGCTACGCCTTATTATTTGTCGTTGCTGAATGTGACGGGGTATGGGTATAATGATGAAGCGATTCGGAGTTATATACTTTATTCGCCACGATTAGTGGAGACGTATGGCAATATTCGTGCATGGGAGAAGGAAGATATTGTGGAGGCAGGAAAGCCGAATGCTGCCGGATGGCTCTTGCCGGACGGACATAATATTCACCGACGGTATCCGGAGGTGGCTATCCTTATTCCTGATACGATGGGACGGGCTTGTGGAGGGCTTTGTGCATCTTGCCAGCGTATGTATGACTTTCAGAGTGAACGGCTGAATTTTGAATTTGAGACGTTACGACCGAAGGAGTCGTGGGACAGTAAGTTGCGACGGTTGATGACCTATTTTGAACAGGATACGCAGTTACGCGATATTCTGATTACGGGAGGCGATGCGCTGATGAGTCAGAATAAGACGTTGAAGAATATATTAGAAGCGGTGTATCGTATGGCGGTACGCAAACAAAGGGCGAATCTTGAACGTCCGGAAGGTGAGAAATATGCGGAATTGCAACGGGTGAGACTGGGTTCTCGTTTATTGGCTTATTTGCCGATGCGTATTAATGACGAGTTGGTTGACATTTTGCGGGAGTTTAAGGAAAAGGCTTCGGCTGTTGGCGTCAAGCAGTTTATCATTCAGACTCATTTTCAGACACCGCTGGAGGTTACCCCCGAGGCTAAAGAAGCAATTCGGAAGATTCTTTCTGCCGGATGGATTATTACGAACCAGTTGGTATATACGGTGGCTGCCTCACGCAGAGGACATACTACGCGGCTTCGCCAGGTACTCAATTCACTGGGAGTGGTATGTTATTATACGTTCTCGGTGAAGGGATTTAATGAGAATTATGCGGTGTTTGCCCCCAACAGTCGCTCAATGCAGGAACAGCAGGAAGAGAAAATTTACGGACAGATGACTCCGGAACAGGCGGAAGAATTGTATAAGATACTGGAGACCAAAGTCAGTGCAGGTATAAATGAAGAAAAAACGAAAGAAGATGCTGACACCGCCAAACAAATAAGACGGTTCATGAGAAAGCATCATCTGCCTTTCCTTGCTACCGACCGCAGTGTACTGAATCTGCCTGCTATCGGCAAGAGTATGACTTTCCAATTGGTAGGATTGACTGAGGAAGGCAAACGAATTCTTCGCTTCGAACATGACGGTACCCGTCACCATAGCCCTATTATCGATCAGATGGGACAAATCTATATCGTAGAGAATAAATCACTGGCAGCTTATCTACGCCAACTCAGCAAGATGGGGGAAGACCCGGAAGACTACGCTTCTATCTGGAGCTATACAAAAGGGGAAACCGAACCTCGTTTCAGCCTCTACGAGTATCCAGATTTCCCCTTTCGGATTACAGATAAAATGAGTAATTTAGAAATAAATAATAGGTATTAGGTAATAGGTAATAATCGTAGCTGCCGGTAGCTTTACCCGCATGGCATATTACTTATTACCTATTATTTATTACCTATTACTTCACTCTAATTACCATATTAGCAACAATTGCAGTTAAACCTCCGGTGGTGATTCCTGAAGAGAAAATACTTCGAATTGCCTCTGGAGCTTGTTTTAATACGTCCGGCATTAGTTCCACACCCAAACCTAAAGATAGGCTGACTGCTAAGACTAAGGTTTCTTTGCGGCCTATTTCCTGTGAGGAAACGATGCGGATACCTGCTGCCGCTACTGTACCGAACATTAATAAGGTGGCGCCTCCCAGTACCGGATCGGGCATCAGAGAGAATATAGCTCCTACAATGGGGAATAATCCCAGCAGAACGAGCATAGCGGCAATATAATAGCCTACATAGCGGCTGGCAACTCCTGTTAATTGGATGATACCGTTATTCTGTGCGAAGATGGAGTTCGGGAAGGAGTTGAATATACCTGCTAAAAGAGAGTTGAAGCCATCTGCCATCACACCGCCGGAAACACGTTTCAGATAAGAATCACCTTCAATCGGAAGTCCGGAAATCATAGAGTTGGCTGTCACATCTCCTGTGGCTTCAATGGCGGTGATCAGATAGACCAAGCCAATGGCAATAAATGAAGAGATATTAAAATCAATACCGTATTTGAAAGGTTGCGGGATGTTGAAACTCATCAGCATCTCGACATTTAGTGCGCTCATATTTACTTTTCCCAGGGCGAAAGCCAGTCCATAACCCAGGCAAAGACCGAACACGATGGAACTCATGCGCAGGTATTTGTTTTTGCAGCGATTGAAAAACAAGACGCTCAACAGTACGAGTGCCGCAATGGACAGATTTTCCCACGAACCGAAGGAGCCGTCGTCCATCGCACTATATCCGCCGCCACAGGAAACGATACCGACTTTGATCAGACTCAATCCGATCAGTAGTACGACAATGCCGGACACTAGCGGGGTGATGATATTACGAAGATACTTGAAGGTACGGCTGACGACCATTTCAATAGGTGCGGCAGCTATACAGGAGCCGAATATCAGCGGAAGTCCGCCTACTAATCCGGTCGCTATGATAGGACCGATAAAGGAGAAGCTGGTACCTTGGATGCAGAGCAGCTTCGCTCCTATCGGACCGATACGACGGCATTGTATAAACGTAGATACCCCCGAAGCAAAAAGGGACATAGATACCAGAAAGCTTGTTTTTTCAACATCCAGCTTCAGTGCGCTCGCAATGATAAGAGGAGGTGTAATGATGGCTACAAAGATAGCCAGCAGATGTTGCAAGGCAGCAAACAGGGCATCTTTAAATGGGGGGCGGTCTTCTACGCCATAGATCAAATCTGTTTTCATTCGATATTTTTATTCAATAATTGATGTATATCCGTTGGGGAATTTTGTACTTCGAAGTTTAGTTCAGCGTCCACTTCAAAGCCAGTGTCGGAATTACATAGAAGCCGTCACGACCACCGAAATTATTGCTCAGTTCCACTTCGGAACCGACACTCAGGTTAAAGTTTTTATTCACTCCCTTGATGCGGTTCAGGTTTACCCAAAATTGCGGTTCGGAGAGGAAGATGGTTTTTCCATACTTGGTTTCTTCACGCCACCAGTCGGCAAAACCGGAGAAGGTGAGCAAATCCTTGCAAAAGTTCATGTACCATGTTCCTGTCAACTGGAAGTTATTCGGGGATGGGTGCTTCTGTATATATTTGTACATCGCTGTCAATGTGAAGCCTCTGGAGAAAGAAGCGTTATTATAGGTATAGGTGGCTCCCGCCAGGTAAGCGTTGTTGTAGGAGAATCCTTTCGCCAGTCCGCCATTGTATTCGAGATGGGCGGAGAAAGGACCTTTCCAGAATTTCAGTTCACGGGCTATCTCCCAGTAAGCGGAAGCGACCCCTTCGGACGTATAGTCCATATCGATAAAGAAGTAGGTACTTCCCCAGTTGTCGGGATGGAACTTCTCGACAGTGGAGGTCAACAGCGGGCGTCCTTTCAAGTCTTTATCATACAGGGAACGTCCGAAATCATAATGTAACTGAATGTTTTGTGCCTGCAATTCCGGTACGGCAGAAAGCAGCATACATAGGAAAAGAGCAGAAATGATCTTTTTCATGACAAATGTGTTTAAATGAAGGTGCAAAAATAGTTAAACCTATACATATATTCACATTCCGACACTAAAATTTTAATCCAGACTATTATTTCCTGTATCCCACCACAATCGGGTACCTCCATGATCGGGTCCGCCCAGAGCCTCCACAAGAGCCAGGTATTGCTCTCTGTCTTCGGTTTGCAGCGTGCCGGGGAAGTTGAGGCGACGTACCATTGTCTCCGTGTCGATACATCCGTTCCTGCTATGGTTGAAGCGTACCGGAAACAGGCGGGGATATCCCGTGCGACGCTGTTCCGCCCATGCCTCGCAACCTTCCGGGAATAAGGCTATCCATTTCTGCGTAATGATCTTTTCCAGCTTTATTTCCTTGTCGTCTGCGGGATTCCATTTAGGAGAAACCAGGCAACGGGCAGGAATGTTATTTTCGGGGTCTTGTGTGTCGATGAAATCGGCAGCTGTCCGCTCACTGTTCAGATAGTCGTCCATCTGATAAATGCCGCGTTGATGAAGAGACGCCTTTATTCCGTTTTGATAACATTCTTCTTCATCCTCCGGTATCCATCCGCGCAAAGCAGCTTCGGCACGGAGAAACCAGATTTCAGCGGAACTCATCAATGGGGCATCCGTACTCTGGTCGACGGACAATTTGGATAAGCCTGCATAATGATTGTGCGCAAAGCAGGTTCCCTGACGGATGCCGCGGTACTCTCCTGCATACGCTTTGTCGGTACAGGTTTCAAAGTAAACTTTCAGTCGGGGATCATCGTAGCCTGTCAGAATAGATTCCATTGCAGCGCTCATATAAGTTTCATTCCATACCCGGTTGAGTTCTCCCAACGGATTCGTGAATCCGGATTTCGTAGAGACCGCTACCCGTTCATCTTCCGCTTCAAAAACACCAAATTCATTTTCCAGTCCTTTCAGGAACTCGGTGCGTGCCTTATCCGGATCAACCGCAGAAATACGCATTGCCAGACGCATACGCAACGAATTGGCAAACTTGATCCAGGAGGAATATTGACCGTCCAGCAAGATATCAAAGCGGGTGAATCCATTAGATTCGGGCTTCTTTTCTATATAATCGGCAAGAGAGACAACAGCCGAATCGAGTTCATTAAAGAACTCATAGTAGACTTCTTTCTGCGTATCAGGGCGATATTGATTCTGGGCATTCGCGAAATTCTTATAAATAACAGGGCCGTAATAATCTGTCACACGGTGCATGACTTCCACTTTCAGCACTTTGGTAATGCCGAACAAGGCAGGTTCCGTATCACGGGTGGCATTCTCCGACTGGTAGATTTGTGGAAAGATATACGAATACATATGTGTCCACATGGCGCTGTTCCAGCCATCCTGCATATTATAATCCGAGTTATGCGTACCTCCGTTCAAGGGTTTTCCGTCGTGCATATAACCGGAGAACATATCCGCGTTCAGATTCTGTATCAACTGGAAAGGCCAGTTCTTGCCTTTACCGAAATCGTAGTTAAAGTAGATGCCTTGCTGGATAATCCCCAGACGAATACCGTAACCATTGTCGTCAATCAGCAAATCATCGTCCGTAACTCCCGACTGGTCGGTATTAAATTCACGGAATTTCCCTGTACAGCCAACAGAAAGCAGCAGCATCCCCAGCAAGTATATATAAATATGTTTTTTCTTCATCGTCTTCCCTCCTACTCTTAAAATTCACATGTCAAAGTAAAGCCCAGACTGCGGGTGGTAGGCATACCGAACACTTCAATTCCCTGATTGTCATTGCCTGTAGAAAGTACCAGATCGGGATCGAAAGGCGCTTTCTTGTACAGAAAACAAAGGTTGCGGGCTACAAAAGAAAGTTGCAGGTCTTTCAGACAATTCGTTTTCTGTACCCATTTTCGGGGGAAGCTATAACTCAGCGATATTTCCCGCAACCGTAGGTTGGTAGCGTCATACATATAGTATTCCGTCACTCCGGCACGTCCGCCCACTACATTCTTATAGAATCCTTTGACATCGCTTATTTGCTGGCCTTCCAGCGAAACATATCCTTTATCACGGGCTTGTGCCGTCGCTTTCGATACTCCATAGAGGTCCATCTCCGCCTGGGTCTGCGAAAGGACTTCACCTCCATAGCGCCAGTCAAGCAGGAAGTAAAGGCTAAAACCTTTGTAGGAGAAGGAATGATTCCATCCCAGCATAAAATCCGGATTGGCATTGCCCACCTTTACGGTATTTCCGTCGCCTTCGACCAACGGAAGTCCTTTATAGTCTCCGTCCGTTCCATAAACGATGCTGCCTGCTTCATCACGTATAAAGGCTTTACCGTAAATATCGCCGATAGAGCCGCCTTTCACCAGTTTCATCGCATAACTGGACGAGAAGCTGGTAGGTCCGTAAACAAATTCTTTCAGTTCTTCATGAAGTTCTACAATCTTATTCTTATTGGCAGAGAAGTTGAGAGAGGTCTTCCACGTGAAGTCGGGGGTCAGTACCGGAGTGGCATCCAGCGTTATCTCCCATCCCTGATTCCGGATATCTCCGGCGTTGACGTATCGATAGGCATACTTATCCCCCGCAAGCGCAGGCAGTTTGAAGAACTGCTCATACGTGTCGGTACGGTAATAGGTCAGATTTAATCCGAGGCGGTGCTGCAAGAACTTCCATTCCATGCCCAATTCGACGGAATGCGTCATTTCCGGTTTCATCTCGGCGAAAGGGGCCGCATCGCTTGCCAGTATCTCTCCACCGGCAGTCACATACGAAACAGGGTAAGTGATAAAAGGAGGCACCCCGTTGCCTACGATACTATAAGCACCGCGCAACTTCGAGAACGAAACCCATTCGGGCATCTTTACCCACTTATCCGGAAGGAAAGAGACACCGACGGAAGGATAAAAGAATCCTTTCTTCTCATATTTCGTGTAAGCCAGCGTAGACGACCAGTCGTTACGTGCGGTCAGGTCAAGGAAGACTCCTTCTTTATAGCCAATCTGTGCCGTCGCAAAGACCGATTGCAGTTGGTAATGGGCATCTATTTTCTGATCGATACTGGCAGAACTGCTCATCACGATATTGGCAAGATTGAACACATTGGCATATTTCAACGAAGCATTCTTCGAATCAATGCGAGTGGAGTTAGTGATTCTGTCATTGATACTGCCGCCAATGGCTACGTCCAATGTGAAGTCATTCAGTTGCTTCTTGACCATCGCCATCACGTCTCCGTACATCTGCGTTTCCTGATAATCCATTTCAATATAGCGCCCGTTCATCCCACAGAGTGCCGTAGCGGTGGAGGCATAAAATTTCTGACGCAGTTTATCGGCTGAGTGATCCAGATTGCCACGAGCCTGAAGTGTCAGCCAATCAGTGACTTTCAAATTGGCAGAAAGGGAAAGGAGCAGGCGGATACGTGCATCCTTACTCTGTATGCGGTTTTGTATCCAATACGGATTCTGTTCAAAGTCTTCGGTAAAAGTATGCCAGTTTTGTGTATTCAGCTTTCTGTCCTCGTCATAACGTTCATAGTTCTCTTTATAATAAGACAAGTCCTCGCCACGAGGAAAGCGGTAGAGCCCTACCAGAGGATTCATATAAAAGCCTCCCGATACGGGTTTATTCTTCACCGTCTGCTTCATGACATTCACGTTACCGTCCAATTTCAGCCTGCTGTTGAAGAGGACGGCGGTCTCTCTCAGATTGATATTGTGTTTGGAGAGTTTATTTTCATTCAGAATACCGCGACCGGTGGTGTTGGCATAGGAGAAATATGTTTGTAGCTTGTCATTTCCTGAGTTGACGGATACAGAAGTGATCGACGTCAGTCCGGTACGGAAAAAGTCACCCAAATTATCGTAAACCGTCAGATTTTCTTTTTCTCCCCAACTGTCTGTTACATCACTTACTCCGTAGCTGTTCTGCATTTCAGGCAGAGAAAAAGCCTTTTCAAAAGTCAGTCCGGTAGAGAAATGAATATCCCTCCGTCCTACGGTATTTCCTTTCTTTGTAGTAATAAGAATGACTCCGTTGGCCGCCTGGCTACCATACAGGGCTGCGGCAGGAGCTCCTTTCAGGATGCTGATACTTTCCACGTCCTCCGGATTCAGATTCGAGATGCCGTCGCCTCCGTCCCTGTTGCCGGCATTTGCCGTACCGCCGATAGCCGAATAAGCCTGTTCCGAAGTAGAATTTAGCATGGGGACACCATCTATCACATACAGAGGCTGATTATCACCGGCCACCGACCGCACCCCACGGATACTGACTTTCGCCGATCCGCCCATGCCGGAAGAGTTCTTGCTGACCTGTACACCGGCTGCCTTTCCTGCCAAAGCCGTGATCATATTCACTTCTTTCACACGATTCAGTTCTTCTCCCCTCACCTTTTGCACGGCATAAGCCAAAGAGGATTCTTTCTTTTCAAGTCCCAAAGCAGTTACAATCACGTGGTCAAGCAGCAGAATATTTTCTTTCAGACATACTTCAAGCATTGACCTACCCTTTACACTGACTTCCTGAGACTCGTAACCTACGAAAGAAATTTGCAGAACAGCACTATCCGGAACGAATAAAAAGAAATTCCCCTCCACATCTGTCACTGTTCCATTCGCTCCGCCTTTCTCTCTGATTGTCGCTCCGATAAGTGGTTCACCATAGGTATCGATGACCCGCCCCCTTACCGTAAAACTGGCAGAGGAGACTTTCACACATTCTTTCGACCCCGGCCGTGAAGCATAACAATCTTCTTCAAAGAAAGATAACAAGCTTATAAAACAGCAACTTATAATTATTCTTGTTTTCAACAGCATTTCAATAAGTTGTTTTTCACCATCTCCGTGCAAAAATAGCCAAATATTTTTAAATTTGTTTTTTTCCGCAACTATTTTGAAGGAAAAGAATAGATTCGTTATTTTTGTAGGAAATTACATCAATATGGAGATTGAAATCGAAAAACATCCTTTAAAACCCTTTCTCCCACCAAAAGCAAAGTTGCTGATGCTGGGAAGTTTTCCGCCACAAAGAAAACGGTGGTCGATGGATTTTTATTATCCGAACCTGAACAATGATATGTGGCGCATTGTCGGACTCTTGTTTTTCGGAGACAAAGATCACTTTCTGAACGATACGCGGAAAGCATTCTGCCGGGAACAGATTATTGACTTCCTGAATGAAAAAGGAATCGCCCTGTTCGATACAGCCTCATCTATCCGGCGTTTGCAGGATAACGCTTCGGACAAATTTCTGGAAGTGGTGCAACCGACGGACATTGCTGCATTACTCCGCCAACTGCCCGAATGCAGAGCGATCGTCACCACCGGACAGAAGGCAACGGATACGCTCCGTGCACAACTGGAAGTGGAAGAACCGAAAGTAGGAGACTATGCCGAATTTGTGTTTGAAGGACGGGCGATGAGACTCTACCGGATGCCTTCTTCCTCACGGGCGTACCCGCTTGCATTAGATAAAAAAGCCGCCGCCTATCGGATTATGTATCAGGATTTGCAGATGGTAATTTAAGTAATAGGTATTAAGTAATAAGTATTAGATATTAATCGATAAATAGTATATAGTATGACACCTTTATTTTTGCAATATCCGGCGTGCAGTACATGCCAGAAAGCTAAGAAATGGCTAATCGAAAATAACATTGAGTACACTAACCGGCTCATTGTGGAAGATAACCCTACGGTGGAAGAGTTGAAAGCATGGATTCCACGAAGTGGATTGCCAATAAAGAAATTCTTCAACACAAGTGGTTTGGTATATAAAGAGCTGAAACTGAGCGAAAAGCTGCCTTCCATGACTGAGGAAGAACAAATCGCATTGCTGGCAACAAACGGTAAGCTGGTGAAACGCCCGTTAGTAGTGACAGACAGTTTCGTTCTGGTAGGTTTTAAGCCCGATGAATGGGAAAAATTAAAATAATTGGAAATTTATTTACCCTAATATTTGCTGGTTCGGAAGTTTATACTACCTTTGCAGCCGCAAACACGGGAGTAGCTCAGTTGGTAGAGCACCGGTCTCCAAAACCGGGTGTCGGGAGTTCGAGCCTCTCCTCCCGTGCAAGGTCAAATAGCTGTAAGTATAATGCTTACAGCTATTTTTATATATAAAAAGCGGCTTCCAATTTAATATGGAAGCCGCTTTCATTCGAAAGTTGTGTTTTTAAAGGCGATGTTTCCTCAAGAGGAAAGCACTTTTCTTTATTCGTTCACTCAAATCGAGTAAACTATCTGATAATAAATCAATTTCATCGTCAGTAAAGGTAGCAACCTTGTTATTAACATGATAACCATTCATACGCTGACTGAACCAAGAACGCGACTTATTAAAATATTCTTCAGCAATATAAGACCAAGTAATAGCCGGAACAATATCTTTCAATGCTTGCTTGAAATCATATTCATCAATCAACGCTTGTGACTGGTCTATTGTTTGCTGAGCTTTATTGGAAAGAATCTCAGCAAATTCACGTTTTTCCTCTTCCGTTTTCCCTGATAAGGTATGAGCTATTTTACCCTGGAACTGTCTCCGTTGTTCATCTGTCTCCAGCTGGAGAAATTCATTCAACAAATTATTTATCTCTCTATCTGTTCCCATAACAAACATTTTTATATGATTGAGTTTTTAAAGCAGCCCCTCAATACATGAGGAGGTTAATGTTAGTCTTTCAGTTGTTTGAGGAGTTCGATCAGCTTATCCAGTTGAATATCGATCAACCTCTCTAACTCTCTTTGTGGGTATCCTTGCTTCAACAATTCCTCCACACTTTGAGCATAGAACTGCAAGCATCGCTTAACATGCTCTATGTGAGCCTTTAGCTCTTCCTGATTGTCAAACATCGCTTTAAAAACACAGTACAAACATAATAAACATTTGTTTATTAGCAAAACTATTGCAGATAAATCCGCCCTTTAAATTGATTCTTTAACACTTAGATACCTTCCTATAGCATCTATACACTCTTTCCTAATTGTAACCGTTAATCACTTATGGTTTTCTCCTGCTTCATCCCTTTGGCAGTTTCTACCAAACGGATAAATTCTCTTCTGTATCCTTTTTCATCATTATCCAGTCCCTGCTTGGCAAGACCGATCACTTTATCATAGCTTGCCTCTCCTTTGAAGTCAGAGTCCCGAAGCAGCTGACCGAACATAGCCACAGCAGAAGCGAAACGGAAATCGGAAGAAACATTATTTCCTTTATTATCCACAAAGGGAACTTCCATCTTTTTGCTGACATCCTTATCCGGAGCTTTATAGCGCAGTTTCACGGTCAGCAATTCATTAGAACCGGTCGGCTGCACCGTCTCTTTTTGTTTCTTCTGATATTTCAGATCATCTATCTTTCCTACGTAGTCATTCTTTACGCCTACGGGAATCACTTCATAGAAAGCTGTCACCGTATGTCCGGCTCCCAATTCTCCGGCATCTTTGGCGTCATTATTAAAGTCTTCGTCTTTCAGCAAACGGCTCTCATAACCAACCAGACGATATGCCTGCACCTGAGCCGGATTAAATTCCACTTGCAGTTTCACGTCCTTTGCCACCGTATGAAGCGTAGCGCCAAACTCACCCACCAGGACACGATTGGCTTCCTGCAAATTATCGATATAAGCATGATTTCCATTCCCTTTTTCTGCTAAAGCCTGACCTTTATTGTCTTTATAGTTACCCATTCCATAACCTAGCACACTCAGGAATACTCCGCTCTTACGTTCCTTTTCTATCAACTGTTCCAAACCTTCCACAGAAGAAACACCTACATTGAAATCTCCATCGGAACAAAGAATGATCCGATTGTTTCCTTTAGGAAGGAAGTTCTGTTTAGCCACTTTATAAGCCAGTTGGATACCTGCTCCGCCGGCCGTAGAGCCACCGGATGTCAGTTCATCTATCGCATCACGTATTTTCTGTTTGTCACTGCCCGGAGTAGATTCCAGTTTTACGCTGGCGTTGCCTGCATACACAACGATGGCAACTTTATCTTTTTCACGCAGGTTATTAACTAATAGCTTCAGAGATGACTTCACCAAATCCAGACGGGTAGGTCCCCACATAGAACCGGATACATCAATCAAGAATACCAGATTAGATTCCGGAAGTTTGTCAGTCGGAATTTCCCTTGCTTTCAGTCCGATACGTACCAGACGATGATCAGCATTCCAGGGGCAAACACCTGCTTCCATTGTTATCTTCACCGGATCGCTTCCGGTCGGCTTCGCATAATCGTAGGAGAAATAATTCACTAACTCTTCTGTACGGATAGCATCAGGCACCGGCAAGGTACCACTGTTGATCATACGACGCATATTACTGTAAGAAGCGGCATCCACATCAATAGAGAAAGTAGAAAGCGGAGATTCTCCTACCTGCTTAAAACCATTTTCACTGATCGATTTATATTCTTCCGTATTTACTGCATCCATACGTACGGACGGGTGTCTGAGACTTGCCAGATTGACGGTTGATATGGCACCGGTAACAGCTACCTTTCGCTGGCTGCCGTATCCGACGACAACACATTCTTCCAATACATCAGAACTGGCCTTAAGACTTACGTCCATCTTTGCAGAGAATACGACTTTTTCCACTTTATCAAAACCAATATAGCTGAAGATAAGAGTTTCCCCTTTGTTTGCTTCAATCCTGTACTGCCCTTGTAGGTTCGTAACAGCTCCACGGGATGTTCCCTTGACCGTCACCGCACATCCTACCAACGGCGAACCGTCTGATCCGTCCGTCACCGTTCCCTTTACGATCAAAGGCTGTGCCCATACCGTACCACCCAATGTAGTAATCACTAACATCACCGTGAGCATCATTGCTCTGAGTTGATTTGTCTTCATAACTTTATCTTTTTAAAATGTTACAATTAATCCGCTTTTACTATAGAGATGCAGATTCCACACGGATTCCATAAACCAACTGAAGTTTTTTTATTTTCATTGAAAATAGCACGCTTTTCAAAATAATCCTTCATTCTTTTGCTGCTTCTAAGATGATGTGTATATTTGCGAACAATAAACATTCATAAAAATGAAACATGAAGTCGACGGAAGGCGGGAAATAGCCTCACGAAACACCGCTTGGGCTAACATTATCGCCCGTAAACTAACCGGTTGGGGCATCACTCCCAACCAGATTTCAATGATGAGTGTATTCTTCGCTTTGGCTGGTTGCCTTCTGCTGACGGGCACTGTTATCTATCCCGATTTCAATAAATACGTCGCTTATATTCTGTTCATCGTCTGTATGCAGTCGCGGTTACTATGTAATCTGTTTGACGGAATGGTGGCTATAGAAGGAGGAAAGAAAAGTGCCAACGGAGATTTATACAATGATATGCCCGACCGATTCGCCGATGCCTTGTTTATCATTCCTGTAGGCTATGTAGCCGGAGGATTCGGGATAGAACTGGGATGGCTTGCCGCCCTGCTTGCCGTAATGACCGCTTATTTCCGCTGGATAGGAGCTTACAAGACACAACAGCATTTCTTTAACGGCCCGATGGCGAAGCAACATCGCATGGCTTTACTGACACTGTGCTTTGTGATTGCCACCTGCACCATTCACTGGGGATATGAACAGATCGTGTGCCTCATTACTCTTATACTAATGAATATCGGTCTGATCGCCACTCTTATACACCGTTTATATCTTATGTCTCACACAAACAACGAAGCGAAATGAAACAACTATTGGACAAATTATTCCCTACGCTAAGCGATGAGTTAATTATTGTAATCACCCTTATTATCTGTTTGCTGGTGACGGCAAGCATCGCCCTCTTTCTGGTAAAAAAGCTGTCGCCGAAAACCAATATCAGCGAACTGGTTGCCCGTACCCGCTCATGGTGGATTATGGCAGCAATGTTTATCGGTGCCGTTTTCATCAGCTACGACATTTCTTATTTTTTTCTTGCATTTCTCTCTTTTATAGCATTCAGAGAACTTTATTCGGTATTAGGATTCAGAGAGGCAGACCGCCGTGCACTGTTCTGGGGCATATTGGCTATTCCTATCCAATACTATCTTGCTTATATCGCGTGGTATGGGGCATACATCATATTCATCCCCGTAGTTATGTTCCTGTTATTGCCATTACGACTGGTATTGAAAGGCGATACACACGGAATCACTAAATCCATCGCTTTGCTGCAATGGATTCTGATGCTTTCTGTATTTGGTATCAGCCACCTCGCTTATCTTCTCTCGTTACCCGAATTGCCGGGCTTCAATGCGGGAGGACGCGGACTGCTGATGTTCCTCGTGTTCCTTACAGAAATCAACGATATCATGCAGTTCGTCTGGGGAAAACTCTTCGGACGTCACAAAATTCTGCCCAAAGTGAGTCCCAACAAAACATGGGAAGGCTTTTTGGGAGGTGTCGTCAGCACTACGGTTATAGGATACTTTCTGGGATTCCTCACTCCGCTCTCCACGCCCAACGTAATTCTGGTCAGCGCCCTCATTGCCATTGCCGGATTTGCGGGAGATGTAGTCATCTCGGCCATCAAACGTGATAAAGGCATCAAAGACATGGGAGATAGCATCCCCGGTCATGGTGGAGTATTCGACCGCATAGACTCTCTGTCCTATACAGCTCCGGTGTTCTTCCACCTCGTTTATTATATAGCTTATTAGCCGGCATACTATGAAAAAAAGATTCATGCAGTCTGCCATGATGCAGATACTATATAAAGGTATATTCCGGTGGTTTCTGAAACTGATCGTGGGAGTCCAGTTCCCCGATACCCGATTCCTCCGAAAAGAAGGACAATTCATCATCCTTGCCAATCACAACAGCCATCTGGATACACTCAGCCTGCTTTCTTCCCTACCCGGCAACCTTTTGTGGAAAGTAAAACCCGTAGCCGCGGAAGATTACTTCGGAAGAACCCGGTTTCAGGCCGCTTTCAGCAATTACTTCATCAACACCCTTCTCATCAGAAGAAAAGGAGAAAAGGACTCGGAACACGACCCACTCCGGAAAATGCTCGATGCCATCGATGAAGGATACTCGCTGATTCTTTTTCCCGAAGGTACAAGAGGGAAGCCCGAACAAATGGGAAAAATAAAATCCGGCATAGCCCGTATCTTGTCTCTGCGACCGGAACTGAAATATATACCGGTTTTCATGACCGGCATGGGACGTTCACTCCCCAAGGGAGAATTAATCTTATTGCCTTACAAGGCATCCATCTTTTACGGAACGCCTGCCGTAGCCGGAAGCACAGACGTTCATGAGATTCTAAAACAGATAACGGATGATTTTGAGATGATGAAAGATAAATATCAGGTAGTAACAGAAGACGACGAATAGAGAAAGTGCTGTTCAATGTACGAAACATATCGAAGCTATCGGACGAGGAACTACTGACCCATTATATAAAGTCCGGGGATACGGAATATTTCGGTGAACTATACAACCGTTATATCCCGCTGACGTACGGACTTTGCCTGAAATATCTGCAAGATGAAGACCAAGCGCAGGAAGCGGTGATGCAGATGTTTGAAGACCTGTTACCTAAAATAATCAATTATGAGATAAAAGCATTCAAGCCGTGGCTCTATCGGGTGGCGAAGAACCATTGCCTGCAACTGTTACGAAAGGAAAACAAAGAAATTCCGCTGGATTATACCATTAATATTATGGAATCCGACGAATTTCTGCATCTATTAAGTGAAGAGGAAAGTTCGGAAGAGCAGCTGAAAGCATTGCACCACTGTCTGGAAAAGCTGCCCGAAGAACAAAGGACCAGCATTACACGTTTCTTCCTGGAAGAAATGTCGTATGCGGATATTGTCGAACAAACCGGATTTACTCTGAATAACGTGAAAAGCTATATCCAGAACGGAAAGCGAAACTTGAAAATTTGTATTAAGAAACAAGCCCTATGAAACTATTGGACTACATACGAGGACTCCGCAAAGGGAAAGAGGCACATCGACTGGAAAAAGAGTCGATGAAAGACCCTTTTCTGGCTGACGCGATGGATGGGTACCACCAAGTAGAAGGGGACCACGAAGAACAGATTAATAAATTGCGGATGAAGGTAAACGCCCATTCGGCAAAGAAAAGAAATACGTATGCCATCACTTGGAGCATTGCCGCCTGCCTGATTATAGGAATCGGAATCAGCAGTTACTTCCTGTTTCTGAAACAGAACGTTGGAGAGGATGTGTTTATAGCTAAGGAGCAGCCCTCTGCCACTGCAACTGTTCCTGCTCACAAAGAAGACACTTCCCTATCCGCTCCAAAGATGGAACCGGATTCCGGTCGCCCTTCTGCCACAAAGGAAACGGTCGGAAAAGATATAATCGCCAAGACAAGGCAGGATTCTCCATCCCAAAGTACACCTTCGGGGGCTCCTTCCGCAACGGTTCCTAAAGCAGTGGCTTCTAAAGCAGCGACTCCCCAAGCAACGCCTGCCGGAACTCCGATAATGGAAGAAATGGTTGCTCCGGCAGAAGAGCTGGAAGAAGCGGCTATCACAACGGTTACAGATACTTCTTTCCTGGATGCCAACAGGAAAAAGATGAAAGCAACTCAATTGACCACCCAAATGAATAACATGATCAAAGGGAAAGTGACGGACGACAAAGGAGAACCACTCATCGGAGCTAACGTCACTTATAAAGGAGCAACTTATGGAGCGATAACGGATATCAACGGAGAATTCTCCTTGCCCAAAAAGGAAGGTAATGAAATATTAACTGCACATTATATTGGCTATAATCCGGTTAGTATACCGGCAGACACCAGTAAAACTATGCTGATAGCCATGAGTGAAAATAAAACAACACTGGATGAAGTCGTAGTAACAGGATATGGCACACAGAAAAAGGTAGCTGTGACGGGAGCCATTTCTGCCGTATCAATCAAAGATTTGAAAAAAGCTTCGGGTGCATTACAGAAATCAGATACATTAAAAGATGCTGCTATCTCCCAAAAGGCCGATACATTACAGGGGTCTGTCATTCCGGAACCCGTAACAGGAATGAAGCAATATAAAAAGTATCTGAAAAAGAATCTGGCATACCCTGCGGACGACGCTTGCGCAGAAGTCAAAGGCAAGGTTACCTTGACTTTCTTTGTTAACAAAGAAGGGCGTCCCTTCGACATTAAAGTCAAGGAAAGTCTTTGCAAGTCTCTGGATAAGGAGGCCATACGCCTGATTCAAGAAGGTCCGGACTGGACTTACGGAAACCAATCGGCAGAAATCACAGTGAAATTCCACAAGTAATATAGCCGGCAGAGTTCTTATGAGAGCTGACTTTTTATGAATTAGCTTTCTTATGAATGATGAATACAACAAGAATTATACTCACTTTAATAAGAAAAAGTTCTCAAGCCCATGAGAAAAGATTCTCATAGGCTTGAGAATTATTTCTCATCGCAATGAGTATTTTTTCTCATAGCCTTGAGAATTTTTTCTCATTGCGATGAGAATGGTTTGAGAATAATAAGCGCCCGTCAGTCGTTATAAGATTCTAAATCCAAGTTCCTTTACGCCACAGGAATTCCAACGGTCCTTGTTTATGACGGGCAAGCCACCAGCGGCTGAATATCAACTGAATAGTGAAGATAAGCAATGCAATCAGCAGGCTTCCCGTTGCTCCTGCATACTTGTACATTGACAGTCCGAATCCGTAATAGATGGTTACTCCCATGATTGACTGGGAGATATAATTTGTCAGACTCATGCGACCGTAAGGAATCAGCAGACTTTGCCAGCTATATCCTGTATCCTTCTTAAACCAAAGCAAGGTAAAGACAGAAACAAGAATGACCATAAAAGCAAAGTTGGCATAAGACGGAACAGCAATCTTATACGGAACCATTATAGACGGGTTTGTAATCAAAGCGGGTATAAAAGTTTTCAGGCAATAGAGAGGGATAAATGCAAGGATGGCACCTGTCAGCATCTTCTTCCAGAAACGCAAGGACTCTTCGCTTTTCATAAAATACTTCCGGCGTCCTAAAAGCATTCCGAACATGAATAAAGCTGCCGTCTGGAACAGGCGACCGTTTTCTACTTGCCAAATATTGCTATACATCTGCCCGTCAGTGATATTGGAACGGAGTACTTCAAAGAAACTGCCATTGGATGTCACTTCCTGAGCAAGTTTATAATAAGGAATAAAATGCCCTGTTGACGGTACATACTCCAAATTGATCATTGCATAGATGGCACGCCCCCATTCATAAGGTTGCAAAAGTAAGATGGCAGCAATCCAAAAGACTGTCTTATCTTTGAGCTTGCAAACAGGAATCAAGGCAAAGCCGACTACTGCATAAAGCAAAAGAATATCCCCGTTGTAGAACAAGGCATGTAACTGTGCAAACAGGAAAAGCAGGCACATCCGCCACGCAAATCGTCCACGGAAATCTGTTCCGCGCTTTTCCGCATTATGAAACTGGATATAGAAACTAAATCCGAACAACAAAGAGAACGTAGCGTATGCTTTCCCTGCAAACAGGAAGAACATGGTATCCCACGCATACTTATCTATGGTCTGCAACCATGCCGGCAACGTATAATCCAGCGGTAAAAACAGATTATAGTGTTCAAGGTTGTGCAACAATACAATAGCCAGCAGGGCAAATCCGCGCAGAGCATCTACTACTCCAAGCCGTTCAGTCGTTTTAAGTGTTTGAGTCATCAGATATGTTTATTCATGATTACTAATTAGGCAGTAAAAATAGTAGAAATATCTGAAGTACAAAAGTTTATAAATATTAATTATATCAACTCATAGCTTGCCATTTGTATCGGCATATCCAGATTATGAAGCACTTTTTCCAGCAAAATACCTTCCCGGTTGTCATACTCATAGCCAAAGGTTGCCCGAATCCCTTGCAGAATAAACTGGGTAGCACGGTCCAACGCCATCGGAAGACTGTCTCCCTGCATCAAGGAGCCGGTGATCACACTTGTGAATGTATCCCCTGTGCCCGGATAGTGGGCAGGCAGATAAGGGCAAGTCACTTTCCAGTAGCGGTTTCCCTGACGATTGTAGGCATATACGGAAGTCTTATGAGGCTCATCGTGCACCGGAACACTGGTGATAATAACCACCTGTGGACCTTTATCGGACAGGAGACGGAGATATTCTTTCAGTTCCTCATCCGTACTATCCGCTTTATACGGTTCGTCCAGCAAATAAAACAGTTCTGTCAGATTCGGTGTGATCACATCCGCTTTGGTTATCAGATGACGCATTTCTTTCACCATCTCCATATCAAAGTTGGTATAAAGCCGGCCGTTATCACCCAGCACCGGATCGGCTACTATCAGACTATCCGGCTGACGGAAATCCTTGATGAAATCGGAAACAATCTGAATCTGCCGCGGGGAACCCAGATAACCGGTATAAATAGCGTCAAACTGAACTTCCAGCTTCTTCCATTCGGCTATGATCTTCGGCATTTCATCCGTCAGGTCCAGAAAGGAGAAGCCGGGATACTGCGTATGGTTGGACAATACCGCCGTAGGAAGCGGACAAACCTGAAAACCCATAGAGGATAAGATAGGAATAACGACTGTCAGAGAAACACGTCCCATCCCCGAAAGGTCATGAACGGCAGCTATCTTCTTTACTTTATTTGCATACATACTGTTTTTATTATTTAGACGATTATAGTTCTTTCCATGGATGAGACAGAAAACAGAGGCTCTATATATCAACAACAAAGGCTCTGTTTCCTATCAACAGAGCCTTTGTTTATCTTATACAGAAGCTCCATTTTTCTTTGTCCTAACAAAACTAAGCTTCTATTGTTTTAAATCCAAATTTATTTTAGAATAATAAAGCGGAGTTACGTCAATATGACCAAAACCTCCCGTGCTCCATGCGCTCCCATGACCAATGCCTGTTCGATGTCCGCCGTCTTTGACGGGCCGGAAATAAAGGTACCGAACTGATATTCCTGTCCGTCCAGTTTGCGATAAGCATCGTACATGGTATCCACAATCTTATTCCGGTCGATCAGAATCACCAGTTTCTCCGAAATAAAATAAATCGCTTTATACTTCACGGTTTGCGGTATCCAGACAGCACCGTTCTCCGCTACTCCGATCTCTCCCCGAATAACGGCTACCTCAGTACCGTCCAGTTCTTTCGGGTCGTCCACCATATCCGGATTGAAAGTTGCGCAAGATATATCCGGCAATACGGAAGCAATGCGCATCGCATCCGGATACGTCCGGCGAATGACAGCATTCACATCTTCGCCTTCACCCAATACCACTACCGTACCGCCTACCGCACGGCTGATAGCGCAAAATTGCTCTATTTTGTCCGGATACGTCAAACGTTTCATATCTGCTATATCCGGTTTTTCGTAGCGTGTCTGCGTATGCTTACGGATGCTCGCCAATATTTCTTCTCTGCTGCTCATTTTGATTCCTCCTTTCCCTGTACCTCGTTTTTCTTCCACATTTCGTTGAATGACTCTTTGGCAAATTCCGGCAGTTCGCGTCCTTTGCCCCAATCGTCAAAGTCATTGTACTTCATAAAGCGTGGCAGGCCGTTTACCATCGGAGCCGCCCACAGAGCCGCATTGAACAATGCAGGACGCTCCATCAGGAACTTCATGCCACCGGACATTATCTTCTTTCCGGTATTCGCCTTTCCCAATCCGTCAAGGTCTTGACGCCACTTGTAAATCTGTTCTGCCAAATCCACTTTTACCGGACAGACATCAGAACAGGACATACACAAGGAGCAGGCGGAAAGATTATCATAATACTTCTCCGGATCATGAGCCATCCCCAGATTGATACCGATAGGGCCGGGTATAAAGTAAGTGTAGGAGTATCCCCCACTCCGGCGATAGACCGGACAGGTATTCATACAGGCACCGCAACGGATACAGTTTAATGTCTTGATATGGTCGGGCTTGGAAAGGATCGTACTCCGGCCGTTATCCACAATAATAATATGATATTCGCCACCTTCACGCGGACGGCGGTAATGAGAGGTATAGGTAGTCACCGGCTGTCCGGTTGCCGAACGTGCCAGCAGACGGGTGAACACACCTAGCGCATCCAGATCCGGCACGATCTTCTCCATGCCGAAAGCGGCTATATTCAACTTCGGATAAGAAGTACCCATATCGGCATTCCCTTCATTGGTGCAGACTACAATGTCTCCGGTAGAGGCTACGGCAAAGTTGGCGCCCGTCATGGCGGCTTCCGCATTCAGAAAGAGGTGGCGCAGATTCTTGCGTGCGGCATGAGTAAGGTAGGTCGGGTCGAAGTTTCCTTTTTCCGTCCCCATTTCCTTTTCAAACAGTTCTCCCACTTGCTCCCGTTTGATGTGGATAGCAGGAAGAACGATATGGCTCGGCTCGAGATGCATCAATTGCAGAATACGTTCGCCCAAGTCGGACTCTACCACGTCTATTCCGCGTTCCATCAAGAAGGGATTCAACCCGCACTCTTCGGCAAGCATCGACTTGCTCTTGATGAAATGATGTACATTATGCTCATTCAGTATTTCGTACACAATGGCACAATATTCGTCCGCATCTTTTGCCCAGTGCACAATCGCTCCGTTGGCAGTGGCGTTCTTTTCAAACTCTTGCAAGAGCTCTTCGAGGTGGCTGTTGGAATAAAGTTTCAGTTCACAGGCCTTGTTGCGAAGCTCTTCCCATTCGGGAACTTCCTTGCTCATCTTGTCCCTTTTGGCTCGGACCATCCAAAGGGTTTCGTTATGCCATGCTGCCATCTTGCTGTCCTGCAAGAACTTTTCGGCAGCCTTTGAATGTTTGGTACTCATGATTGCGACGCTAAAATTTCGACAATGTGGATAATTTGAATCGGCAGATGCTCCCGTTTGATCACACCTTGCATGTGCATCAGGCAGGAACTGTCCGCTCCGACAATGTATTCGGCTCCGGTAGCCATGTGGTCTTTCACCTTATCACGCCCCATGCAGACGGACACCGCCTGCTCTTCTACGGCAAACATACCACCAAACCCGCAACATTCGTCTATATGGCTGGGCTCGAAAACTTCGATGCCTTCGACCATATCGAGCAGATCGCGCAATTTATTGTAATAAGGGATATTTAACTCACTGGGAGCGGAAATTAAGAGTTCACGCACACCGTGGCAACTGTTGTGGATACTGACTTTATGCGGGAAGCGTGCGGGTATCTTCGTCGGTTTAAGCACATCATGGATAAACTCGCAAAGGTCGTAAATCTTCCCCGCACTCTGGCAGACGTGCCCTTCTTTTTCAAGGATACCGGGATGATTCTCTTTCACAAATGCCACACAACTGGCGGAAGGGCCGACAATGTAATCGTACTCCCGGAACAGATCGTCAAAACGGAGCGCCAGCTTCATCGATTCATCTTCAAAACCGGCATTCGCCATCGGTTGTCCGCAACAGGTCTGATCCAACGGATAATCGACATCTACTCCTAAACTTTTCAATAGTTTATACGATGCTACCCCCACATTGGGATAGATAGCATTGATATAACAAGGAATAAATAAACCTACTTTCATAATTATATTACGTAAAATTTAGATGCATCCTCTGCTACTACATCCGTTTTCTCTGCTTACCGGATGTCGATTAGTTTGTGTGTTTGCAGGCTTAGTCTCCATTTAGGATGTCGCATTACACAGTCCACTGTCAAAGCAGTGTTATTACAAGAACAAGGCTGGAGGAAAAAATGTTCAGCGGGAAGCAGTTCATAAATACTTATATCTTGCCCTTCGTAGACAACTTTCACTTCATCCATCCGGGTAATCCCTAATTTGACACCCTGCTTGGGCGAACAGGTCACCCAGTCGATGGACTCCGGCAGCGGTCGCGTGCCGTTGGTTTCGATACAAACGTATTTACCCGCTTCGTGCAGACGGTCGATCAGTGCGTCGTCTATCCAGAGCGAAGGTTCTCCCCCTGTGAGGATAACGGTAACGGCGGGATATTTGCTGACTTCGGCTATGATTTCGTCGTCAGTCATCAAGGTGCCTGCTTCGTGTTGTGTGTCGCAAAAACTGCATTTCAGGTTGCATCCGGAAAAACGGATGAAGACTGCCGGAGTACCTGTGTGGTAGCCTTCACCCTGTAGACTGTAAAAGATTTCATTAATCTTTCTCATCATTCGAGCTGTTCTAAAATTTCTATTGTCTATTCTGTCTCTCCTGCTGCCGGAGTTTTCTCGTTTGCCACAGCATCTTTCTCGTAGATGACGATGTTTCCTTCGGACTCCTGCACTTCTACTTTATAGCATTGCGGAATCTGCCTGCAAACCCATCGGGCAATGTTTTCTGCTGTCGGATTGAATGGAAGTACTTCATTCAGATTCTGATGGTCCAGTTTCTCCGTGACCACTTCTTTGATTCGGGTGAAATCCACCACCATTCCTTCGGAGTTGAGCCGTGAGGAACGGCAATAGACAGTGATAATCCAGTTGTGACCGTGTAGACTGGCGCATTTACTGCGATACGGAAGTACCAGCTTGTGAGAAGCTGATATCTCCATGCGTTTGATTACTGTAAACATGGCTGTATATATTTAATATAGTTACAAGCATCTAATGTCACCTCGATGCAAGGACAAAGGTAATATAAAAAGAGCTTTCATCCAGCAAACCCGATTATTTTTTCCTGTTTTTACACTATCTTTGCCGAATGAAAACTCTTTATATTGTTTTAGGAAGCATATCTCTCGGACTCGGCATTCTCGGCATCTTTCTGCCGTTACTGCCCACTACCCCTTTTCTGTTACTGACCGCCGCACTTTATTTCAAAGGGTCGCCACGATTATATAACTGGTTGCTGAATCACCGGCACTTCGGTCCATACATCCGCAATTTCCGGGAAAACAAGGCAATACCGCTCCGCGCCAAGATTATCTCCCTTGTGCTGATGTGGGGAACGATGCTCTATTGCATCTTCTTCCTGATTCCGTTCCTATGGGTGAAAATTCTTCTGGGACTGATAGCGGCAGGAGTCACCTATCATATTCTTTCTTTCAAGACATTGAAATAGTTCGAAAGCCCCTGACGGGCGTCGGCAAGTTTGTCCTCCCAATGTTTCACGGAGTTTTGTCCGATAATGTCGGTCACGTACTTCACGGAGATAAAAGGAATCTCTTTGGAACGGCAGACGAAGGCTTGCGCATACGCTTCCATGTCGACGACATCTCCGCTTACGTGAGTCAGTTCCGTCAGGAAACCATCTCCCGTATTACAGATTCCCTCTTCCGTCCAATGCTTGCAGAAGCCTTTTGTTTCGAGCAAAGCGGAAGAATCTATTTCGCATTCCATACCTAGTCCGGCAAGTTTCTGCATATCGCGGTCTATAAATTTGCGGCAGACAAAGATATCCCCTACCTGATGATTGACTGTTCCTGCACTTCCGAGATTCAAAACGAGATCGGGCTGCACCTGGCGGATCGCTTCTGCCAGATGAAAGGCGGACTTCACTTTTCCGATCCCCGTACGGATGTAATAAGGCTCTACATCGGGCCACTTTATCTCTACAAATTCGCCTTGAACGGCATACGTTACTAATATTTTCAGCATAAGTTTTCTGTATAAATAGACATTATCAGATGCAAAAATAAGCATTTATACTCGAAATGGTCAGAGATTGTTCTAAAATGATCAGTTTTTAATGATGGTTGCTTTCGGCGTTCGCTAACTTTGCCTACATAACTTAAAAACAAAATATCATGACTCAAAACTCTATTGCGGACAACCGGATGGTCTGGCTGGATGTTGTCCGTTGCGTCGCCATGCTAATGGTAATCGGCGTACATTGCATTGACCCTTTTTACATTTCTCCTACGATGCGCGTTATTCCCGAGTACACACATTGGGCAGCCATCTACGGTTCGCTTCTCCGTCCTTCGGTTCCCTTATTCGTAATGATGACCGGATTACTGCTGCTACCGGTCAAGCAACAGCCTTTAGGCACTTTTTATAAGAAGCGCATCTTCCGCGTACTTTTCCCGTTCCTCATCTGGTCGGTACTTTACAGTATGTTCCCCTGGTTCACGGGGCTGCTGGGTCTGCCCAAAGAAATCATCGGCGACTTCTTCTGCTATACTCAGGGACATGAGTCGCAAAGCCTCATCGATTCTCTGAAAGATGTAGCCATGATACCGTTCAACTTCAGCCATAAGGAGAACCATATGTGGTATATCTATCTGCTCATCGGATTGTATCTTTATATGCCTTTCTTCTCTGCATGGGTAGAGCGGGCAAGCAATAAAACCAAACAAATTTTCCTTTTCATCTGGATTGTTTCCCTGTTTATCCCGTATATCCGCGAATATGTAGCCAATATGCTTTTCGACCGGAGCGGCTATGTATTCGGCACTGACACGTGGAACGAGTTCAGTATGTTCTACTACTTTGCCGGATTCAACGGCTACCTGCTGTTGGGACATTATCTGAAAGAAGGCGGCAACGGAAATGCACTAAAAATTTTCTGGCCTTTTAGTGGTTCGTCAAAAGATGATCGTCTTACTAATGATTGGAGTGTTTGGAAGACATTCCTCATTTGTGCCGTGATGTTTGCCATTGGATATTATGTGACGTACACAGGGTTCAGCACAACTGCCGCCAACCCGAATGCTACGGAGACTGAGATGGAACTTTACTTCACATTCTGTAGTCCGAACGTGTTACTGATGACTTTGGCCATGTTCCTGATGTTGCAGAAAGTAGTGATCAATACACCTGTCATCGTCAAAGCATTAGCCAACATGACCCAATGTGGTTTCGGAATTTATATGGTACACTACTTTGTAGTAGGTCCGTTCTTTCTGCTGATAGGTCCTTCGGAAATTCCAATTCCGTTGCAGGTTCCGTTGATGGCAGTTTGTATTTTCCTTTGCAGCTGGGCATTCACCGCGTTACTATATAAGCTGATGCCTCACAAGGCAAAGTATATAATGGGATAAAGAAACTAAAAAAGATATACGATGAAAATTAAAGTTGGTCTTATTGGATTCGGTCGAATGGGACGATTTTATTTGAAAGAGATGCAGAAAAGCGGAAGATGGGATGTCGCATACATTTGCGACATCAATCCCGACTGCCGCGAACTGGCAAAGCAATTGTCGCCCGAATCGAAAATACTCGAAAATGAACAGGAAATGTTCGATGATGAAAGTGTGCAGGTGGTCGGACTCTTCGCATTGGCAGACTCAAGGCTTGACCGGATTGAAAAGGCTATCAAATACGGGAAACATATCATCTCCGAGAAACCGGTATCAGACACCATAGACAAAGAATGGAAAGTAGTAGACATCACCGAGAAAGCCAGTTGTTTTTCTACCGTCAATTTGTATCTCCGCAACGCCTGGTATCATCAGACTATCAAACAGTTTATTGATCAGGGCGAGATCGGCGAACTTGCCATTCTGCGAATCTGCCACATGACTCCGGGCCTCGCACCAGGCGAAGGTCACGAATATGAAGGTCCCGCCTTCCATGACTGCGGAATGCATTATGTAGACATTGCACGCTGGTATGCCGGATGCGAATACAAGACATGGCATGCGCAGGGCGTCAATATGTGGAGTTATAAAGATCCTTGGTGGGTACAGTGTCACGGGACATTCCAGAACGGCGTTGTTTTTGATATCACTCAGGGGTTTGTGTACGGACAATTGTCCAAAGATCAGACTCATAACTCATACGTGGACATCATCGGTACCAAAGGTATCGCCCGAATGACGCATGATTTCAAAACAGCTGTCGTCGATCTGCGTGGAGTGACGCAGACCCATCATATAGAGAAGCCGTTCGGTGGAAAAAACATCGATGTGCTGTGCGACTTATTCGCCGACTCCATAGAGACCGGAATCAGAAATCCCCAACTGCCGCTCATACGCGATTCAGCCATCGCATCGGAATATGCATGGACCTTTTTGCACGATGCCTATACACATGATTTGCCTGCTATCGGTGAACTGGAGACACTTGAGCAAATATGGGAAAGAAGAAGAAATATGAAAAATGGATACGGATTACTTCAAAAGCCATAATAAATATTCAATAAAATAAGAAACTGAAATCAATTATTAACTCTTAAAAATAAAACCATGTCAGACTTTTCAAGAAGAAAATTTCTTAAAACGGGGGCTGCTGCTTTAGCAGGAATCACCATTGCTCCCAGCTCTATCTTAGGTATGAGCCACGGACACGTTTCCCCAACCGACAAACTGAACCTCGCAGCCGTAGGTATCGGCGGTATGGGACATGCCAACATCAACAACGTGAAGGGCACCGAAAACATCGTAGCCCTTTGTGACGTAGA
>NZ_JAHQUN010000160.1:0-317 GCF_019052485.1 Bacteroides sp. MSK.20.82
GTAGGACCACCCGCTTTATTCACCAGATCGGAAAGACGTTCCTCACGGCTGGTCATGGCATAATTTCCTCCGAAAAGGATTTCACCATCAATGACTACATTCTGTTGTGCCTGATAACCCGGACTGCGACGGACATAAACTTCATCATAAGGCTGAAGGATAAAACCGGGCTGACCGTCAATGACAAAACCATCCTTTAAAGAGAAGGTATACATCTGACCGATAGTATCATTATCCGCGGTACTACGGGGATTCTTGATTCGTCTCGACACATCAATGCGGACAGTGGAGGCGGCTTCTTTCAAGCCACCGGCCTG
>NZ_JAHQUN010000161.1:0-308 GCF_019052485.1 Bacteroides sp. MSK.20.82
GTATATACAGAACGAAACAGATGCGGTACATAAACAGCCCCACGACAATCTACCGCACGATTATAGACCGCACGAAATGTGCGTAAATAAGTAGATACAGTATTCCAACTGCATCCCCGGCCACGAAGGTGAATCTCGAAGCCTTTTAACCACTCAGGGGTTACCTCATGAAATGTAAAATCCCCTTTCCCACGATAAGCAATGATGGCATTGAGACTGCTACGGTAGACGTGCGCAGTACCAAAGTTTCCCTCCATCTGTAGTCCCTTGGCTACTTGCTTCATAAATGCTACTACTTTTAACATTTT
>NZ_JAHQUN010000162.1:0-306 GCF_019052485.1 Bacteroides sp. MSK.20.82
AAACGCTCTTGTTCAGGTTCTTTCTTCCGTCGTACTGGGTTATCAGAACCCCGGCGATCGAAAGATCCGAGTTCAAACGTTGCTGTACCTTGTGGACGACCTGCATAAGTTTAGCCATTCCACGCATTGCCAGGAATTGAGCTTGAACTGGGATAATCAACCGATCCGAGGCCGTCAGTGCGTTAAGCGTGAGCAGCGATAGCGAGGGGGGACAGTCGATCAGGATATAATCGAATTTCTCCTTTTGGCCTTTGATAAGGTGGGCTAAGATAAGCTCCCGTCCGGCCTCGTTGATTAACTCCGTTT
>NZ_JAHQUN010000025.1:0-75623 GCF_019052485.1 Bacteroides sp. MSK.20.82
TTAAGCCTCGTCACGCCGATGGTACTGCGTAACAGTGGGAGAGTAGGTAGCCGCCATTTTTAGAGAAGCCTCGCCAGTCTTTATTGACTGGCGGGGATTTCTTGTTTTGGCAGTTTAGGAAAAAATAGCTATATTTGCCGACGACAATTATTTTATTAAACGTTTAAAGCAAATTAAAAGGTATGAAAACAAAACTTTTTTTGGCTGCTGTAGCAGTAACATTTTCTTTCGCTGTGATCTCTTGTTCTGGTAACAAAGCTAATAACGCTGCCGCTTCTGAAGGTGAAGAAGCAACAGTTGAAACTGTAGAAGCTGTTGCTGTTGAAGCAACTGACTCTTGCTGCCAGGCGAAAGACTCTTGTGCTACTGCTTGCGATAAGAAAGCTGATTGCACAGAAAAGAAGGAATGCTGTGATAAAAAGTAATCTATTGATTTAGAACGATAAATTAAAAGGGGGTATAGTGTGTCCGCACTATGCCCCTTTTTCTGTTTGATGAAATACGGGGCTTTATTAGTAATACTTTTCTGCTAATAACCGACTTTAACTTATGAAATGAAATTATTTTCGATAAAAAAGTAACGTATTATTTGGTAGTACAGAAATAATCCATACCTTTGCACCGTCAAACTATAAAAGAGACAAAAAATGAATCAGATGTTTATACATATTCTACTATGCGGTATTATTATTCTACTATCAAAGGTTAGTGGAAGTGAGTGCTGCGCGTAAATGTGTATACTGAAAATATACGAAAGCCTTTCTCACTTCCAAGTGTGAAAGGTTTTTTTTTGAGCCAATAATAACATAAAATGATAGAAGATGGACAATAGGTTATTTATTTTTGATACCACCCTTCGGGATGGTGAACAGGTTCCGGGATGCCAGTTGAACACAGTGGAGAAGATTCAGGTAGCGAAGGCACTCGAAGCTTTGGGGGTCGATGTAATTGAAGCCGGCTTCCCCATCTCCAGCCCGGGAGATTTTAATTCTGTGATTGAAATTTCTAAAGCGGTGACTTGGCCCACTATTTGTGCTTTGACCCGTGCTGTTCAGAAGGATATTGATGTAGCGGTAGACGCTTTGAAATTCGCCAAGCATAAACGTATCCATACAGGTATCGGTACTTCTGATTCTCATATTAAATATAAATTCAACTCCAATCGGGAAGAGATTATCGAACGCGCGGTAGCAGCAGTGAAGTATGCACGTCGTTTTGTGGATGATGTGGAATTTTATGCAGAGGATGCAGGACGTACCGACAATGAATATCTGGCACGTGTGGTAGAAGCGGTTATCAAAGCGGGAGCCACAGTGGTGAATATACCGGATACAACGGGTTACTGTCTGCCTTCCGAATATGGTGCAAAGATTAAATATTTGATTGATCATGTAGACGGCATTGATAACGCGATTCTTTCTACTCACTGTCATAACGATTTGGGAATGGCAACAGCAAATACGATTGCTGGTGTTCTGAATGGAGCCCGTCAGGTAGAGGTGACCATTAACGGTATCGGCGAACGTGCTGGAAATACCGCTCTCGAAGAAATCGCAATGATTATCAAGAGTCATCATGAGATCGATATTCAGACCAATATCAATACACAGAAGATTTATCCGACCAGCCGTATGGTATCCAGTTTGATGAATATGCCTGTCCAGCCGAATAAAGCAATCGTAGGTCGCAATGCTTTTGCCCATTCATCGGGTATCCATCAGGATGGTGTGTTGAAGAATGTAGAAACTTACGAGATTATCGATCCGCATGATGTAGGCATCGATGATAACTCTATCGTACTGACTGCCCGTAGCGGACGTGCGGCATTGAAGAATCGCCTGTCGTTGTTGGGAGTTAACCTGGATCAGGAAAAACTGGATAAGGTATATGAGGAGTTTCTGAAACTGGCCGATAAGAAAAAAGATATCAATGATGATGATGTATTGGTATTGGCAGGAGCAGACCGCAGCCAGAATCATCGTATTAAGTTGGAGTATTTGCAGGTGACAAGTGGTGTCGGTGTACGTTCGGTTGCTAGTCTGGGACTGAATATTTCCGGTGAGAAGTTTGAAGCTTGTGCGAGTGGTAATGGTCCGGTGGATGCTGCCATCAAGGCTCTGAAAAAGATCGTAGATCGTCACATGACATTGAAAGAATTCACTATTCAGGCTATTAGCAAGGGAAGTGATGATGTAGGTAAGGTTCATATGCAGGTGGAATATGATAATCAGATTTATTATGGCTTCGGAGCAAATACGGATATTATAGCCGCATCGGTAGAAGCTTATATTGACTGTATTAATAAATTCAAGGCATAAAGGAACAGCGAAAGTGGTACTGAAATACGTACCCTGCATTAATTATAAATCATACATAGTAAAAATAGATATAACAGATGAATACATTATTTGATAAAATATGGGATGCCCACGTGGTGACTACGGTGGAAGATGGGCCGACACAACTTTATATTGATCGTTTATATTGTCATGAAGTGACCAGTCCGCAGGCTTTTGCCGGATTGCGCGAGCGTGGCATCAAGGTATTGCGTCCGGAAAAGGTATTCTGTATGCCCGACCATAATACTCCGACACATGATCAGGATAAACCGATTGAAGACCCGATCTCCAAGACTCAGGTGGATACACTGACGAAAAATGCGAAAGATTTCGGTCTGACCCATTTCGGTATGATGCATCCTAAAAACGGAATTATCCATGTGGTAGGTCCGGAACGTGCACTGACACTGCCGGGCATGACGATTGTTTGCGGTGACTCGCATACTTCTACTCACGGTGCAATGGGAGCTATCGCTTTCGGCATCGGTACCAGTGAAGTGGAAATGGTACTGGCTTCACAATGTATCCTTCAGTCAAGACCGAAAACAATGCGAATTACCGTAGATGGCGAACTGGGTAAAGGAGTGACTGCGAAAGATGTCGCTCTGTACATGATGTCTAAGATGACTACCAGCGGAGCTACCGGTTACTTCGTGGAATATGCAGGTTCGGCCATCCGCAATCTGACTATGGAAGGACGTCTTACTCTTTGTAATCTGTCCATTGAAATGGGAGCACGTGGTGGTATGGTTGCCCCGGACGAAGTGACTTTCGAATATATCAAAGGACGTGAGAATGCTCCGCAAGGGGAAGCATGGGATCAGGCTATGGAATACTGGAAAACGCTGAAGAGCGATGATGACGCCGTATTCGATCAGGAGGTCCGTTTTGATGCAGCGGATATCGAGCCGATGATTACGTACGGAACCAATCCGGGCATGGGAATGGGAATTACGCAAAACATTCCTACTACGGAAGGAATGGGAGAGGCTGCACAGGTTTCTTTCAAAAAATCGATGGAATATATGGGATTCCAGCCGGGTGAATCGTTACTGGGTAAAAAGATTGATTACGTATTTCTGGGTGCTTGTACTAATGGCCGTATTGAGGACTTCCGCGCATTCGCTTCTCTAGTGAAGGGACGCAGGAAAGCGGATAATGTAATCGCATGGCTGGTTCCGGGATCATGGATGGTTGATGCACAGATTCGTAAGGAAGGAATTGACAAGATATTGACTGAAGCGGGATTTGCAATCCGTCAACCGGGATGTTCAGCATGCCTTGCGATGAATGATGACAAGATTCCTGCAGGAAAATATTCAGTATCGACCAGCAACCGTAACTTTGAAGGTCGTCAGGGACCGGGTGCCCGTACTTTACTGGCCAGCCCGTTGGTTGCTGCTGCCGCTGCGGTGACAGGAGTGATTACCGACCCGCGTGAACTGATGTAATTTCAATCGTAATTTGTAAATATTTAAATTGTAAACAGAAAGATGGCTAAGACAAAATTTAATATAATAACAAGTACTTGTGTACCCCTTCCTTTAGAGAATGTAGATACTGACCAGATTATTCCGGCACGTTTTCTGAAAGCAACGACTCGTGAAGAGAAGTTTTTCGGTGATAACCTGTTTCGTGACTGGCGTTATAATGCCGATGGTTCCTTGAACAAAGATTTTGTGCTGAACGATCCTACATATAGCGGACAGATATTGGTGGCAGGAAAGAACTTCGGTTCGGGTTCCAGCCGCGAACACGCAGCCTGGGCGATTGCCGGATATGGTTTCCGTGTGGTAGTATCGAGCTTCTTTGCCGATATTCACAAAAATAATGAGCTGAACAACTTCGTACTTCCGGTAGTTGTTACTGAAGGATTTTTGCAGGAACTCTTTGACTCGATCTTTGCCGATCCGAAGATGGAAGTGGAAGTGAACCTTCCCGAACAGACCATCACTAATAAAGCAACGGGTAAGAGTGAACATTTTGAAATCAACGCTTATAAGAAACTTTGTCTGATGAACGGATTGGATGACATAGACTTCTTGCTAAGCAATAAAAATAAAATAGAAGAATGGGAAAACAAGGCGTCAAAATAGAGATCATGGACACAACGCTCCGTGACGGTGAACAAACCAGCGGAGTATCTTTTGTGCCCCATGAGAAACTAATGATTGCCCGTTTACTATTGGAGGATTTGAAGGTAGACCGGGTAGAGGTTGCTTCAGCACGTGTATCGGAAGGTGAGTTTGAAGCCGTGAAGATGATTTGTGATTGGGCAGCCCGCCGCAATCTGCTTCAGAAAGTGGAAGTGCTGGGATTTGTGGACGGTCATACTTCGGTGGACTGGATACAACGTACCGGGTGCCGTGTCATCAATCTTCTTTGTAAGGGGTCATTGAAACATTGTACCCAACAATTGAAAAAGACTCCCGAAGAACATATCGCAGATATTATCAACGTAGTACATTACGCAGATGAACAGGATATCGGAGTGAATGTATATCTGGAAGACTGGAGTAACGGAATGAAAGATTCTCCCGAATATGTGTTTCAGTTGATGGATGGCTTGAAGCAGACAAGCATCAGACGTTATATGTTGCCCGATACATTGGGAATCCTGAACCCGCTGCAGGTGATAGAATATATGCGGAAGATGAAGAAGCGTTATCCGAATACCCATTTTGATTTTCACGCGCATAATGACTATGATCTGGCGGTAAGTAATGTGCTGGCTGCCGTGTTGAGTGGTGTCAGAGGACTGCATACTACGATCAACGGACTTGGCGAACGGGCCGGTAATGCGCCCCTTTCCAGTGTGCAGGCTATTCTGAAAGATCATTTCAATGCAATGACCAATATTGACGAAAGCCGCCTGAATGATGTCAGTCGGGTAGTAGAATCCTATTCCGGTATTGTAATTCCTGCCAATAAGCCGATTGTGGGAGAGAATGTCTTTACACAAGTTGCAGGCGTTCACGCCGACGGCGATAATAAGAATAATTTGTATTGTAATGATTTACTTCCCGAACGTTTCGGACGTAAACGTGAGTATGCATTAGGAAAAACAAGTGGGAAGGCAAATATCCGTAAGAACCTCGAAGATCTGGGACTGGAACTCGATGAAGATGCCATGCGCAAGGTAACGGAGCGAATCATTGAACTGGGGGACAAGAAAGAATTGGTGACTCAGGAGGATTTGCCGTATATTGTATCGGATGTATTGAAACACGGGGCGATAGGCGAGAAGGTCAAGCTGAAGAGTTATTTTGTAAATCTGGCTCACGGTCTGAAACCGATGGCGACTTTAAAGATCGAAATAAACGGAAAGGAATACGAAGAAAGTTCAAGTGGCGATGGTCAGTATGATGCTTTCGTACGTGCGTTGCGCAAAATTTATAAAGTGACGTTAGGACGTAAATTCCCCATGTTGACGAATTATGCGGTATCTATCCCACCGGGTGGGCGTACGGATGCATTTGTGCAGACAGTAATTACCTGGAACTATGACGAACAGGTGTTCCGTACCCGTGGACTTGATGCCGACCAGACGGAGGCTGCCATCAAAGCAACAATGAAGATGTTGAATCTACTTGAAGAATAAGTTGATTTTATATTAACATGCATTTGATGCTTCCGATATGACAGAGATTAATTAACTTTGAGTAGTATAAAAGATAAAAAGAAAAGTAACATGGATTTTAAAATTGCTGTATTAGCAGGCGACGGTATCGGACCGGAGATTTCGGTACAAGGTGTAGATGTAATGAGTGCCGTTTGCGAGAAGTTTGGTCACAAAGTAAGTTACGAATATGCAATCTGCGGTGCAGATGCGATTGATAAAGTAGGTGATCCGTTCCCGGAAGAAACATATGAGGTTTGCAAGAATGCAGATGCTGTTTTGTTTTCAGCCGTAGGTGATCCGAAGTTTGATAATGACCCTACTGCGAAAGTTCGTCCGGAGCAGGGATTGCTGGCAATGCGTAAGAAATTGGGATTGTTTGCTAATATTCGTCCGGTACAGACATTCAAATGCCTGATCCATAAATCTCCGTTGCGTGCGGAACTGGTTGAGAATGCGGATTTCATCTGCATCCGTGAGCTGACCGGCGGTATGTACTTCGGTGAGAAATATCAGGATAATGATAAAGCATACGATACAAACTACTACACTCGTCCGGAAATTGAACGTATCCTGAAAGTTGCTTTTGAATATGCAATGAAACGCAGAAAGCACCTGACTGTGGTAGACAAGGCAAATGTTCTGGCTTCTTCCCGTCTGTGGCGTCAGATTGCACAGGAAATGGCTCCCAATTATCCGGAGGTGACAACTGACTATATGTTTGTGGATAATGCTGCCATGAAGATGATCCAAGAACCAGCTTTCTTTGACGTGATGGTGACTGAAAATACATTCGGGGATATTCTGACTGACGAAGGTTCTGTTATCAGCGGCTCTATGGGATTGCTTCCTTCGGCTTCTACCGGTGAAAGTACTCCGGTATTCGAACCGATTCATGGTTCATGGCCACAGGCGAAGGGCTTGAATATTGCGAACCCGTTGGCACAGATTCTGTCTGTAGCTATGTTATTTGAATACTTCGACTGCAAGGAAGAAGGTGCGCTGATTCGTAAGGCGGTTGATGCATCACTGGATGAAAACGTACGTACACCTGAAATTCAAGTGGCCGATGGTGCCAAATACGGTACAAAGGAAGTAGGACAGTGGATTGTTGACTATATCAAGAAGGCTTAAACAGATCTTCTGAATAAGATATATGGAGGCTGGATTCTTTAAATGGAGTTCAGCCTCTTTTTTGTTCATTCCGTTTCTTTGTTTTTTTACTGAAGAAAATGAGTCCGTTGGGAGAAAAACCTAGTCGGACTGTTAAAAAGTAAAAGAGTAAGATATTTGCTAATGAAAAACAGTACATTTGCACAGATTAATACACAAGTGCTATGACAAAAAATTATCTATTCTTACTGTTGGGTTTGCTGCTTGCAGCGTGTAGTTCTGATGACAAGGACGAACAACCGATTTTAGTAACCAATGTTGTAATGCCTGCTTCGGGAACAGTATTCAAGCCCGGTGAAAAGGTAACGATAATGGCGAAAGGATTTCAAGACAATGATGAAATCATGTTCGATATTCGCTGGCCGCTTCAAGACGAAGTGCTGCATGAAGGATATGCTAAAGGGGGACGGGGTGTTATAACGGAAAAGACGGCTACGAGCATTACTTTTCTGGCTCCCGGACACTGGCCTGCTTCTACAACGGAAATCTTGTTACGCTGCTCCGGTCAAATGATGTCTTTAGGAAAGATTTCGGTGGCGGATGGACAGGCACCCAAAGATTTTCAGCTTTATGGTATCATTAATTCCCGTTCCAATACCCACCGTCCTCATGCTATCGAATACATCAATCTTGAAAAGCCTCAGACGGCAGAGATAGTACGACTTGCAGACAATCAAGACTTCTCTTGTGTAGTCAACCTTCCCGGAAGCTGGAGCCTTAGTGGAGTATGGACGAAGGATGATCGCCGTACGACCGGACTTTATGATCTTTCTATGAACTATTGGGAAAAGCCGGGAGCTGATCAGCTTGTAACAATGGGGATAGCGACCGCTAACTCTGTATTTGGGGTATATCAAGGCGGAGACCGTTTATTTGTTAAAACAGTTAATGTGATGCCCTATACCAGAATGTATGTGCCGGAGAAACCTGATTATGGTTTTCTGCTGCCCGAAGGGATGAAGGCTGAAGCATTGTCACGTTATCCCTGTATACAAATGAGTGATGGAAATATACTCTGTTCGGCTGATAACGGCGATGGAACTTTTTCACCAGTAGTCTTGAACGGGCAAAATATAGAAGAGAAAAGTATATATGTTGGCGAACCGATAGAGGCTGTGGCATTGATCCCTTTTTGGATAGTTAAGCCTGTAGAAGGTATGGGAACGGCTAAATATACACGTGTTGGCGGATATATCGTATCGAAGAGAAATGGTGCTACAATAACAGAGGGAGATGGAACAGAATTTAGGCTATGGAACCCGACTACAAAGATGCTGGATGAACCTTTCACCACATTCCCTAATGCTGCGTGTTCAGTAGCCACACTTGTTTCGGATGATTTTAAGAAACAGGAGCTTTATGTATTGTTTTTGATGGTAGTCGGAATGGAAGGCTGATTTATGTATATGATTTACTAAAAGGTAGCTGGGAGTCATTATATCCAGGGGGCGGATTTCCTTATTCAGAAATCGTATTAGCCCGATAAGGTTATTACTCAGCTCTTCTCCGGGCTACTATGCACAAAGGCCCTTTTTCATGCTTATATGAAGCAATGGAGACAAAGCCGGACTGCAAGAGTATGGATTTCAATTCATCACAAGAACGAATAATCATCCCGTCAATCAGATTTGTCCAAGTTTTGACTGACAGGTTATTCAGTTCGCAGCAAATCAGGAAATGTCCGTTTCGCTTTAATACCCGTGTTACTTCGGTGAATGCTTTCGGAAGATCGTTCCAAAAGTAAACCGTCTCGAAGGCAGTGACCACGTCGAACATTTCATCGGTATAAGGCAGTGTGTCTACCGTGCCTTGTTCTATAAAACAGCGGGTGGAAAGATATTTCTTGTTTTTCTTCTGTGCGAAAAGGACACTTTCCGGAGAAATGTCAATGCCGTATGCTTTTCCTTGCGGACAGCGATGCATCAGCTGTGTAAGATTGGCTCCGCCACCGCAACCAATGTCGAGCACATTCCATTCCTTATTCCATACTATATGTGACATTCCCCATTCGGAAAGCAAAGTGTGTCGTTTGTTCATTTCCCGGAGAATGACTCTTCCCCAAAAGCCTTCAGGCTTTTTGAGATTGTGGAATAACTTATGGATGATATTTCTTTTGCCCATGTTATAAACTAACTTTGCACGATGGAATAGATGATAATGCCTGCTAAAGTCAGCAATCCGGTATAGATCATAACTTCTGTTTGTTTCATTCCGGCACCCTTTCCAGGAACAGGAGTGTCTGACTGAAGTCGTGCCGTTAACTTGTGGGCGATAAAGTAGAACAGCCAACCTCCGAATCCACCGATAATGGCTCCTGCTACTAAATCACCGGGATAATGCAATCCCAGGTACAGGCGTGTATAAGAGTTGGTAAATGCCCAAAGTACGATAAATATGCTTAACCAGCGTTTACGGAACAGGCAAATCAGAAATATGGCAAGTCCGAAAGAATTGGCAGCATGACAGGAAGGGAAACCGAATCCTCCTCCTCGTCTTCCATTCACAATATAGACCAAATCCGCTATCGGATTTTCCGGATTGGAGGGACGCAGGCGACCTACCAGCGGACGAAGAAAACTATTGCACATCTGATCGGCAAACGTGATAGTGAGGGCGATCGCTACCACATAGCACAAAGCCACTTTCCAATGAAAATTCTTGAGCAGTATATATAAGATACTGGCATACATCGGGACCCATATAACTTTACCTGTGAATGCACTCATGAAGTAATCCCAGAAAGGCGAATGTATTCCATTGAAGAACAAAAGCAGTTGGGTGTCTATATCCGAAAGAAATTCTATCATAAAATAAATCGTATTATTAAAAGGTGGATTTGTCTGATCTTATCGCTTAGCCAGGTCATCATATAGTTTCTGAAGGAAGGCTTTGCCTTTTTCCAGATTGGCTCCTTTCTCTGTCCCCTCATCTATCTGGACGGTGTTGGCATCCAGATTGTACACTAATTGATTTTCCGCAGTCACCATGCCAAACAGTGTCGGTTCCGTGAAATACCCGAAGTGGGGAGAAGACGGATTAAAGATATTCTTGCTGAAAGTAAAGTCATCATGCGGCAATCCGAGCTGAGAAAGCAGCGTAGCGGCAATATCGATCTGCGAAGCGTATGTGTCTACTACTCGTGGTTCTTTCACGGCCCCTCCGATCAGTATTAGCGGAATTGTATGCCCTTCCAGCGGATTTTCTACCGGACGCGGATAAGCTCCCAAATGATCCGGTACAAGTACGATCAGTGTATTCTTCCACATCGGGGTCTCCTTATACTGTCTCACAAAATCTCCTACGCAACTATCAGCATAGGCGAAAGCATTCAGCACTTTATCGTCTAATCGGTAGAACGGAACTTCAAACGGCTCGTGACTGCTTGATGTTTGCACGATTTTAAAGAAAGGTTCCTGCTGCTTCTCTTCTTTGAGGTCTTTCAGGAAACGTTGGAAAAGTGTATGATCCGGTGCTCCCCATTTACCCTGACGTTCGGACAAAGGAAAATCCGTCTCGGAGATAATCTTCTCAATACCCGATGAAACCAAATAAGAGCGCATATTGGTGAAGTCTGCATCCCCTCCGTAATAGTATTCCAAACTGTATCCGGCATTTTTCAGACTGCGAGGAATGGAAGGAAGTCCGTCCGTTTTCTCAGGATACTTCATTATGCTGGTACTCGGCTGACCGGGATAACCACTGATAATAGATGCCAGTCCTCGATCCGTCCGGAAACTGTTTGCGTAGAAATTAGTGAATAACACTCCTTCTTTACCGAATTTATCCATATTCACTGCTACATTCGGCTGTCCCCCCATTGTTTCCATTAAGTGTGTAGAAAAACTTTCGAGGATAATAAAGATGATATTCGGGCGTTGAGTATTTAGAATTTGCGGGATACTGTCTGTTGCTGCCACAGGTTTATCCAGCATTTCGGCCAACAGGTCATCTGCAACTTTCGGGTCCATAAACCGATATTGCTTATCGAAATTGTTTTGATGGGTAGCAGAATACATAAAACTGAATGCCGGATTGATGGCTGCATGATTCATCCGTTGGTTTTGGCTATAGTATACTTTGCTCAGGTTCATTGTCGATACGGAAAAACCGCCACGGATAGGAATGAAGAGCGCAGCTGTCAGTAATAAAAGGACGAGAGATACATACTGCCGCTGATAAGGTATCTTCAACGGTGCTTTCTCCCGGATAAGTACGGCGTAGAAAATACCGTAGAGGATGGCTGCATAGATCAGCATAGCTAGGATTCCGAGTAATATGAACCAGAAGCTGACGCTTGCCATGGCATCTTTCGGAGATGAGAAGAAGTAGAAGATCGGGGTGGCATCCAGCCGGAATCCCCAGAAACCGTATAAGCCCAGATCGATGATGAAGATGCAGGACATCACAAAAGCGATGATTCCAAAGTAACCTTGCCGGATGCGGCGTAGTATGGAAGATTTCGTCCAGGCGGAAGCGATAAGCAGGAAGCCCGGGATGGCAGTCAGATATCCTGCCAGTGAGAAATCCAGCGGCAAGCCGTGCCACATCACGCTGAAATAATCGCCGATTGAGGCGTCTGTATAGAGTTCATGGTAGTAAGCCATGAAAATAGGTTTTTGAAGGACAAACAGAAGAACGAACAAAAAATAAGTCGTGAGAAATTGCAGGATTCTCTTTTTCATATCTATAAACTTAAAAATATTGAACGGAGACAAAGGTACAATTCTTTTCTGTATCTTTGCGCATCAACCTGATAAAACGAGGTGAATGATGGCAAAAATTGCGAATAAATTAACAGATTTAGTGGGTAATACACCTCTAATGGAACTTTCCGGATATAGTGGAAAGTATGGTCTTAATCAGAATATTATCGCTAAACTGGAGGCTTTTAATCCGGCGGGAAGCGTAAAAGACAGAGTCGCTCTTTCTATGATTGAAGATGCGGAGGCCCGCGGGGCACTGAAACCCGGTGCCACCATTATCGAACCGACCAGCGGAAATACGGGAGTCGGACTGGCGATGGTAGCTACCATTAAAGGGTATCACTTGATATTGACTATGCCCGAAACGATGAGCTTGGAACGGCGAAACCTGTTGAAAGCACTGGGGGCGCAGATTGTGCTAACAGATGGCTTGGGCGGGATGGCTGCTTCTATTGCCAAGGCGCAGGAGTTGCGCGATAGTATCCCCGGATCTGTGATCCTGCAACAGTTTGAAAATCCTTCGAATGCTGCTGTCCATGAGCGGACAACAGGAGAGGAAATCTGGCGGGATACGGATGGTGAAGTGGCAGTGTTCGTTGCCGGAGTAGGAACCGGAGGTACGATTTGCGGCGTGGCACGCGCCTTAAAAAAACATAATCCGGATGTTCATATCGTTGCGGTTGAACCTGCGTCGTCTCCCATATTGGCAGGAGGTCAGGCAGCATCACACCGCATACAGGGAATCGGGGCGAATTTTATTCCGAAACTTTATGATGCTTCTGTAGTGGATGAAGTGATAGGTGTGCCCGATGACGAAGCCATTCGTGCGGGGCGAGAGCTGGCTGCGACAGAAGGTTTGCTGGCCGGAATCTCTTCGGGAGCGGCCGTATATGCAGCCCGACAGTTGGCACAGCGTCCGGAGTTCAGGAACAAAAAAATCGTTGCGTTGTTACCTGATACGGGAGAACGCTATCTGTCGACCGAGTTGTTCGCTTTTGATGCCTATCCTTTGGATTAATATTTGAATCATGATAAGAATTATTTTAATTTTATTTCTTAGCTTTCCGGTTGCCCTGTGTGCGCAGACCTATCAGCAATTATCAGAAAAGGCAATTGAATATATCGAAATGGACAGTCTTTCCAAAGCCGAAGAACTACTGCTTCAGGCTTTGAAACTGGAGCCGAAGAATGCAAAGAATGCTATGCTTTTTTCCAATCTGGGATTGGTGCAGCGTCGGTTGGGTGAATATGACAAGGCACTCGAATCTTATTCTTTTGCGCTGAACTTTGCTCCATTGGCAGTACCTATTCTGCTGGACCGAGCTGCGATTAATCTGGAAATGGGGAATACAGACCGTGCTTATACCGATTATTGTCAGGTACTTGACGAAGATAAACAGAATAAAGAAGCGCTGTTGATGCGGGCATATATCTATGTGCTCCGGAGGGATTACCCCGCGGCACGAATCGATTATAATCGCTTGTTGGAGATTGACCCGCAAAGTTATAGCGGTCGGCTTGGGCTGGCTACCTTGGAACAGAAAGAAGGAAAATTCAAGGAAGCGCTCGAAATTCTTAATAAGATGATTACGGCAACTCCCGAAGACGCGACTCTTTACATTGCCCGTGCAGATGTGGAACGGGAGATGAAGCATGAAGATCTGGCTTTGGTCGATTTGGAGGAAGCTATTCGCCTGAATCCTTCTTCGGCGGATGCCTATTTGTTGCGTGGCAATATTTATCTGACACAGAAAAAGAAAGCATTGGCAAAGATGGACTTTGAAAAAGCTATTTCGCTGGGCATACCTCCTGCTGATTTGCACGAGCAGCTGAAACAATGTAAATAAAAGACAAAACTAAAAACATATTACTACTAATTAATACCCAAACAGAAAATGAAACGTATTGTTTTTTTAGATTACGTGCGCGTGTTCGCATGTTTCCTCGTTATGGTGGTACACGCCAGTGAAAACTTTTATGGTGCTGCCGGATCTACGGACATGGCGGGACCGCAATCTTTTTTAGCCAGTGAAGCAGACCGATTGTGGGTGGCCGTGTACGATGGTTTTTCACGCATGGCAGTACCATTGTTTATGATTGTCTCTGCTTATCTGCTGGTACCGATGAAGGAGGGACAGACTTCATGGCAGTTCTACCGCCGACGCTTCACTCATATCCTGCCACCGTTTTTTATATTTATGATACTCTATAGTATCCTGCCGATGTTGTGGGGACAGATAGACAGCGAGACATCAATAAAGGATATGTCTCGAATATTCCTGAACTTCCCGACGCTTGCCGGACACCTTTGGTTCATGTATCCCCTGATAAGTCTTTACCTGTTTATACCTATTATATCTCCTTGGTTGAGTAAAGCCACTGCAAAAGAAGAACGTTTCTTCATAGGACTGTTCCTGTTATCAACGTGTATGCCGTACTTCAATCGCTGGTTTGGTGAAGTGTGGGGGCAGTGTTTTTGGAACGAATACCATATGTTGTGGTATTTCTCAGGCTATCTTGGATATCTTGTGTTGGCACACTACATACGTGTACACTTAAAATGGGATCGTTCCAAACGTTTCATTGTAGGACTCATTTCAATGGTTGCCGGGGCTGCGCTGACTATTTACTCATTCTATATACAGGCTATTCCCGGAATTACTCATTCTACCCCTGTCATAGAAATAGGATGGGCTTTCTGTACGATTAACTGTGTACTTCTTACAGCGGGTACATTCCTTCTCTTCACTTGTATAAATCGGCCGGAAGCTCCGCGTTTCGTAACAGATATGTCGAAACTTAGCTATGGTATGTACCTTATGCATATATTCTGGCTCGGGTTATGGGCGACAGTATTCAAAAATACGCTGGAACTGCCTACTGTTTCCGCCATCCCATGTATTGCAGTGACTACATTTGTCTGCTGTTATATAACGACAAAGATTATCTCATTCATACCGGGCAGTAAATGGATTATAGGCTAAATAGATCGGATGTTCTTGAATTAAACAAAAAAGGGAAGCGATTGCTTCCCTTTTTTGTTTACTCATCTTATTATATGGTCCTTCCTGGTTACGCTTGAATAAGTTACTCTTTATTAAAGGTAAATCGATGGGACGGCTCAATACATTATTATACAAACTGCTTAATCAGATTCACAAACTCTTTTCCATATTTCTTCTTCTTAAACTCTCCGATACCACTGATTTCTCCGAATGCTTCGATGGTAGTCGGCCGTGAAATACTGAGCAGATGCAACACCTTATCCGATAGAATGATATATGCCGGAAGACCATCCTGATCGGCAATCTGTTTCCGCAATCCCCGTAGTGCTTCGAATAAATCTTCGTTTTCTCCACCGGGGATACCGAAAGGAAGTTCTTTTGCGATGACCACCTTCTTCTTTTTCCCTTTTCCTGTGACGATTTCTTCCCGATGAATCACGGCAAGCATTGCTTTCGCTTTTCCAAAAAGAATGTTACTTCCGCTTGGAGTGATTTTGAGATGGTTATTTTCATTGTAGGCTATTTCGAAATAGCCTAGTTGTAGCATTTGAAGTAAATAATCCTGCCAGTCACGAGGTGGTATGTCTCTTCCTGCGCCAAACGTCTTTAATTCCTGATATCCTTTTGCCGTAACTTCTGCCGAATAACTTCCACGAAGAATATCAATTAATATCCCTGTACTTATTTGTTGTTCTGCACGAGCTATGGCGCTCAACGCTTTTTGTACGATGACTGTACCGTCAAAGCGTTGTGGAGGGTTTTTACAGACATCACAGTTGCCACAATCTTCTGTTGAGGTTTCTCCGAAATAGCTCAGCAGGATTCTTCTGCGGCAGATGTCCGCTTCTGCGTATTGGTGCATACGTTGCAACTTTTCCAGATTGATTGTCTGTTGGTTGCTTTCTGTGGCGAATTTAGTTAACAGGATCAGATCGCCCAGTGAATAGAACAATACAGTATCGCTTGGTAAGCCATCCCGTCCGGCACGCCCGATTTCCTGATAAAAACTTTCAATACTTTTAGGAAGATTATAATGAATAACCCATCGGACATTCGATTTGTCAATTCCCATACCAAAAGCAATGGTGGCGCATACTACCTGAATACGGTCATTAATGAAGTCATTCTGAGTCTCGTCCCGATGCTGCGGAGACAATCCGGCATGGTAGACACCGCATCGGATTCCCTGCTTTTGCAGCATTTGTGCTACAGTTTCCGTTTTATTACGGCTCATACAATAAATGATTCCACTTTCTTCTCTGTGGCGATGGATAAACTCCAGAATCGCTTTATTCTTCTCTTTTGCCTGAAAACCGCGTTTTACGTCCAGGCTGATGTTGGGACGGTCGAAAGAAGAAATAAACGTCCGGGGCTGTATCAGATGCAACTGTCGGATTATATCCTCACGGGTTATTTTATCGGCTGTTGCCGTTAATGCAATAATCGGTACCTGCGGAAATTGCTGATGGAGCATTCCCATTTGTGTATATTCAGGACGGAAGTCATGTCCCCATTGGGAAATACAGTGGGCTTCGTCAATTGCGAAGAGCGAAATACTCATATCCCGCAACAGATAGTCCTTTTCCGCTATCAGCTTCTCCGGTGAAATATAAAGCAGTTTCAGGCGTCCTTCGATACAGGCACGGCGGAGATTGGTATTTTCCGTTTCGTCATTGCTGCTATTGAGTGCTCCTGCTGCGATGCCGTTGGCTTGCAATGTTTCTACCTGGTCTTTCATCAGTGAGATAAGCGGGGAGACCACTACAGCCGTTCCTTCAGAAAGCAATGCAGGTAGTTGATAACAGATCGATTTACCTCCTCCGGTGGGCATCAGTACCAGTGAATCCTGCTTGTTCAACAGGTGGCGGATGATTTCTTCCTGTAAGGGTCGGAAGCTGTCATAACCGAAATATGATTTTAGAGTTTCTTTCATCAACATTTGTTTAAACTTTGTGGCAAAGGTACGCTTTTCCTTAGCAATCTTTATCATGTCTCGATTTCTGTTTTGATTTTAATGCCCCAAGAGTTAAAGTTTCTTATTATTCACCCTTAATTCCTCTTTTTCAAGGTTTTTGATTGTTTTATTAGAAAAAAATGCACAAAATAATTGTGTGTTTAAAAAAAAAGTAAGACATTTGTAACATGTAACGTTGCGAATGAGCAATTAATAACAAATAAACAAACCCTAACCAGTTAATTCAATGAGTGATTTAGAGAACAAAAAAGCGGAGGAAGCTCCAAAGAAACGTCCCTACAATTTGAGGGAAAAGAAAGAAAAGAAGGCTGCATATCGGTCATTAATCAGACCGGAACTGGCAGACGAGTTGTATGACAAGATTCTGAACATTGTAGTAGTTCAGAAGAAGTATAAAGATCCTGACTATTCAGCTAAAGATTTGGCTAAAGAGTTGAAGACCAATACTCGCTACCTTTCTGCAGTAGTGAATTCTCGTTTTGGTATGAACTACTCTTGTTTGTTGAATGAGTACAGAGTGAAAGACGCTCTGCATTTGTTGACAGACAAGCGTTATGCCGACAAGAATGTGGAAGAAATCAGTGCAATGGTTGGCTTTGCAAATCGTCAATCTTTTTACGCTGCATTTTACAAGAACGTAGGTGAAACTCCTAACGGATATCGCAAGAAACACGCTGAAAGTAAGAAGTAATTGCGTTTTCCGATACTGACCAAAAGGAATTACCTCTGAATGAAAAGTTCGGGGATAATTCCTTTTCTTATTTAATTAATCAATATCAGTAATTATGAAAAAACATTTTATTTCGATGGCAGTTACCGCTACGATCCTTGCATCCTGCGGTGGGGCCAAAACAACAACTGCTGAGGCAGATAAATTTGATTATACAGTGGAACAATTTGCAGACTTACAAATATTGCGGTACAAGGTTCCCGAATTCGAAACCTTGACGCTGAAACAGAAAGAACTGGTTTATTACTTGACTCAGGCTGCGCTGGAAGGACGCGACATCCTGTTTGATCAGAACGGAAAGTATAACCTGAGAATCCGTCGGATGCTCGAAGCCGTTTACACCAATTATAAAGGAGACAAGTCGGCTCCCGACTTCAAAAATATGGAAGTGTACCTCAAACGGGTATGGTTCTCCAATGGTATTCATCATCATTACGGCATGGAAAAGTTTGTGCCCGGTTTCTCGCAGGACTTCTTGAAACAGGCAGTGCTCGGAACGGACGCCCAATTACTTCCGTTATCAGAAGGACAGACTGCCGAACAACTCTGTGATGAGCTCTTCCCGGTTATGTTTGATCCGGCTATCCTGGCAAAGCGTGTAAATCAGGCGGACGGTGAAGACTTGGTGCTGACTTCTGCCTGCAATTATTACGACGGAGTCACTCAGCAGGAAGCGGAAAGCTTCTACGGAGCAATGAAAGACCCAAAAGATGAAACTCCGGTTTCTTACGGACTCAACAGCCGATTGGTGAAAGAAGATGGGAAAATACAGGAAAAAGTCTGGAAGGTAGGCGGACTTTATACTCAGGCGATTGAAAAGATTGTGTACTGGTTGAAGAAAGCGGAAACGGTTGCCGAAAATGATGCACAGAAAGCTGTGATCAGCAAACTGATTCAATTTTACGAAACAGGCAGCCTGAAAGACTTCGATGAATATGCTATCCTTTGGGTGAAAGACCTTGATTCAAGAATTGACTTCGTTAATGGCTTTACAGAAAGTTACGGCGATCCGCTGGGAGTGAAAGCCAGCTGGGAATCACTGGTCAACTTCAAAGACTTGGGTGCTACGCACCGCACAGAGATTATCAGCAGCAATGCGCAATGGTTCGAAGATCATTCGCCGGTTGATAAATCTTTCAAAAAGGAAAAGGTAAAAGGGGTATCTGCCAAGGTGATCACTGCCGCTATTCTTGCCGGCGACTTATATCCTGCAACTGCCATCGGCATCAATCTTCCGAACGCTAACTGGATTCGTGCCCATCACGGCTCTAAGTCAGTTACTATCGGCAATATCACAGATGCTTATAATAAAGCTGCCCACGGTAACGGATTCAATGAAGAGTTTGTCTGCAATGACGAAGAGAGACAGCGGATCGACCAATATGGCGACCTGACAGGTGAACTTCATACAGACTTACATGAATGTCTGGGACATGGTTCGGGCAAATTGCTTCCGGGAGTAGACCCTGACGCTTTGAAAGCGTATGGTTCCACTATAGAAGAAGCACGTGCCGACCTGTTCGGATTGTATTATGTGGCCGACCCGAAACTGGTGGAACTGAAACTTGTTCCGGATGCGGAGGCTTATAAAGCTGAATATTATACTTTCCTGATGAACGGTCTGATGACTCAGCTTGTACGTATCGAACCGGGAAATAATATCGAAGAAGCTCATATGCGCAACCGTCAGCTGATTGCCCGCTGGGTATTTGAAAAAGGTGCTCCCGACAAAGTGGTCGAAATGGTGAAGAGGGACGGAAAGACCTATGTTGTAGTCAATGATTATGAGAAAGTCCGTCAGTTGTTTGGTGAACTGCTGGCTGAAATCCAGCGAATCAAATCGACCGGTGATTTTGAGGGTGCCCGTACATTGGTCGAAAATTATGCCGTGAAGGTTGATCCTGCTTTGCACGCCGAAGTGTTGGCACGCTATAAGAAACTGAATCTGGCTCCTTACAAAGGTTTTATAAATCCGGTTTATGAACTGGTGACTGACAAGGATGGAAATATCACGGACGTTACCGTGTCTTATGATGAAGACTATGTAGAACAAATGTTGCGCTACAGCAAAGATTATTCTCCGTTGCCTTCCGTAAATAATTAATATTGAAAATGGATATAAAAGAACAACTGAAGGATATCAAAACACAGCTCCGTCTCTCTATGAACGGGGCTGTGTCCCAAAGTATGCGTGAGAAGGGATTGGTATACAAACTCAATTTCGGAGTCGAAATCCCCCGCATAAAGATGATTGTCGAAGGGTATGAAAAGAACCATGACCTGGCGCAGGCATTGTGGAAAGAAGACATTCGCGAATGCAAAATCATGGCAGCCATGTTGCAGCCTGTGGATACCTTTTATCCCGAAATAGCTGATATCTGGGTAGAAAGTATCCGTAACATAGAGATTGCGGAACTGACCTGTATGAATCTTTTCCAGCATTTGCCGTATGCCCCTGCTAAATCTTTTCATTGGATGGCTGATGAACAGGAATATGTGCAGACATGCGGTTTCCTGACGGCTGCCCGTCTTTTGATGAAAAAGGGAGATATGACAGAAAGAGCCTCCGGCGAATTGCTCGACCAGGCACTTTGCGCTGTTCATTCAGAAAGCTATCATGTGCGGAATGCAGCTCTTCTGGCTATCCGTAAGTATATGCAGCATAACGAAGAACATGCTTTCCGTGTATGCCGGATGGTTGAAGGAATGGCAGATTCCACAGTGGAAGCGGAGCAGATGCTCTATAATATGGTAAAAGAAGAAGCTAGTGATAAGTATTAAGTAATAAGTATTAAGTATTACCATGCGGATATCCGCCGCATGGAATCTAAGTAGCTACGGTTAATACCTAATACTTATTACTTAATACTTATTACTTAATACTTATTACTTATTCTCAGAAATTCTTTTGCTTTCCACAAAAAAGGCTTAACTTTGTTCGCGCTAATTTTGTGCTGATGATGGAAACTCAAAATGTGAAAGATACAGTAAGGCAGATATTCACAGAATATCTCACGGCGAACGGGCATCGTAAGACTCCCGAACGTTACGCCATACTCGAAACTATCTATTCCATCGACGGACATTTCGATATCGATATGCTCTATTCCAGAATGATGGATCAGGAGAATTTCCGGGTGAGCCGGGCAACTCTTTATAATACTATTATTCTGCTTATCAATGCGCGGCTGATCATCAAGCATCAGTTCGGCACTTCCTCCCAATACGAAAAATCATACAATCGCGAGACACATCATCATCAGATATGTACTCAATGTGGTAAAGTGACTGAGTTTCAGAACGAGGAATTGCAGCATGCCATCGAAAATACAAAATTAAGCCGCTTTCAACTTTCGCATTACTCCTTATATATATATGGATTGTGCAGCAAGTGCGACAGAGCTAATAAACGGAAAAAAGTCAGTAACAACAATAAAAAAGAAAAATGAAAGTAGATGTTCTATTAGGATTACAATGGGGCGACGAAGGTAAAGGCAAAGTAGTCGACGTATTAACACCTAAGTATGATGTGGTCGCTCGTTTTCAGGGCGGTCCGAATGCCGGTCATACACTTGAGTTCGAAGGACAGAAGTATGTACTTCGTTCTATTCCTTCCGGTATTTTTCAGGGAGATAAGGTAAATATTATCGGTAACGGTGTAGTGCTCGATCCGGCATTGTTCAAAGCGGAAGCTGAGGCACTCGAAGCATCGGGACACCCATTGAAAGAGCGTTTGCACATTTCTAAGAAAGCTCATCTCATCCTTCCGACACACCGCATACTGGACGCTGCTTACGAAGCAGCCAAGGGAGATGCGAAAGTAGGAACAACCGGTAAAGGCATTGGCCCTACTTATACGGATAAAGTTAGCCGTAACGGTGTTCGTGTAGGTGATATCCTTCATAACTTCGAACAGAAATACGGTGCGGCGAAAGCTCGTCACGAACAAATCCTGAAAAGTCTGAACTACGAATATGACCTCACAGAACTGGAAAAAGCATGGATGGAAGGTATCGAATATCTGAAACAGTTCCATTTTGTAGACAGTGAGCATGAGGTTAACAACTATCTGAAAGACGGCAAGAGCGTTCTTTGCGAAGGTGCTCAGGGAACGATGCTTGATATCGATTTCGGTTCGTATCCGTTTGTTACATCTTCCAATACGGTTTGTGCAGGTGCCTGCACCGGTCTGGGAGTAGCTCCGAACCGTATCGGCGAGGTGTTCGGTATCTTCAAGGCATACTGTACTCGTGTAGGTGCCGGTCCGTTCCCGACAGAACTGTTCGACGAGACTGGTGACAAGATGTGCACACTGGGACATGAATTCGGTTCTGTAACAGGACGTAAACGTCGTTGCGGATGGATTGACCTGGTAGCTCTGAAATATTCCGTTATGATAAACGGTGTTACCAAACTGATCATGATGAAGAGCGACGTGCTCGATACATTCGATACCATCAAGGCTTGTGTTGCTTATAAGGTAGATGGCGAGGAAATTGATTATTTCCCATATGACATCACTGAAGGTGTGGAACCTGTATATGCAGAACTGCCGGGCTGGAAGACAGATATGACAAAGATGCAGAGCGAAGATGAATTCCCGGAAGAATTCAATGCTTATCTGACTTTCCTGGAAGAACAACTTGGTGTGGAAATTAAGATTGTATCTGTCGGACCGGACAGAGCGCAGACAATCGAACGTTATACTGAAGAATAAGAAATGGGGCTGACTAAAAAGTCCGGTAGTATCTTAAGTCTCCTCCTGGAAGGAGGGGAATTGATGATACTATTGCTTTTGGTCTCCTTTGTTCTATAACTTAATGAGAGGCGGAGAAATGGAAATTACTCCGCCTTTTTGTTTTTTCTTTACCCCCAATATTAACTATAACGCATTATGAAAACACATTTCATTACTTTCCTATTTTTAATAGGTATGAGTCTGGGAATCTCCTCCCGGCTCCACGCACAGTCTTCTTACCAGCCTGGTGAAGAAAACCTCAAAGCCCGTGAAGAATTTCAGGATAATAAATTCGGTATTTTCCTTCATTGGGGACTGTATGCCATGCTTGCCACCGGTGAGTGGACTATGACAAATAATAATCTGAATTATAAAGAGTATGCCAAACTGGCAGGCGGCTTCTATCCCTCCAAGTTTGATGCGGATAAGTGGGTGGCTGCCATCAAAGCGTCGGGAGCTAAATATATCTGCCTGACTTCCCGCCATCATGACGGCTTCTCCATGTTCGATACCCAATATTCGGACTTCAATATCGTGAAGGCAACTCCCTTTAAGCGGGATATCATCAAGGAGCTGGCAGCAGCCTGTAGCAAACAGGGAATTAAACTTCATTTCTATTATTCTCATCTTGACTGGACGCGGGAAGATTATCCTTGGGGACGTACAGGACGGGGTACAGGACGTTCGAATCCGCAAGGAGACTGGAAAAGCTATTATCAGTTCATGAACAATCAGTTGACGGAACTGCTGACTAATTATGGTCCGGTAGGAGCCATTTGGTTTGACGGATGGTGGGATCAGGATGGAAACCCCGGCTTTAACTGGGAATTGCCGGAACAATATGCCATGATCCATAAACTACAGCCGGGCTGCCTGATAGGAAATAACCATCATCAGACTCCTTTCGCCGGTGAAGACATTCAGATATTCGAACGTGACCTGCCCGGAGAAAATACCGCAGGACTTTCCGGACAAAGTGTAAGTCACCTGCCCTTGGAAACCTGCGAAACGATGAATGGTATGTGGGGATATAAGATTACGGATCAGAATTATAAATCAACGAAGACACTGATTCATTATCTGGTAAAGGCAGCCGGAAAGAATGCGAACCTGTTGATGAATATCGGCCCTCAGCCCGACGGAGAGCTTCCGGAAGTAGCCGTACAGCGGTTGAAAGAAATGGGAGAGTGGATGAATCAATATGGTGAAACGATTTATGGAACCCGTGGCGGTGCGGTTGCTCCGCATGATTGGGGAGTGACGACGCAGAAAGGAAACAAGCTGTATGTGCATATTCTGAATTTGCAGGATAAAGCCCTGTTCCTGCCTTTGGCAGATAAGAAGGTGAAGAAGGCAGTACTGTTTAAGAACGGCACACCTGTCCGCTTCACTAAAAATAAAGAAGGCGTGTTGCTGGAGTTTACAGAGATACCAAAAGATATTGATTACGTTGTAGAACTTACAATTGACTAATTTTTAGCTAATTCTTCATAAAAGCATAGGGAAACTATCGTTACATACGTAGTTTCCCTTTATTTTTGGCAAACAATTTGTTTATATAGATATAGAGTAATAATTAAAATGAAAAGTATATGATGTCTTATTGGGTATTATTTATTGGTATTGCCGTAGCAAGTTGGTTGGTACAGATGAATTTGCAGAACAAATTCAAGAAGTATTCCAAAATTCCGACAGGAAACGGTATGACAGGACGCGACGTAGCTCTGAAGATGCTGCACGACAATGGAATTTACGATGTACAAGTAACTCATACACCCGGTCAGCTGACCGACCACTACAATCCTGCTAACAAAACAGTGAATCTGAGTGAAGGTGTATACGAAAGTAATAGTATCATGGCGGCTGCCGTAGCGGCACACGAATGTGGACACGCTGTTCAGCATGCACGTATGTATGCTCCGTTGAAAATGCGCAGCGCCTTGGTGCCGGTAGTGAATTTTTCGTCCTCTATCATGACTTGGGTATTGCTGGGCGGTATTCTGCTGTTCAACTCCTTCCCGCAATTGTTGTGGATCGGTATCATTCTGTTTGCTACCACTACTTTGTTCAGCTTTATCACCTTGCCGGTGGAAATCAATGCAAGTAAGCGCGCGCTTGTGTGGCTGAGTTCATCCGGCATTACTAATTCATACAATCATACGCAAGCCGAAGACGCTCTTCGCTCTGCTGCATACACCTATGTAGTTGCTGCACTGGGTTCATTGGCTACGCTGATCTATTACATTATGATTGCTATGGGCAGAAGAGACTAAGAGATAAGATTAATCGTTTTGACGCCTCCATCGTTTTCAAAGACTATGGAGGCGTTCTTTTTTTATTGATGTTTTTTTTAGATATATGCAAGCGTTGCTCGGAAATTTGCAGTAAATTTGCGCAATTAAAATACTAAACAGTAATTATATCATGGCAGCAAAACCAAGTATTCCTAAAGGAACTCGTGACTTTTCGCCGGTAGAAATGGCGAAGCGTAATTATATATTCAATACGATTCGTGACGTATATCATCTGTATGGTTTCCAGCAGATAGAAACTCCGTCGATGGAGATGCTTTCTACACTGATGGGGAAATATGGCGATGAGGGTGACAAACTTCTATTTAAGATTCAGAACTCAGGAGATTATTTTTCCGGCATCACAGATGAAGAGTTATTGAGTCGTAATGCTGTTAAGCTGGCAAGCAAATTCTGTGAGAAAGGTTTGCGCTATGACTTGACAGTGCCTTTTGCCCGTTACGTGGTGATGCACCGCGATGAAATAACTTTCCCGTTCAAGCGTTATCAGATACAGCCGGTATGGCGTGCAGACCGTCCGCAGAAAGGACGTTACCGTGAGTTCTATCAATGCGACGCCGATGTTGTCGGCAGTGATTCACTGCTGAATGAAGTAGAACTGATGCAGATTGTCGATACTGTATTCAGCCGTTTCAACATCCGTGTGTGTATTAAGATTAATAACCGCAAGATTCTTTCCGGTATCGCTGAGATTATCGGTGAAGCGGATAAGATTGTAGATATCACAGTGGCTATTGACAAACTGGATAAGATTGGTCTGGAGAACGTCAATGCGGAACTGAAAGAGAAAGGGATCAGTGATGAGGCGATTGCCAAATTGCAGCCGATCATTCTGCTGAGCGGAACCAATACTGAAAAGCTGGCTACACTAAAGAGCGTGCTGGCAGCCAGTGAAACAGGCATGAAAGGAGTGGAAGAAAGCGAATTTATTCTGGGCACACTGGAAACAATGGGCTTGAAAAATGAGATCGAACTTGACTTGACGCTGGCTCGCGGATTGAATTATTATACCGGTGCTATCTTCGAAGTGAAAGCGCTGGACGTGCAGATCGGCAGTATCACCGGTGGTGGTCGCTATGACAACCTGACAGGAGTATTCGGTATGGCCGGTGTGTCGGGAGTCGGCATTTCTTTTGGTGCAGACCGTATCTTCGACGTCTTGAATCAACTGGAACTTTATCCGAAGGAAGCAGTGAACGGTACGGAATTGATGTTCGTAAACTTTGGTGATAAAGAAGCTGCTTTCTCTATGAGTATGCTGGCAAAAGTTCGTGCGGCAGGTATCCGTGCGGAAATCTTCCCGGATGCGGCAAAGATGAAGAAGCAGATGAGCTATGCCAATGCCAAGAGTGTTCCGTTCGTAGCTATCGTAGGAGAGAACGAAATGAACGAAGGCAAAGCAATGCTGAAGAATATGGAAACCGGCGAACAGAATCTTGTTTCGGTGGAAGAACTGATAGCTGCTTTACGCAATTAAAAGCAGGGTATAGAGTGAGAATATCCGCTTTTCCGGTGAAGTACTTGACAAATGACTTTTTATGTTGTATCTTTGAGAAAAGAAAAGGCATAAATAAGATGAATGTAATAAGAAAAATAGATACATAAATATCACCTTTATACTGTTACTTATAAGTATCAGAAGAACTTGGAATGGGGCAATGATCAGATGATTATTGCCCCATTTTGTCGTTAATTATGCCTGCTACATTTCGTCTCTTACTTAAAAAGGGACGAATATCGTTTTTAATAAACTTGGATACCGTTTATAATAAACGTGCGATAAGTTTATTATAAACAGAATCCGTGTTTATTAAAGGCCGTTTTTGTTTTTGTAAAGATATAAGGATGCGGTTTCGAATGAAAACTGACTATCGGAAACTATATAGAATGAAATGGTAATTATATGTAACAATTACTTTTGGGGATCATATTCTCGGAAGGCTTAATTCTACTTCTTAATTAAAAACTTTGGATATTAGTTTTTAGATTAGACTGAAAAAATAAGGAGAGCCGGACAGTAATTTTTATCTTTGTGCATACATTGAATTGATAGCAAATATATGAAAAACAACAACCCCCAAAGTAATATGAAAACAATAAGAAACACACTTTTTCTAGGCATAATCTGTGCTGCCAGTATTGCCTCCTCGACTGCTCATGAACTCGAAACCAATGAGAACTCCCTGAAGAAGTCGGTGAAGGCACAGACAAGAAAAGAGATTGTTACGTTCTTTTCTGAATCTCTTTCCGGTAAGACAACCACTTTTGACGCAGGAAAACCGTTGAAACTGTCAGAAGTAGAACACTATCGTGATGTCGTATGGCAGTTGTGGAAAGAGGCAAATGATGGTTTTAAAGAAGAAAAATTAATAGCTTTGGATACACTCTCATCCGCTTCTACCGGCTATTGGGAACTTCCTGATAGTTTGGAACCAAATGCAGTGATGCCCTATTACTGGGGAATGAAAGGGACAGATGAAGCAGGAAATGAACTTCCATTATTCCTCTATCTGCATGGTTCGGGACCCAAAGAGCGGGAATGGAGTACCGGATTGAATATTTGCCGGAATTTTGATGATGCTCCTTCCGTTTACTTTATTCCACAGATTCCGAACGAAGGCGAGTACTATCGTTGGTGGCAAAAAGCTAAACAGTTTGCCTGGGAGAAATTGCTGCGACAATCCTTACTCTTGGGAAAGATTGATCCCAACAGAGTGTATGTTTTTGGAATCTCGGAAGGCGGATATGGCAGTCAGCGTCTGGCCTCATTTTATGCTGATTATTGGGCTGCTGCGGGACCGATGGCAGGAGGGGAACCTTTAAAGAATGCTCCTGCGGAGAATTGTAGTAATATTGCTTTTTCTTTGCGGACAGGAGATAAGGATACCGGATTCTACCGGAATACACTGACCGGATATGTACGGGAAGCATTCGATAGTTTGGCGCATCAGCATCCCGGCTATTTCACTCACAAGATAGAACTGATTCCCGGAATGGGGCATAGTATTGATTATCGTCCGACGACTCCCTGGCTGAAGCAATATGTCCGTAATCCTTATCCCAAATATGTAAGCTGGGAGAATTTTGAAATGGACGGACTCTACCGGAAAGGATTTTATAATCTGTATGTGAAGGAAAGATCCGATGAAGAGGGGAAGTCGCGTACTTATTATGAAATGAGTATTTCGGGAAATCATATTTCATTGAAGGTCGATGATGTTGTTTATGAAGCTACGGAGAAGGATCAACGATGGGGAATAGAGATGAAGTTTGCGAAGAAATATGCGCAGGTGCATAAAGGGAAAGTGGTCATTTATCTCTGCGACGAGCTGGTCGATTTAACTGAAAAGGTGACTCTGACGGTGAATGGCAAAAAGGTTTTCGAGGGAAAAGTAAAGGCTGATTTGAAGAATATGGTTAATAGCTGTGCGGTGTTCTTTGATCCGCAACGGCTTTATCCGGCAGCTATCGAGGTAGAATTAAAATAGATGAGATTACAAAGTAGAAGTATCCCCGGTAGTATATCCAAGAATTACTCTTGTGTACGACCGGGGATACGTATTTATCATAAATTATAAATGGCGTTCCGGATACATTTCCTTCCACCATTCCGGTTGATCCTGTAGCCAACGGGCAAACCATGCCATGATGGAGTTATGCCATTTGATTCGCTTGTCATAATCGGAGATGAAATGGTTTTCTCCGTCTACGGTCACGAACTCTACAGTCTTGCCAAGTATCTTCAATGCGTTGAAAAGCTGGATACTTTCACCGATAGGCACATTGGTATCTACCGTACCGTGTAGCAGCAGTAACGGAGTGTTTATCTTGTCGGCGTTGAACAGGGAGCCTTGTTTGGTGAACAAGTCCGGGTCCTTCCACGGGTAACTGTCGGCTGCGGCGATGGCATTGTAGGAATAACCCCAGTAACCTTCACCCCAGTAGCTGGTCACGTCACTGATTCCGGCGTGCGATACGGCAGCGGCGAAAATATCCGTCTGCGTCTGTAAATACTGCGTCATGAATCCGCCATAAGAAGCACCGAGACATCCGATTTTCTTTTCATCCACAAACGGATGCTCTTTGCAGAACTGCTTCGTGCCTTCGATGATGTCATCTGCTGTACGTTTGCCCCACGCATTGACGTGGCGGGCGGAGAATTCCTGTCCGAAGCCAATCGTTCCGCTAGGCTGGATGACGTAGACCACATAGTCACGTGAAGCGAATAATTGTGCGCAATACGGATTACTGATTCCGCGGGTAGTCGGAGTCGTACCGCCATAGTAATATACAATCATCGGATATTTCTTGTTCGGATCAAAATTCGGAGGCAGGCACATCTTGCCAGTGATGACAGTTCCGTCGGAAGCGGTAAAGTTCCACGGCTCTGTTTTGCCTAATTCTATTTTCTCCAGAATCGGTTTCATCGGGTCGGCAAGCAGGCTGGAAGTCTTTTTCTTCATGTCATAGAGATAGGCCACTCCGGCGTTGTAGTCCGATTGACCGATGTAAGCTGCGATGCCCGGATTGTATTCGGACAAAGCGAAAGCGCTGGTAACATCCGTTTCGAGGTTCAGCTTCTCAAATTTTCCGTCCTTCGGAGAATAACGATAGATGTTTTTGCAATCGCCATCGTCCGTATTGAAATAGATGCACCCATCGCCATGATTCCATTGCAGAGGGCTGACTGTCGGATGAAAGTCTTTGGTAATCGGTTGTATCTTGCGGGTACTCAGATCCATAATAAAGGCCTGAGTATCGAAATCATTGGCAATAGGGTGATTGCCACAATTCTTTCCGATGCCGCCGAACGCTTCGGGGCTGCCGGTCAGCAATAGCTGCTTGCCGTCAGGAGAGTAGCCCGCACCTCCGATAAAGCGGTCTTCATAGAAAAGAGTATCCACTTTCAACGTTTCCAAATCTACTTGGTAAAGTGAGGACAGAGAGAACGGACGTTGAGTGATGTTTTCTTTGGATGTACTGTATAACATGTATTTTCCGTCCGGAGAAATATCTTGCAGATATGTGCTGTGGTTGCCATAGGTCAGGCGCTCGGAGACACCGTCGGCCAGGTTGTATTTCGCAAGGAAACTCCGTCCGCGGGAATTGGGAATACGGTCTGCAGGACTTACGATGCGGCGGAGAGGACCATCTTCTTTGACTCCTTCTTCGCGGGGATAGTAAATCAGAAAATCTTCGTTGGGCGACCATCTGAAACTCTGTTCGGGAATACTTTGCAAAATCGTTTCTTCGCGGAGTGTGGCAGGATCGAGGGTGATTACGTCATTTCCTGTCAGGGCAGTTACCGTGTAGTATAACTTGTCACTTTTAGGCATCCAGCTCATGCCGTCTCTGAGATTGGTCAGGAGTACTTTTCCGCTCTTTAGTTCCGTCAGTTCGCAATAAGTGCGTGAGCGTTTGGCGGCGTGGTTATCCCAATAACGGGTCAGCAGATACTTTCCGCTGGGAGAGATGGAAACAGAGATGGCACGGTTGCCATAAACTGTATTGTCGAGAGAAAAACGCTTCTTTGCTTCCGGATCTAGATTGCAGGCGATATCCTTGAATTTCTCGTCTTTGATCAGTTCGCATTTCAGCGTTGGAGCCGCTTTGTCGTCGGAAGCAGAAAGCAGTTTGATGATTATCTCGTAATCCCGCTCCGGTTCAAGGCTGAGAGCGATGTCACGTGATGAGCCGGAGGTGATGCTGTCTTCTGCCGCATCTTTTACTTGCTTGGAGGCTCCGTCAATGAAGACTTCCCAGCGGACGGGGGAGGTGATTTTCAACTTCCCTTTCAGGAAACGTTCTGCACGAATCTGAGTCTTAACCAGATAAAGTTTATTGTCTTTATCTGCTTTCTCGAAGCTGAGATACCCCGCTGTGTCCGCAGTGAGCGACTGCATCGGTGCATCCGGCAAATGTAGTACGACCGGGGTCTGGAGTAACATCTTTTTGGTGTGTTTTTCTCCTTTAGGATTGATGCTGTCGTTCATAATGGGGGTACGAACGCTGATGGCATTCCGGACTTTGTACTGTGTCAGTCGGTCTTGTGCTTGCATAGTAACACCGGTTGCCAGAAAGATGGCCAAAGCCATAGTTCTCTTTTTCATTTGTTTATGTCTAAAGTTAATAAATATTTGATTGCGTGACTAATATAAGACAAATGCTTGAAGTCTGCAAGGTTCTGTTCTTTTTATTTTAATATTCTATTTGATTAAGTATCCCGTTGAGGAAAGCGATAGCTACTCCGTAATTTGTCATCGGCACATTTTGTAGCCTTGCTCTTTCGATGCGGTTCAGCACATATTTGCGGTTGAACATACAAGCGCCGCAATGGATAACCAAAGAATAAGGAGTGAGATCCTGCGGGAAATCAGTTCCCGCCACGATATCTATCGATAACTTTTCTCCAATCCGCTTTCTTAACAGATGCGGAAGTTTTACTCTCCCGATGTCTTCGGATAGAGGGGCGTGTGTGCAGGCTTCGGCTATCAGTACACGGGAAGATTCTGTCAGACTTCCGATGGCTGAGGCACTTTTCACATAGTACCGGATATCTCCTTTATAACCTGCAAAAAGGACGGAAAAAGAGGTCAGTCTGCTTTCTTCAGGCTTTTGCTCGTAGACTGTTTTAAAGACTTGTGAGTCTGTAATAATCAGTTTAGGAGGGCGGGAGAGGGCTTGCAGCGTTTCCCGTAACTTATCTGTGGTGCAGCTCATGATCAGACATTTCTTGTCGAGCAATTCCCGCATTGTCTGCACTTGTGGCAAAATAAGCCTCCCTTTGGGGGCTTGAATGTCTTGTGGCATGACCAGCAAGACAAGATCTCCTTCCGTTACCAGGTTGCCAGTAATACTTTGCTGATCGAAATCTTCCGGCAACTTTTCCAGAATGGCTTGTCGTATCAGTTCGATGCCTGTCTTCTCTTTGGCACTGACAGGAATCGGCTGGCTTCCAAAAGTCTCCTTTATCCGGATGGCAAGGGATGCGGTGTTCTTCCGTATATCTGCCTTGTTGATAAGCAGAATGGTCGGGATGTTTTTTGCCTTGAGTTGTTCCAGCCAATGAAGTTCTTCGGTAAAGTCCGGTTCTCCGGTTTCCTCTGCAGAGCTACCACCTGCGCAAAGCAGAAGGGCGATATCGGTTTTCTCTACGGCTTTCCATGTGCGTTCGATACGCCTGTTTCCTAACTCACCTTCATCGTCAAATCCCGGAGTATCAATGAACAGACAAGGACCGATACCGTGAATTTCCATTGCTTTCTGCACGGGGTCGGTCGTTGTTCCGGGAGTATCGGAAACAAGAGCGGTATCCTGTCCGGTCAGTGCATTGATCAGGGAGGATTTTCCGCTGTTACGCTTTCCGAAGAGGGCGATGTGGAGCCGGTTGGCATTGGGGGTGTGGACTAAATTCATAAATCAAGCAATTGTTGTAACGTTAATTATCCGCATGGAAACTTGGCAGGGGCACCTTGCCCCTTAAAATCTGAAATCTCTTTTTCCTTCCGCAATATCTTTTAAGTTCCGGATGGCTATTTCTCTGATTTTGGGATTCGGAATCCGGTCGGTCTCTTTGGCTATCAGCTTCATACCTTTGATTCGGGTGTCTTCCGATGCATAATCTTCGAGGTATTCTTTCAGAGTCATTAATGCATTGGGGCCGCAGCAGTTGGCTATCTGTCCCGATTTGACTAAGGACATAAATCGGTCCCCGGTGCGTCCTTCCCGATAGCAGGCGGTGCAGAAGCTGGGGATATATCCTGATTCGAGCAGCCAGTTGACCACTTCGTCCAATGTCCGGGTGTCGCTTACATCAAATTGTGCGGAGTTATCTTCCGGAAGTTCCGTTTCCGCATAGCCGCCTACGCTGGTGCGGGAGCCGCCGCTGATTTGTGAGATACCGAGTTCAAGCACTTTTTTGCGGGACTCCTGTGATTCACGTGTGGATATAATCATGCCGGTGTAAGGAACCGCTATCCGGATGACAGCTACAATCTTACTGAATATATCATCGGAAATCGCATTGGGAAAATCTCCCGCATTGATGTCGTCCGCCGAACAGATGCGCGGCACGCTGATAGTGTGCGGACCCACACCGAAACGGGCTTCCAGATGTTCTGCGTGCATCAATAATCCTACGAAGTCATAGCGATAGGTATTCAGTCCGAAGAGCACTCCCATTCCTACGTCGTCTATGCCGCCTTCCATGGCGCGGTCCATTGCTTCGGTATGATAAGCATAGTTACTTTTCGGTCCGGTGGGGTGGAGAGCTTCGTAGTTCTTTTTGTGATAAGTTTCCTGAAATAGGATATACGTGCCGATGCCGGCATCTTTCAACCGGCGATAGTTCTCGACGGTAGTGGCGGCGATATTTACGTTTACACGGCGGATAGCCCCATTCTTGTGTCTGATACTATAAATGGTCCGGATGGATTCCAGTATATACTCCAGTGAGTTGAGAGTCGGATGTTCGCCGGCTTCAAGTGCCAGACGTTTATGCCCCATATCCTGCAAAGCGATTACTTCCTTGCGTATTTCTTCCTGCGTCAGTTTCTTGCGGGCGATTGTTTTGTTTTTGGCATGATAAGGGCAATATACGCATCCGTTTACGCAATAGTTCGACAGGTAAAGCGGTGCGAACATAACGATACGGTTGCCGTAAAACTTCTGTTTGATTTCTTTGGCGAGATGGAAGATTCGTTCTATCAGGTCAGGTTGGTCACATTCCAGCAGGGTAGCTGCTTCGCGGTGCGTCAGTCCCTTGCAAAGAGCGGCTTTTTCGATCAGCTGTTCTATGAATGCGCGGTTATTTTTGTGATTCCGTGCATATTCAAGAGTTTCCAGAATCTCTTCATGATGAATGAATTCTTCTGCTTGGGGTGAATCTATTTTATACATTTCTTTATTGTTTGTAATCGCCTCTGGAGAAGGAGATTTGATAACCGATCTTTTCCAGCTGCTGTTGCAATATGTTGAGTCCCTCCACAGATTCCGCTCCGAGGGAGGCTTTGTTATTATACAGATTGTACTTTTTGCGTTCTTCCTGTGGCGACAAATTGGGCATGACTACATTGGCGCCTGCCAGTATTCCCCGTTCCCGTCCGTCGGGAGTGAGGGTAGCCAGTGCCGTAGTTGCCGGAATCAGCGCCGACGGATGCATCAGACGGAAGATGGATAATAAAAGGAGCGTCTGTTCCACGGTTCCGCTGGGAGACTGGGCAAAAGGCGTTTCACCATGAGGCAGGAAGGGGCCGATACCAATCATTTCGGGGCGAAGCTGTTCGATAAACAGAATATCCTGAATCAGGTGTTTTATAGTCTGTCCCGGACTGCCTACCATGATTCCGGTGCCTGTCTGATAGCCGATGTCCTTTAAATCCCGTAAGCATTGCAGACGATGCTCGCATGACATACCGGTAGGGTGCAGTTGTTGATAATGTTCTTTGTCATAAGTCTCGTGACGCAACAGATAGCGGTTGGCTCCTGCCTGAAAGAAACGCTCGTATGCTTCCCGCGACTTTTCGCCCAGTGACAGTGTAATGGCGCAATCAGGATAACTCCGGCGAATCGTTGAAACTATATCCTCTATCCGTTCATCTGTCAGTACGGGGTCTTCTCCCCCTTGCAGCACAAAAGTACGGAAGCCGAGGTCATACCCCTGCTTGCAACAATTCAGTATATTTTCTGTGGATAACCGATAACGTTCCAGATTCGGATTCCCTTTCCGGATACCGCAGTAGTAGCAGTTATTTCGACAACAGTTACTGACTTCAATCAGTCCGCGAATAAAAATCCGGTTTCCGAAATGACGGAGACTGACTTCTTGCGCCTGTTTATTGATATAGCGCAATGATTCTCCGTCACATTCGGTCAGCAGTTGCCGGAATTCTTCCGGTTGGAGTGTCCTTTCTTCTTGCAGTTTATCTATCCATTGTCTCATAGCTTTCTTTCCGCTTGAGCAGTTCTTGTGCTAATTGACGACGTCCTGAAACAATGTCGTTGTGCGTACTTGGTCCGGTGATACAGCCACCTTCGCAAGCCATCACTTCGATAAACTGTCCCGCTGCTTTTCCTGTTTTGGCACAGGCGCGCAGCAAGGCTATATTTTTTTTGTTGATATCCGACACTTGGATAGCATTGATCTTGTCCGCTTCTTCTTTCAGATATGCTTTTACGGCTCCCATCACACCACCGGCTTGTGCAAAACCATGTGCTTCACGGACGGAAGTATGCAGTATAGAGAAAGAATTCACCTGTTCCAGCTGAATGTCCATTCCATCCAAGATAGAACCTACTTCCTCGAATGTCAGGATATAGTCTACAGCATCGTCACGGCGTACCTCTTTTCGTTTGGCTACGCACGGACCGACAAATACAATCTTCGCATCCGGATGTTTCTTTTTGGCGATTCGTGCCGCATAATACATCGGTGATCCTGTGGTAGAAACGTACGGTTTCATTTCCGTCATGTGCTTTTCTACCAGTTCAATGTATGAAGGACAGCAGGAGGTAGTCATGAATTTCTGACCTTCTTCCAGTTTTTCCAGCAGTTCGTGTGCCTCGTTGCTGGTGGTCATCATGGCTCCTTCGGCTACTTCGATAATGTCGGTGAATCCTATTTCTTTAAAGGCACCGTATACCTGTTCGATAGAAGTCTTGAACTGTCCGAGGATAGACGGAGCGATGATAGCTACCAACTTTTCTCCTTTCTTGATGTGTTGCAGTACATCAAAGGTTTGTGAAATCTCAAAGATAGCACCGAACGGGCAGGCATTCATACATTTTCCACAGTAGATGCACTTGCTTTCGTCAATATGTTCCACGCCATGCTCATCTTTGCTGATAGCTTTCACCGGGCAGGATTCTTCGCAAGGAACGGGGATATATACAATCGCGTGATAAGGACAACTCTTATGGCAGATACCGCAACTGACGCAAGTATCATGATCAATCATTGCCTGACCGTTTTTCTTGAAACGTATTGCATCCTTAGGGCAATTCATATAGCAGCTGCGTGCCACACATCCCCGGCAAAGATTGGTGATTTCATAATTAATCTGTACGCAGGAAGAACAGGCTTCGTCAATGACACACATGATATTTTCCTTACTTGGCTCCGGGCGGTTCAGTGCCATCCGTGCATATTCGGAGAGAGGAGTTACTTCATCGTGTTCATCCGTCATATCCAGTCCCATCAGCGGGAAGGTCTTGTATCTCCATACAGCACGTTCTTTGTGTACGCAGCAACGCCCCAGCGGTTTTGATTTGCGCGGACTCAGCTCAATAGGGAGACGGTCAATTTTTTCTACTAACTGGTCGTTTTTCCAGAGTCTGACAAGGTCAGCCAGCAATTTATGCCGGACAATCATAATATTATTAGTAAAAGCCATATAGTAATTAAAAGGGTTGTTAGTGGGTGCAAAGATAGTAACTAGTTTGCGGATAAACTAATAATCGTTAAATTGAATGTAGCAGATTGTTACATTAATATTTCCGGAAGGATAAAACAGCCTGTATGCAGGAGACTATTTCCCTCCGGTTGGTTAAATAAATTCAATATTTAAGGTTTTTGAAACATTCTTGTCAATTTTTTGTAGCATTTCGGTGTTATCTTTGTAAAACATAAAATAAGAGAGGAGAAGAGATATGAGTAGCAGTATGTTGGAACAAAGAAGTCGTTTTGCGATGATCGGTGCATTGATGATCATCATCAGCCTGATGTTTTGGTATTATATGGGGAGTTCGCTGGTTAGTGCTACAAAGAAGTACCTCGAACAGGTCCAGACAATAGAGATCACTTGCGAGTAAAAAACAGATATTTGTTTGTATAGGGCAATAGTTATCCGGCTAAAATCATTACTTTTGCCGCAAGCAAACCAAATAATGATGGAAGAGAAAGAGAAGGCCTGGAAAACAGTAAGTAGCAAATATCTGTTTCGCCGCCCGTGGTTGACAGTTCGCTGCGAAGATATGCTATTACCTAATGGAAACCACATCCCTGAATATTATATTCTTGAATATCCCGATTGGGTAAACACGATAGCAATAACCAAAGACGGCAAATTTGTATTTGTCCGTCAGTATCGTCCTGGATTGGGACGTACCTCTTATGAACTCTGTGCCGGAGTTTGTGATAAAGAGGATGCTTCCCCATTAGTTTCCGCTCAGCGCGAACTGTGGGAGGAGACCGGATATGGAAAAGGAAACTGGCAGGAATACATGGTGATATCTGCCAATCCGAGTACGCATACCAACCTGACTCATTGCTTCCTAGCTACGAATGTCGAACCGATAGATCATCAACATCTGGAAGATACCGAAGATTTGTCTGTACATCTGCTGACTTTTGAAGAAGTGAAACAACTGCTGGAAAACAATGAGATCATGCAGTCACTCAACGCCGCCCCCTTATGGAAATATGTGGCTGAACATGCGGCAGACTTTGAACAGAAATCTGTCGAAAAGGTGGAATATGAAAAAACGGAAACCATCTCACACCGTATCAATGATTTGCTTTATTATCAGAACTCAATTTCACGGTCTTTGTCCCGTTTTCTGAAAGATGAAGAAGTCGAGACAGGAATTTATGAGATATTAAAAGATATTCTGGCTTTTTATCGGGCGGGACGTGCCTATATTTTCGAGACGGACGAAGAAAATCATTTTTATAACTGTACCTATGAAGTTGTAGCGGAAGGAGTAAAAGCGGAAATAAATAAATTGCAGGAAATTCCGGTAGACTTCATGCCGTGGTGGACATCACAGATATTGGGCAAGAAGCCTATTTTATTTGAAACATTAAAGCCGATGCCTGGAATGGGGCAGGGTGAATATGAGGTGTTGTCCCGTCAGGGAATTAAGGCTTTGATGGCGACTCCATTGGTAGTCAATGATCATGTCTACGGATTTATGGGAGTAGATTTGGTGGATGGTTCCGCTTCATGGTCGGACGAAGATTATCGCTGGCTGTCTTCTTTGGCCAATGTAATCAGTATTTGCCTTGAACTGCGCAGGGCGAAAGAGAAAGTAATCTTCGAACAAGCAGCTTTGGCACGCAGTGAAAGACTCTTCAAAAACATCTTTGCCAATATTCCTGCCGGGGTGGAGATTTACGATAAAGAGGGGAATCTGGTGGATTTGAACGAGAGGGATATGGATATTCTGGGAATTTCAGATAAGTCGGAGGTGATCGGACTCAATTTCTTTGAAAACCCGAATGTGGATGCCCAGATACTTGAGAGTATACGCAAGAGCAGTATTACGGATTTTCGTGCCCGTTATTCGTTCGAATGTGCCCGCCACACGGGGTATTATCGTCCATTGAAAGCCGGTGTCATCGAACTTTATACAAAAGTCCGCAAATTATATGATAATCATGGTAACCTTACCGGATATATCCTTATTAATATGGATAATACGGAGCGTATTGATGCCTTGAAGCCTATTTCTGATTTTGAGAATCTGTTTCTTCTTATATCTGATTATGCCAAGGTGGGATATGCCAAACTCAATCTGCTGAATCGTCAGGGCTATGCCATCAAGCAATGGTTCAAGAATATGGGAGAGGATGAGAATACACCTCTTTCCGATGTAGTCGGTGTTTACTCCAAAATGCATCCGGATGACCGTTCCCGTATGCTTGCTTTTTTTGAAGAAGCAAAGAAAGGGAAAGCAAAAGCCTTCAAAGGTGAGATGCGTATTTTGCGTCCCGGTACGAAGAATGAATGGAACTGGGTGCGTACCAATGTAGTGTTGAATCTCTATGAGCCGGAAAAAGGCCAAGTGGAATTGATTGGAGTCAACTACGATATCACTGCCTTGAAAGAAACGGAAGCCAAACTGATAGAGGCAAAAGAGAAAGCCGAAGAATCCGACCGGTTGAAGTCTGCTTTCCTTGCCAATATGAGTCATGAGATACGCACTCCGCTGAATGCCATAGTTGGTTTTTCCAGTCTGATGGTGGATACGGAGGACATGGAGGAAAGACGGCAGTACATGGATATTGTGGAAGAAAACAATGACCTGTTATTACAATTGATTTCAGATATTCTTGACTTATCGAAGATTGAGGCGGGAACGTTCGATTTCACCGAACGTGAAGTGGACGTAAATCTGCTTTGTGAAGATATTGTTCTCGCTATGAGAATGAAGGCCAGACCGAACGTGGAAATCCTTTTTGACCGCCATCTGCCGGAATGTCGCATCATGAGTGACCGCAATCGTTTACATCAGGTTATTTCCAACTTTGTAAACAATGCGCTTAAATTCACGGAAGAAGGAAATATACGGGTAGGCTATGATCAGCTTGATGAGGCTCATCTGCGTTTCTACATTGCCGATACAGGCATAGGTATTGAGCCGGAAATGCAGAACGAGATTTTTGAGCGTTTCGTCAAACTGAATTCCTTTGTACATGGCACAGGACTCGGGCTTTCCATTTGCCGCAGTATTGTGGAACAACTGGGTGGCGAGATTGGCGTAGATAGTGAACCAGAGAAAGGTTCTTGTTTCTGGTTTACCCTGCCGATAAAGTAAAGTTGTTCTTCCTTTGTGCGGTTAGTCCGTGCAGCTCTTTCTGATAAAGACTGTTTAGAGTGCCGGCATGGGGGCACTGACATTTTTTAAGATGTCGCTTTGAGCAAGATAGCTGCTATTATTGGCATAGATAAACATAACACTGCCATCTTTAATTGTATTAATGATGGGCTTGGCTAGTTTTGTCGGGAGGGCAGGACATCCCAGACTTCTCCCCAAACGTCCCGAGGCGGCTACTGTCGGATTGGCGTATGAAGCCCCGTGCACGACGATGGAACGTTCTTTAGCTTTGTCATTGATTCCTTTTTCGAGTCCGTTTAGGATGAGTGAGTAGCCGTTTCCGCCTTGGTAAGTGTTTTCAGTGAGATAAAATCCCAGTGAACTTTTATAAGAGCCGTTTTGGTTGGAAAAAGAAGTGGCATAGTTCCCTCCACTGTTTCGTCCGTGTGAGACTACTGATGAAAACAGCAGTTGTTTCTTCTCCATATCGAAGACAAAAAAACGTTTTTCGGTAGACGGCTTTGAGAAGTCAATCAGCGTCAGAATCGGTTTACTCTTCTCCTTGATGCGGTTGTAACCGGCGACAGCCTGACGGAATGCAATGAAATTGACAATTCCACCCAACTCCATTTCTTCAAAGAGCTGTTCGCCGGCAGCTAATTCGGACACAGGAGTCGGAGAGTCAGATGCAGGAACGGCCATTGTGTCGACTGAAACATGGCTGAATGGAATGAAAAGGAATGATAAAAATAATATAACTTTCTGAAGCATAGGGTTTAAGCTTGAAATAAAATCGCGGTAAAGATAGGGATTTTTATTCCAAAACAAAAATAATCGTCTCATTAACAGGTGCCCAGTCGAAAATAAATTTGGCATGGGAAGTTGCGTTCCGTACACACATATGTGATCGGGGAGTAGTTCCCAGTGACCAGCTATATTCTATCTGTGTCTTTCGGGGCTCATTGACAGGTACTCCGTGAATGTAGGCTCCGTCCGTGAAGCGGCTGGCGTAAGGCGCATAGCCTCCTGTTTCCTTCGAGCCGTCTTTCAGAAATATCATTTTCACCTTCTTTTCCTGCAGTACGAACATTCCTAAAGGAGTTTCCTGCGCATACGGCGGTCGGTGAAGTCCGGTAGTAGAAGGGTTCATACTGCGTACTACCCATTTCCCTTTTTCCGTGCGTTCCAGTGCGGTAATATTCTGATTATGGCGGTCAACGAAAATGGCTTTATTGAAAACCACCGTATCTCCGATCACTTTGACATACTTTCTAGGAATCATCCATTCGCCTTCTGTAAATATCGGTTCTGCTTTGACAAAGTTTTCTCCGTCCTCAATAAAACGCGTCAGTTCACCATCCTGCCCGTAGCGTTCGGGTGCTATCGTATCCGTCAGCAGATAAAGCGGGACAGACTGGTATCGCTCTACCCCAAGCGTGTCCGCTACCCGTCCGTAGGCATTTCTTTTGAAGTTTTTCACCAATGGAGCTTCACCGTTTCTGTTCTTGTAATTCTGGAGGATAGCCCATTGAGACGGCTGCAGTTGTATGTTTTCGAGCAGAGCAAGCTGTTCTTTTATTTTGTCCCATTGGAAACTGCGGGTCGTATCTTTATAAGGATATGTATCTTCCAGCGTGTATTTATCATACAGTAGTTCTTTGGTGATTTGAATTTCTTCCGGAGTAATCTTTTTGACGACAGGTTCTGCCACAGTTTCCGCAATCGTGTCCTGTGCCAGTGAATCAGCCTGTAAAGTCTCTTCAGAAGTTTTGTGTCCTGTATGCGAAGTGCAGGAATAGAGTACGCAAAAAGCGATGGATATGCCAAAACTTATTTTATTCATATAATCTATACAGTTTATCTTGGGGTTCATTTACGAATATACGTTATTATAAGGAATAATCCGCTTCTATTGTTTAAAAAGTGTGGAACAAATATGCTTTTTTGCCATTAATAACCTGTTGTCAGTCATTTTGTCAGTCAATTTCTGCCAAACAATCATTATTTTGCTTTGGCATACTTTTCGCAACTGATTTAGCGTCTTCTTCAAGAAGAGGACAAATCATGAATATAATGTATAACAAATAAAATCAAAAAAAAGAACTATGAACATTAAACCATTAGCAGACAGAGTGCTTATCCTCCCTGCACCTGCAGAAGAAAAAACAATTGGTGGTATCATTATTCCTGATACAGCAAAAGAAAAACCTTTGAAGGGTGAAGTTGTGGCAGTTGGTCACGGAACGAAAGACGAAGAAATGGTATTGAAAGTAGGCGATACAGTTCTTTATGGCAAGTATGCCGGAACCGAACTTGAAGTAGAAGGCACTAAATACCTTATCATGCGTCAGAGCGATGTTCTCGCTATCCTGGGTTAATTCAAAATTCTAAATTTATCATTTTAAAATAAATAAGATATCATTATGGCAAAAGAAATATTATTCAATATCGATGCCCGCGACCAATTGAAAAAAGGTGTCGATGCATTGGCAAATGCAGTAAAAGTAACTCTTGGCCCGAAAGGACGTAACGTTATCATCGAAAAGAAATTCGGTGCTCCGCACATCACAAAAGACGGTGTGACAGTAGCAAAGGAAATCGAATTGGCAGATGCTTACCAGAACACCGGTGCACAACTGGTGAAAGAAGTCGCTTCTAAGACTGGTGACGATGCAGGTGACGGTACAACTACTGCAACTGTTTTGGCTCAGGCTATCGTAGCTGAAGGTTTGAAGAATGTGACTGCCGGTGCAAGCCCGATGGATATCAAACGTGGTATCGACAAGGCTGTTGCCAAAGTGGTAGAATCAATCAAGGCACAAGCTGAAACTGTAGGTGACAACTACGACAAGATCGAACAGGTTGCTACTGTATCTGCCAACAATGACCCGGTAATCGGTAAATTGATTGCTGACGCTATGCGTAAAGTTTCTAAGGACGGTGTAATCACTATCGAAGAAGCTAAAGGTACTGACACTACTATCGGTGTAGTAGAAGGTATGCAGTTCGACCGCGGTTATCTGTCTGCTTATTTCGTTACTAATACGGAAAAGATGGAATGTGAGATGGAGAAACCCTACATTCTGATCTACGACAAGAAGATTTCTAACCTGAAAGATTTCTTGCCTATCCTTGAGCCGGCTGTTCAGACAGGTCGTCCTCTGTTGGTTATCGCGGAAGATGTGGATAGCGAAGCGTTGACTACATTGGTAGTAAACCGTCTGCGTTCTCAGCTGAAGATTTGTGCTGTGAAGGCTCCGGGCTTCGGTGACCGTCGTAAAGAAATGCTGGAAGATATCGCTATCCTGACAGGTGGTGTGGTAATCAGCGAGGAAAAAGGTCTGAAACTGGAACAGGCTACAATCGAAATGCTCGGTACTGCTGACAAGGTAACAGTATCTAAAGATTATACAACAATCGTAAACGGTGCCGGTGTGAAAGAAAACATCAAGGAACGTTGCGATCAGATCAAGGCTCAGATCGTTGCTACTAAATCAGATTACGACCGTGAGAAATTGCAGGAACGTCTGGCTAAATTGTCAGGTGGTGTAGCAGTTCTCTATGTAGGTGCTGCTTCTGAAGTAGAAATGAAAGAAAAGAAAGACCGTGTAGACGATGCATTGCGTGCAACTCGCGCTGCTATCGAAGAAGGTATCATCCCGGGTGGTGGCGTTGCTTACATCCGTGCTATCGATTCTCTTGAAGGCATGAAGGGTGACAATGCGGACGAAACAACAGGTATCGGTATCATCAAACGTGCTATCGAAGAACCGCTTCGCGAAATTGTTGCCAATGCAGGCAAGGAAGGTGCGGTAGTTGTTCAGAAAGTACGTGAAGGTAAAGGTGACTTCGGTTACAATGCTCGTACGGATGTTTACGAAAATCTGCACGCTGCCGGTGTAGTAGATCCTGCTAAAGTAGCTCGTGTGGCTCTTGAAAATGCAGCTTCTATCGCAGGTATGTTCCTGACTACAGAATGTGTGATCGTGGAAAAGAAAGAAGATAAACCAGAAATGCCGATGGGCGCTCCGGGCATGGGCGGCATGGGCGGAATGATGTAATTCTTCCTTTCCGGACATAAAAATAAGGTATGGAACCGCTTTCCCTGTGGGGAAGGCGGTTCTTTTTTTGCGCAGCTTTGTGATAGAAACTTTTGTGTGTAACTTGGCGTTATTTGTTTGGAAAGAAGTATCTTTGTGTATTGCAAATCAAAAATCCCTGAGAATATGAGTAGTAAAATTTATCCTATCGGCATACAGAACTTTGAAAAGATTCGAAAAGATGGTTACTTTTACATTGATAAAACTGCGTTGATTTATAAATTGGTAAAGACTGGCAGTTATTATTTTCTAAGTCGTCCCCGTCGTTTTGGAAAAAGTTTGCTGTTATCTACTCTTGAAGCTTATTTTAAAGGAAGAAAAGAACTTTTCGAAGGATTGGCGATGGAGAGTCTGGAGAAGGACTGGATTGAATATCCGGTTATTCATTTGGATCTGAATGCTAAAAAGTTTGATACTGAAAATGATCTTATCCGTCTGATAGATCGACAACTTCTTGTTTACGAAGCTCAATACGGCTCATGTTCCAGTGATGAAACGATCGATGACCGTTTGGTTACTTTAATTAGACTGGCCGCAGAAAAAACAGGGCAGCGGGTGGTGATTCTTGTCGACGAGTATGACAAACCAATGTTGCAAGCCATTGGTAGAGATGAGTTGCAGGAAGAATACCGGAATACATTGAAAGCCTTCTACGGCGTGATGAAGTCGATGGATGGTTATATTAAATTTGCTATGCTGACAGGTGTGACGAAGTTTGGTAAGGTTAGTGTATTCAGCGATTTGAATAATCTCAACGATATCTCCATGTGGAATCAATATATAGATATATGTGGAGTCAGTGATCAAGAATTGCATGATAATCTGGAGGTTGAACTTTCTGAATTTGCAGATGCTCGTGGAATGACATATAATGAAATATGTGTTGCATTGCGTGAATACTATGATGGTTACCATTTTACTCATAATTCCATCGGCATGTATAATCCGTTTAGTCTTCTCAATGCATTCTTACGTAATGAATTTGGCAGCTATTGGTTCGAAACCGGTACACCTACCTATCTGGTAGAATTATTAAAAAAACATCATTATGATCTTCAGAGAATGGCGCACGAAGAAACGAGTGCTGAAGTCTTGAATAGTGTTGATTCTACTTCCGACAATCCGATACCTGTCATTTATCAGAGTGGTTATCTCACTATAAAAGGATATGATGAGCGCTTTGGTATTTATCGTCTTGGATTTCCTAACCGTGAAGTAGAAGAAGGGTTTGTTAAATTCTTGCTTCCTTTCTATGCTAATACTAATGCAGTGGAATCTTCTTTTGAAATTCAGAAATTTGTTCGTGAGATAGAAGCCGGAGATTATGATTCTTTCTTTCGACGTTTACAAATTTTCTTTGCTGATACACCTTATGAGTTGATTCGTGATTTGGAATTACATTATCAAAATGTTCTTTTTATTGTTTTCAAGTTAATAGGATTCTATGTTAAAGCAGAATATCATACTAGTGGAGGACGTATTGATCTTGTTCTCCAGACAGAAAAATTCGTTTATGTCATGGAGTTTAAATTGGATGGTACAGCGGAGGAAGCATTGCTACAGATAAATGAGAAACATTACGCTCAGCCTTTCGAATCCAATGATCGGGAGTTGTTCAAAATTGGAGTGAATTTCAGTGCCAAGACACGAAATATAGAGAAGTGGGTTGTAGAAAAAGGAGGAAAATGAGTATTTGAAATTAGTTGGTAAAGTCTTTCTGCCATTTAGCTTCGTTCATAATATTCTTTGCTTTCGTAAAGCAATGCTTTGGATATCCAAAAGCTATGCTTTATGGTTGCTAAAGCGTAGCTTTAAGTTGCCATACGGGAGATGTTATAAATATTATCTTCACCTTCACTTTACCTTCGAAATCCTTTATTTATCGATGATATCGGGTGAAGGCCTAGTTATTCACCCTTTGAACTGAAAATGACATTCGTTCATGAAAGCATCATTCGTTTTGCTATAAGCTAATTTGTTTTTGCTATAATGATATTTGCATTAACTATAACCTAATGGAAAGATGCTAATAGATTATTTTTTTCTTCTCAATGTTTGTTTTAAACATCCTATTGATTGTATGTAAACGAGCGGTCGATTGTATCTGACTTGTCTGAAGAAAGAGGTGAAGGTACCTCCCTTCACCCACTATCACTGATGAATAAAGGTTTTCAAAGAAAAGGTGAAGGGTGAAACCCTTGTTTGAAAACTTATGGTATAATGCGTAAAAGCAACAGAAATCAACAAAATACGTGTTTTTGATGTTGATCCAATTAAAATTCGTTTCTTTGCCTCCAAACTTTTGTCGAGAGGTCTTTGTTTTTTGACCGTTCACTCCTATTATAAGAGTAGGAAGTGTATCTATTTAATAGTGTATATCTAATAGTTTATGCAATGGGGAATTTAATTTCATTTTTTAAGAAAGTAGCCGATGGGCTACGGGCAGAGGGAAACTTTGGGACTGCCCATGTGTATCGAAGTACTTTGAACATTGTGACAACCTTTCATGGGAGTAAATACCTTGATTTTCATCAGGTAAATCCCGAATGGTTGAAAGATTTTGAAGTCTATCTTCGCAGTCGTGGTTCCAGTTGGAATACAGTTTCCACTTACCTTCGTGTGTTGCGTGCGGTTTATAATCGTGCAGTTGATCTTCGTAAAGCGGAATATATTCCGCATTTATTCCGTTCTGTTTACACAGGAACACGTGCAGATAGGAAACGTGCGCTGGAAGATGAAGATATGCGAAAAGTTTTTAGTCGTTTGTCGAAATCATCCACAATTCCTTCAGATTTACGTCATACGAAGGAACTGTTTATTCTGATGTTTCTGCTTCGTGGTTTACCTTTTGTTGATTTGGCCTATTTGCGTAAAAGCGATTTAAGAGGAAACGTGATAACGTATCGTCGGCGTAAGACCGGTCGTTCCTTATCAGTGACTCTGACACCGGAAGCTATGCTTTTATTAGAAAAGCACATAAGTCGGGATCTTAGTTCTCCTTATTTGTTTTCAATTCTTCATAGTATTGAAGGAAGTCAGGAAGCATATCGGGAATATCAGTTAGCCTTACGGAGTTTCAATCAGCATTTAGAATTGTTAGGTCAGTGGCTGGGACTGGAAAGCAAACTTAGCTCGTATACAGCACGTCATACCTGGGCTACGACAGCTTATTATTGTGAAATTCATCCAGGTATCATTTCTGAGGCAATGGGACATTCTTCCATTACGGTGACCGAAACTTATCTGAAGCCATTCCGTAGTAGGAAAATTGATGAAGCAAATAATAGGATCGTTGATTTTGTGAAACGCTCTATTGGTGGAATAATAGTTTGATTACTACCCTGTTACTTGGTAGGTAACGGGACTGAATAGCGCTGCAAATATGGACATATTTTGGAAAACATGCAAACAAAAATGAAAAATTCTCTGATAAACTACTAAAAAAAGAACACATAAACGACAAATACTGCGGATTCTTTGTATTAAGACTGTATTAACCTTAAATTTTGGCAAAAGATTTTCCTCCCCTCTGCCGCTACTACGAAGCAGGGGTAAAAGATTTAGATTCTTTTTGAATCTGTTTTCTACAAAAACTACTTTATAAAGGTTACCACAAAGGTTTCCCCGTTACCTACCAAGTAACGGGACAGGCATTATTGAAACTTAGTGTTTAATAATATATTATTAATGTAATTTTTAAGTAGTTATGAAAAGAAAATTTGTAAAAGTGATGTTCTTCGGGGCGTTAGCACTTTCTACTGTCACCTACGTAGGCTGTAAGGACTACGATGATGACATCAATGCGATTAACGAGCGCATTGATGCGAATGACGCTAAACTGGCTGAGATTCAGAAGGTGCTGGATAGTGGACAGTGGGTCAAAGATGTTAAACCAATCGCTAATGGTATTCAAGTAATTCTGGGCAACGAGAAGACTTATGAAATTACTAATGGTACTAACGGTAAAGACGGTATTGTTTATACTATCGGTGATGATGGCTATTGGTACAAAGGTACTGAGAAAACTCAGTGGAAGGCTGCCGGAGATACTCCTTATATTAAAGACGGTAACTGGTGGATTGGAAATACCGATTTGAAAGTACAGGCTGAAGGTAAGGATGGCAATAGCACTAATGGTACTGACGGTTTGACTCCTTACATCAAAGATGGCAATTGGTGGATTGGTGAAGGTGATGCAGCAAAAAATCTAGGTGTACAAGCTGCTGCCGATATTTATACTCCTGATGCTAGCGGTATATGGTATGTGAACGGAAAGCCGACTGATCCTGCACAATCTTGGAAGGCAGAAGGAACGATTACTGCTGCAGTTAACGAAGATGGTAACATCGTGATTAGTGGTATGAAAGAATATCCGGAGGGATTTGTATTGAAAACGAACACTGCAGTTTTAAGTAGCCTTGTTTTCGAACCACAGTCTTATTTGGGCGGTATTCAAGCAATGAAGGCTATCAGCCTTAATTACAATGAATGGACGGTGAAGACATCCGATGCTACTCCTACAAAAACTGGTGAAGTTTGGCAGCGGAATACAACGAAAGTAAATGTGCTCACTCCGAAAATTGTAGCTTACTATCATGTTAATCCTCAAAATATCAGTGAATCACAGATTGTAGAAAAATCTGTTCATTATGTGGCTGACAATAAGGAAGTTGTTACACGTTCGCAAGAGTTTAATCCTACAGTAACTTCTTATAAATTGGTAGATAAGGAAATAGATGGCAAGAATTGTCGTATGCTGAAAGTTACATTCAGTGCGACTTCAGAAGAAATCAAAGCTTTGGATGCTAAGGAAGTTTCAACGCTTGCGTTACAGGTGTCTGTTCAGTTGAAAGACGAGAAAGAACCTAGAGTAATTACTTCTGATTATGCTGCTATCTATAAAACCAACTGGTCTGACTTTGTTCTTGCTTTTAAAGATAAAGTGAATAATAATGCAACGAATGATGGACATTTGTACGGTGCAGATGACAATGATTCTAAGATAGGTCAAGCTTTGGAAGCTATTGAAGCAGAGGCTAACTTTGCTCTTACAGCTACTGTAGACGCTAAAGATCCTAAAAAACTGGTTCTGAAAGATAAATTCACATTCCATTATAAAGAAACAGCTGATAAAACGGATGCTGATCCTTCTGAAGAGAAAGTTTTTGAAGGTGATTTGGCTGATTTGGATTTGGAAATCGCGTTTGCACAGTCCAACTATATCAGTGGCGATAACAAAACTCCTCAGAATGCATTCTTGAAATTAGAAGATGGTGAGGCTATTTCTACTGTATACGGAGAACCGGGTGTTGCTGCTGCTGATCGTCAGCCAATGGTACGTGTTATGTTGAGAGAGATTGCCACGAAGAAAGTCTTGAATGCTGGTTGGGTGAAAATCAATATTGTGAAAGATGATGTGGATGGTAAAGAAATAGACTATCCGAAACATGAGGAAATTTATGTAGGTTGCGATGATGCAGCGGTTACAACAGATGTTCAATTTATGAATGTAGATGTTTATAATGCGCTTGGTCTGAAGAAAGATGAATTCTATGCTATTTACAAATTGAATGATGCTAAGACTAACCCTGCTATTGGTGACAATAGTGTTGGTAAGGTAGTAGAACTTCAAGATCCTGAAGGTACACAGACAATCCTTGTAGATTGGACTATTGATAATGCAGACTTGTTAGCTGCTAAAGAAGGTGATACATTCACTAAGAAGGTATACTACTCTGCAACAGGACGCAAGGATGTAGTAATCATTTTGACTACAGGCAAGGTACACAAAGCTTCAGGTACAATCGGTGCTAAGAATACAAACCTTTGGAGTGGAAACTCTATTGAGATAGATGCTAAAGAACCGATTGCCACTAATAAGGCTACCTTGGCAGACTTTGATTTCTATTCTGTATTTATGGGTAATAAGATTGTAACTACAGTAGACAGCAAGTTTACAGACTTCCAGCCTACTCAATTGAATGATCCGAAGTTTGTATTTGCGGAAGAAAACGGAGTCGTAACAGCTAAGCAGAAAATAACGATTGATGGAGTTGATTACTATGTATATAGAAACGATGCCGGAGATAAGTTGATGGGTGCGAAGGGAACTGGTGTTGCAGAAGAAGTGGCAGTTATCGTTGGTAGCAAGGTTACTTATAATAAGACAGCTGTTGCCAAAGCGTTGCTGAATAAATCGGCTTACAATGAGAATCCGTTTACTGCAACGATTGAAGTTGTGATTACCAATAAGGGTTGCAATACTAAACTTCCGTTGACTAATGGTAAATTTGATGCTAAGTTCTTGCGTCCGGTTAATATCATGGCAGGTCCGGTTAGTACTATTCAGGATGCTGAAACAGGTGGTGCTAAGGTCGCTTTGAATCAGTTGATTTCATTGACAGACTGGCGTGGACATGATTTTGAAATGGGTACGAATAATTTCTATACGTATTATGGAATTTCAGCATTTGCTATCGCTACTGATAACATTAAGACCAATATGGGACAAACAGATCCAAACAAATTTGTGTTGTGGTCGGAAGTTGCACCTTTGTATCCTAATGTAGTGACTTATGCTGCAGGTACAGATACAAGCAATAACTTGACTGCAATTGAAAATGGTGACTTCGGTATGGTTACATACGATAATAAGGGTGTGACTGTGAAGACTTCATTTAAACTTCAGATTCCTGTAACAGTCAGCTATCCATATGGTGATGTGACGAAGGTTATAACAGTAACTGTATTACCTACGCACGGATAATGTGAACAGTAATTCGTAAGAATCACTATAATCCTTTTTAGGTGGAAGGGTATCTTCTTAAAATGAGAGGATACCCTTCTCTAACTATATACTTAGCGTATGAAAAGAAACGTATTAATTGTTTTTGCTATTCTATGCACTACAATGGCATTTGCACAGAGCGAAGAACAGCGTATAAAAGAACCCGGTAAGATTGTTTTTCATCCTCATTGGTTTATTCAGACACAAATAGGTGCTGCTCATACTGTTGGTGAAGCCAAATTTGCCGATCTGATTTCTCCGGCAGCTGCTCTTAACGTAGGCTATAAGTTTGCTCCTGCTTTTGGTGCACGTGTTGGTGTAAGTGGTTGGCAGGCAAAAGGTGGATGGATTAATCCTGAACAGGTATATCAATACAAATACCTTCAGGGAAATGTAGATATTATAGCCGATTTTAGTACTTTATTTTGCGGTTTTAATCCGAAACGTGTTTTCAATGGTTATCTCTTTGCAGGAGCAGGACTTAATCGTGGATTTGATAATGATGAAGCGAATGCATTGGATACACGTACTTATGAAATGGAATATCTTTGGCAGGAAGGCAAGTTTCTTGTGACCGGACGCTTGGGCTTAGGGTGTGATCTCCGTCTGAATGACCGTTTATCCATTAATATCGAGGCCAACGCCAATGCTTTATCAGACAAATTCAACTCAAAGAAAGCTGGAAATTGTGATTGGCAATTGAATGCTTTAGTGGGTTTGAGTATCAAACTTGGCAAGAGTTATACAAAAACAGCACCGATATATTACGAACCGGAACCGGTAGTGGTTGAACAGCCGAAGCCTGCTCCTGTAGTGGAACAACCACAACCTAAAAAAGAGGTGGTAGCTGAGCCTATGAAGCAGAATATCTTCTTTGCATTGAATTCCGCAAAGATTCAGGATGATCAACAAGCCAAACTTGTTTCTCTGATTGAGTATCTTGAGACACATCCGGCAGCTAAAATAAGCATAACAGGCTATGCAGATGTCAATACAGGTAATCCTAAAATCAATAGCAAACTATCGGAAAAGCGTGCTGTCAATGTGGCTGAAGCATTGAAGGTAAAAGGCATTGCTGCAGATAGAATTAAAATTGATTTTAAGGGAGATACTGTACAACCTTATGCGACTCCGGAAGAGAACCGTGTAAGTATCTGCATTGCAGAATAATATTTTCTAATTCTCGTGTGGTTTGATTTCCCCACTTCCTCTATTCATACGAGGAGCCACATTGAGAATATCCGGAAGTCTCCTGCTTGTGAAAGTTCGGACTTCTACGATGAACCCTTCTTCACTTAAAATGTGGAGATAACCGGGAGTAGATAGAAAGACGATACTTGTGAAAGTCTCTCTTTTCAAAATCTACCCTTGGCAGAGAATGCCTCCCTTATTTCCCTAGGGCATTCTCTTTATGATCTTATTCATCTGTCTTGTTTTCCCGAGATTACTACTTTTAATGTAATCCCCTTATTCCCCACTAATAAGAAGATGTTTAAGAATACAAAAGCCCGGGCTTGAGAAAGTCCGGGTCTTTTATATATTTATAGATTACTATTTGCCTCTGTACGGTTTAATCTGCCGGAAATCCCCGTCATACAATCCTACCAGTAAACTCTGTCCTTTATTATCTACTCTCAATCCACCATAAGCGGCACGATTATAGACAGAATCCTGTCCTTCTTCAAAAAAGAAGGATTCGGCACCGAGGAATAATCTGCCATTTATCGTTTTATATTTCAGGACGATCTCATTTTCATTTACTGGTTCAAGGGATTCCTGAAGACGTATTATTTCTCCGACGTGATTTTTGTCCAGCTTGAGCACGGCATAACCGCGTTTAGCTTCCTGTCTGTTTATCAATTCGGAATTTGCTTCTTTATAGTTAAGCCTCATATAATCTCCTTGCATCAGCGAACGGGGATCGACAGGAGCCAGTTGCAATAATACGAGTTGTCCCTCTTTCAGCGTCTGTTCTTTCTGATAAACAGACCAGTTAAAGTATCCCAGAAGAAGGATTAAATTAGCGATAATCAGTATTCGGCTATATTTTTTCATGTCTTGTCTTTTTTTGAGTGAAAATATACCAGGCTATGAGCAATACGATTCCCGTGAAGAACAGGGTGATCGATTTCGTCAGCAAGGTGATATCCAGATCATAGTAATATTTGGATATGGAATAGATGAAGAGGAGGAGCGCAACTGCGGACTCTGCTTTATAACCGTAATGAAAACATATCAGTATCAACAGGATACTGCCTGATAGATAAGGGGCATGCAGACTGGGAAGGCAGATCAGGATACAAAGAAGATAGATGCACACCTGATGTACCGGACTCTTAACCTGCATCACCTGCATGATTTTATAAACCATCAGAAGGATACCCACCAACATGAAAACAGATATGATCCAGTCATTTGTGCTTTTTGTCAAGTAATTGACAGACAACCCGGCCAATGAAAGGACACACGATACGAACAGACCGGAATGAATAGGTTTGTATTTAGAAAAATCCCCGTTCGTATAGCTGAGTATTTTTGTCTCAGATAGATTGACGAATAAGAAAATAGCTATAATAGGCACGGCAGCGACATTCAGCGGATTCAGTGAAGAGAATAAATTCGTTATCTCTCCGAACAGCGCCATATAGAATGAGATTACCGAAAGGAAAGTCAGGATGAACCCTTTGGATAACAGCATCGTTACTACACTGATCCCTATCAGTACAATAAAGAGGACATCCATGTTTCTATTCATTCCATAACCGGCTAATATACATCCGGCTATGTAGCACGTAATATTCATCGCATCCAGAAAAGGTTTGGTCAGGAGACGATTGACAAATAAAGTAGTAATGATCAGGATACTTCCTACAATCAGGCAGGATGTTTCGGATCGGAGAATGGAGGAAAGTGCCAGAAATCCCAGAAAGAAGATAGCGGTCAGCACTCCTCCGATAATTGAAAGGACTTCGATTGTCAGGTTACTCTTCTGTGCCATACCATTGTTTTTTTAGGTGAAGGATTGCATAAATCAATAAAGTGGTACCGGTGATAACAATAATTCCTGAGAGAAGGAATATGTTGACATCCCTAAGGTTACTGTGACAGATAAACAGGGATAGTAAAATCATCAGTATGGCAAAAGGAATGGCGGAAAGATAGAATAAATTCCTTTGTCTCCATCCGAACCATAACCCTGCCGAGAACAGCAGAACGGTACTTGTGAGCGGAATGGATACGATTGCATCCTTTTCGCAGATTACTGCCATCATAAGATAAGTCACATGCACGATGGTCGCCAGAGAAAGCAGGCTGACAAACCAACGGTTCTGTCGGCTGAGGGTACCTTTGATACTCATCCATTCTGTGACGACCGTTGCCGAAGCGCAAATCCAGGTTACTGCACTGGTCAGCAAAGTGACTGCCCATTGGTTATCCGGCACTATTTGCATTGCATACAGCCAAATGGTAGTACAGAGCAGTCCGATAAACGTCAGCCAGAGCGGAGTGAAACGGATGGCGACTGCCCAGAGGATGGTGAACAGTGTCCAGCCCAGAAACAGGTCATACGCATCAGCGCCCGTCTGATAGATTTGTCCGAATACAGCAAAAAGTGTGCCTACCAGGAATGTGGCTCCGGTGAGGATTATCTGTTTGATAAGTATATTCCATCGGGTAAATACTGTTAGCAGAACAGATGCAACAAGCAATGTTTGTACGATTCCCAGTTTGGCGAATTTGGGAAGATCTTCCCAGTTATAGGCGAAGAAAAAGATAATTCCTGCTACCGTAAAACCAACGCCTGCTGCTAACAGAAAAATAGAAAGAAATTGTTTCCATTGTTTTTTATCGGCATACATCGGTTGCCTGAATAGGAGTGAAGAGTCCGGTTTTTCCATGTACTTTTCTTTTTTGATGATTACAAACATAAGAAAATAAAATGATTATCTTTCGGTTGGATATATAAAAAAGGCAGAATCTGATTCATTGTTAGTCTGTAATGAGATCAGATTATACCTTTCTGAAGATAATCATCTTGTCTGTGTGCAAGGATAAATATCGTTGAAGAAGGAACTGTCAGAAGACTTCCCGTATATGTTTATAATTCGAATTAATAGTATCGATCACTTCCTGTGAGCGTCCGTTAATCAACAGTTTATACATGGACTGGGCGAAGCCTACCATCTGCCCCAACTCTATCTTAGGAGGCATGGCAAGAGCGTTCGGATCGGTCATGATATTTACCAGTACCGGACCATCCAGTTCGAATGCATTTAATAAAGTAGTCAGTACTTCTTCCGGATTGCTGACATTGAAGCCTGTCATTCCCATTGCTTCGGCTACTTGCGCGAAGTCCGGATTCAGCATATTTGTCTGCCAGTCCGGCAGGCCGTCTACTTCCATTTCCAGTTTTACCATTCCCAGGGAGCGGTTATTGAAGACAATGATCTTAATCGGTAACTTGTATTGGACAACGGTTTCCAGATCTCCTAAAGTCATCGACAGACCTCCGTCACCACAGAGCGCCACTACCTGACGGTCGGGGTAGGCAAGCGCTGCCCCGATGGCCTGTGGCAAAGCATTCGCCATAGAACCATGATTGAAAGAACCCAGCATATGCCGTTTTCCCGTAGCTTGCAGATAACGTGCACCCCATACACAAGTCATTCCGGTATCTACGGTGAATATTGCATCGTCCGACGCCAGTTTATCAATCTCGGACATCACATATTCCGGATGGATTTTTTTTATATCTCCTTTATTTTCCGTATAGGCTGCCAGGTCTTTCTTTACTCCTTCATATCTTTTCAGTTGTTTCAGCAGGAAAGTATCATCAGTCTTGGGGTCCAGCATACGCAATAATGCCTGAATAGTCATTCTTACATCTCCGCAAAGTCCGATATCCACTTTGGCACGGCGTCCGAGCCGTTCGGGTTTGATATCTATCTGTGCTATCTTGATGTCATCGGGCAGGAAAGCGGAATAAGGAAAGTCTGTGCCGAGCATAAGAAGTACTTCGGCTTCGTGCATGCTGTAATAGCCGGAAGGCATTCCCAACAGTCCGGTCATTCCGACTTCATAAGGATTTTCATATTGTACTTCCATTTTTCCTTTGAAAGTATATACCACAGGAGCATTCAGCTTCTCCGAAAGCGCGATCACTTCCTCGTGTGCTCCCCGACAGCCGATGCCGCAGAAAAGAGTAATGCGTTTATGGTTGTTCAGCAACTCTGCCAATTGTATCAAGTCTTCTTCCGCCGGACAGACTTCTGGCGGAGCCGGATAATTCTTTACCGAAGAATCGACGGAAACGGAAGATGCTTTGGCCAGGTCTCCCGGTAAGCCTACAACGGCTACTCCTTTTCGGGTGATGGCTGTCTGAATGGCTGATTGAAGCATACGCGGGAATTGTCCCAGAGTAGTTGCCACTTCATTATAGTAGCTGCAATCGTTAAAGAGTTTTATAGTATTGGTCTCCTGAAAATATTCAGTCCCGAATTCTCCGCTGGGGATGGTGGAAGCGATGGCGATGACCGGTGCGCCTGAGCGTTGTGCATCATATAGTCCATTGATGAGGTGAACATGCCCCGGGCCGCTACTGCCTGCGCAGCATCCTATCCGTCCGGTCAGTTGCGCTTCGGCTGCTGCGGCATAGGCTCCGGTTTCTTCATGCCGTACATGTATCCATTGTATCTTATTGTTCTTTCTGACAGCTTCGTTTACTTCATTTAAACTATCGCCCGTCACGGCATAGATGCGCTCTACGCCCGATTCAACTAATGTATCGATCAGTTGTTCTGCTATTTTTTTTGCCATATTTCTAATAGGTTTAGGATTGATTCTTAATGTAATAACAGATGTATGCCAAGAAAAGTTCTGTTTTAACATATGCTAATAAGTCCGTTGTGTCGGTACACATCGCAGGTTTTATGTTAAAAATAATTTTGTAACAACTTTTTAGCATCGGGGAGGGAACAATTGTGATATCCATTTGTTATCTTTATAGGCGAAATCTTAACCTAATGTTTTTAACCTCTTAATAGCTGTAGAAAATGGATAGAAAGCAAATCGGTGTGTATGCTGGTAAAGTCTGGCAACTGCTGAGCAACAATGAGAAATGGGGCTATGGTACCTTAAAGAGAAAGTCCGGGTTGAAGGATAAAGAATTGGGTGCCGCTCTGGGCTGGTTATCGAAAGAGAATAAGATAGAGTTCGATCAGTGTGATGAGGAACTTTATGTATATCTCTGCGTAAATGTTTATATTGGATGAAAGAATGTCTGATGTTTTAATGAGAACAGATTAAATCCCCGAAGTTACATCTTTGTAGATGAGGCTTCGGGGATTTTGGTTTTTTATTCTTTCTCTTTCTTCTGTATTTTCATCTCGATGAGGAAAGCTGTCAGCAGCCCTGCACCACCGAAAAGAAGTACGCATGCGCCATACACGACACTTGCCTGACGTTCCACGTCCCAGTTTCTGGAAGCGGTGTATCCCGGAAATGAGTTGATGCAGATAAAGAAGGCGACCAGTAGACCTAATCCTATTCCAAGCATCAGCAGACCGCTTTTTAAAGAACCGAAGGTAAATCGGGAGCGGGAGTAATTAAGGTTGAGGGATAAGTTACTGTTGATTTCTCCTGTGTTGACTCTGTCAGCCAGCTTTTCAATCATGGCTATCCGCTCTTTCTTGCATACAAAAAGTTCAAATAATTTGTAGATTCCTAATGTAATAGTACCTACGACCAAGGGAATGGTGATAAAATCCATCATAATTATACTGTTTTTAAGTGAATATTTTCGTTCTTTGTATCGTTTGACGCAGTGGACGGAAAAAGGTTACACTGAAAAGCGGATAATTTATAATCCTGTATTTTTTCTTTCCCGGATTGTAACCTTTTGTATCGGGCAGCGTCTAAAGAGTCAAGATGGAACAGAAAGACGAATCATACTATATCGAACGCATACTGGATGGAGAGACGGAATACTTTTCCGTATTTCTTGACCGCTACAGTCGTCCGTTGTATACGTTGGTAGTGCAGATCGTCGGTTGTCCCGAAGATGCGGAGGAACTACTTCAGGATATTTTTCTGAAAGCTTTCCGCAACTTGAATCGTTATAAAGGCGAGTGCCGTTTTTCTACATGGATTTATCGCATCGCTTACAATGCCGCTATCTCGGCTACCCGGAAAAAGAAACAGGAGTTTCTTTATATAGAAGAGAATACGATTAATAATGTACCCGATGAGATGGCGGACAATGTGCTTGCTCCGGCAGAAACCGAAGAACAACTGGAGCGTTTGGAGATGGCGATAGATCAGTTGAGCGGAGAAGAGAAAGCATTGATTACTTTGTTTTATTATGAAGAAAAGTCAATGGAAGAGATCGGTGAGGTGCTGAAACTTTCGATCAGTAATGTGAAAGTACGGCTTCATCGTACCCGGAAAAAGATTTGTGTATTGATGAATAATAAATAGAAGAGAGGATATGGAAGAGGAAAGAAAGATAAACGAGAATACGGGCAATATGCTGAAACAAGCATTGGAACGGAGGCAAACGGAACGACTGTCTTCCAATTTTTCGTATCGGATGATGGAGCGTGTTCATCAGGAGGCTGAGAAGCAGACGAAGCGGAAAACGAGAATCGGTTGGGCAGCTTTGCTGATATCGGCTTTGGCGTTGGTAGGGCTGGGTGTCTATGTGCTGACTTTCTATCTGGAATTTAACTTTGCCGATGTGATGCCGCAAATGAATGTCCGGCAGGATTCTTCTTTGTTTGCATTTTATGTCTATATCGCACTTCTTGCATTGGTCTTGCTCGGATTAGATTATTGGCTGCGCAAGAAGTATATCTGGAAATAATTCTGTTACTTTGCATGACAATTAAAACAATGCGAAGAAACAAGAAGAAACAATGAGAAGTTTTGCCTCTGATAATAATTCCGGTGTGCATCCGTTGGTGATGGAAGCATTGAGCCGGGCAAACGCAGATCATGCGTTGGGTTATGGTGATGATCGATGGACGGAAGAAGCCGTAGCCAAGATAAAAGAAACCTTTACACAGGACTGTGTCCCTTTGTTTGTATTCAATGGCACGGGCAGCAATGTGGTGGCTTTGCAAGTAATGACGCGTCCGTATCATTCAATCTTCTGTGCAGAAACTGCCCATATTTATGTAGACGAGTGCGGCTCTCCCGTGAAAATGACAGGTTGTCAGATTCGGCCGATTGCCACAACCGATGGTAAGTTGACTCCCGAACTGATGCAGCCTTATCTGCACGGTTTCGGCGACCAGCATCATTCGCAACCCCGTGCGCTTTACATCTCTCAATGCACCGAACTCGGAACGATTTATACACCCGAAGAACTGAAACGTCTGACTGACTTTGCCCATCTGAACGGTATGTATGTCCACATGGACGGAGCAAGGATTGCCAATGCCTGTGCCGCTCTTCATCTTTCGCTCAAAGAACTGACTGTAGACTGTGGAATTGACATCCTTAGTTTCGGCGGAACAAAAAACGGACTGATGATGGGGGAATGTGTGATTATATTTAATAAGGACCTGCAACGGGAAGCCCGTTTTGTCCGGAAACAATCTGCCCAACTGGCTTCCAAGATGCGTTACCTTTCCTGTCAGTTTACTACCTACTTGACGGATGACCTGTGGCTGAAGAATGCCGCTCATGCCAATGCGATGGCAGGCAAGCTCTATCGGGCACTTAAGGAACTGCCCGAAGTCACCTTTACCCAAAAGCCGGAGAGTAACCAGTTATTTCTGACTATGCCCCGTCCGGCTATCGACCGAATGCTGGAATTTTATTTCTTCTATTTCTGGAATGAAGCGAATAACGAAATCCGCCTGGTGACTTCTTTTGACACTACAGAAGAAGATGTGAATCAATTTATTCGACTTTTGAGACGTTAAAGGAGAAGAATGGAACAACAAAAGCGCCTGTAATACTGTTGTAATAAAAAGTTTGGGGCTAACTTTGTCCCCGTAATATTGCTTTTATTATGATGGATGCTAGACGAAACGGACTTGTATTATTGGCGCTATTGTTGTTGACACAAACCACTATAAGTGCGCAGACTGATTCTATGGGTAAAGATGTGCCGGTAGATTCTGTCTCTGTGGCAACCTCAGACTCGCTTCAGACAAAGCGTAGTTTCTTTAAGAAGTTTCTTGATTATTTTAATGACGCCAATAAGGAAAAGAAAAATAAAAAGTTCGATTTCAGTGTGATTGGCGGTCCTCATTATTCCAGTGATACCAAGTTCGGTCTTGGATTGGTGGCGGCGGGGCTGTATCGTACAGACCGCAATGATTCGATCCTTCCCCCTTCGAATGTTTCTCTTTATGGAGATGTCTCTACTGTTGGATTTTATCTGTTGGGAGTAAGAGGCAATCACTTGTTCCCGCAAGAGAAATACCGGTTGAATTATAATCTTTATTTTTATTCTTTCCCCAGTCTTTATTGGGGAAGGGGATATGATAATGGAGCGAACTCTGATAATGAAAGCGACTACAAACGCTTTCAGGCACAAGTGAAAGTCGACTTCATGTTCCGTGTAGCGAAAAGTTTCTATATCGGACCGATGGCTGTATTTGATTATATAGACGGGCATGACTTTGAGAAACCGGAACTTTGGGAAGGAATGTTGGCACGGACCACTAATACGAGTCTCGGCCTTTCCCTTCTTTATGACTCCCGTGATTATCTGACCAATGCCTATCAGGGATATTACTTGCGGATAGACCAACGGTTTAGCCCGGCTTTTCTCGGTAATAAATATGCGTTTAGCAGTACGGAACTGACAACCAGCTATTATCATCCGGTATGGAAAGGCGGAGTCCTTGCAGGACAGTTTCACACTTTACTGAACTATGGCAATCCTCCGTGGGGATTGATGGCAACCCTCGGAAGTTCTTACTCAATGCGTGGTTATTATGAAGGGCGTTATCGTGATAAATGTGCGATGGATGCACAGATAGAACTCCGTCAGCATGTATGGAAACGAAACGGAGTGGCTGTATGGGCAGGAGCGGGAACTGTATTTCCGCGCTTCTCCGACTTTACGCCGAAGCATATCCTTCCTAATTATGGTTTCGGCTATCGCTGGGAATTTAAGAAGAGAGTAAATGTACGTTTGGATTTAGGGTTTGGCAAGCACCAGACTGGATTTATATTTAATATCAATGAAGCTTTTTAAGAACATAAAGAAATGGTTTGAAAATCAGGAACATTTGTTTTACTTGTTTCTGATCATCCTGATAATGCCCAACATCGTTCTGTGTTTCACAGAACCCTTGCCGTTGATGGCGAAAGTAAGCAACGTCTTGTTGCCTTTAGCCTGTTACTATCTGCTGATGACTCTGTCCCGCAACTGTGGCAAGATGCTCTGGATTTTGTTCATCTTCCTGTTTTTCGGCGCCTTTCAGATTGTGCTGCTTTATCTGTTCGGACAGTCCATCATCGCTGTAGATATGTTTCTGAATCTGGTAACCACCAATTCGAGTGAAGCGATGGAGTTGCTGGACAACTTATTACCGGCCATAGTCACCGTAGTCATACTTTACATTCCTGCTCTGATATTGGGCATGATTTCAATTATCCGCAAGCGCCGGCTTTCTGTGGCATTTATTCACAGAGAACGGAAGAGAGCCTTCATCCTGCTTGGAATCTCTCTTCTCACCTTGGGCGGAGCTTACTGGGAAGACTCCCGCTATGAACTGAAATCCGATCTTTATCCTCTCAATGTATGCTATAATGTGGGACTCGCTTTTCAACGTACGGCATTGACGCAAAATTACCGTCATACCTCGAAAGATTTTACTTTCCATGCCCAAGCCACTCATCCGGCGGACAAGCGTGAAGTGTATGTAATGGTAGTGGGAGAGACTTCCCGCGCATTGAACTGGCAACTCTACGGATATGAGCGGGAGACGAATCCGCTTCTGTCCCGTCAACCGGGAATTGTTGCGTTCTCCAAAGTCCTGACAGAGTCGAATACCACCCATAAAAGCGTACCCATGCTGATGTCGGATATTACAGCTTGTAACTTCGACTCCATCTACCATCAAAAAGGAATCATCACGGCCTTTAAGGAGGCAGGTTATCAGACAGCCTTTTTCTCCAACCAGCGCTATAATCATTCCTTTATCGATTTCTTCGGAAAGGAAGCCGATACATTCGATTTTATAAAAGAAGATTCGCTGGATTCCGCCTACAATCCTTCTGATGATGAACTGCTGGCATTAGTAGCGAAAGAATTATCCAAGGGAAATCAGAAACAGTTTATCGTACTTCATACATACGGTTCACATTTCAATTATCGTGAACGTTATCCGTCGGAAGACGCTTTCTTTCTGCCCGATTATCCGGTAGAAGCGGAAGTGAAGTACCGTGATAACCTGGTGAATGCCTATGATAACACCATCCGCTATACAGATGGCTTTCTGTCACGTCTGATTCATATGCTCGAAGAACAGCACGTGGATGCTGCAATGCTCTACACCTCCGATCATGGAGAGGATATTTTTGACGATTCCCGTCATCTGTTCCTTCATGCTTCTCCGGTTCCTTCTTACTATCAGCTTCATGTTCCGTTTCTGATATGGATGTCCGACACCTATCGGGAAGCTTATCCCGAACATTGGCAAACCGTGACCGGGAATAAGGATAAAGACGTATCTTCCAGCTGTTCATTCTTTCCTACCATGCTGGAACTGGGCGGAGTGCAAACTTCTTACCGCAACGATTCCTCATCTGTAGTCAGCCCTCTTTACACCATGAAGCCGAGAGTATATCTGAATGACCATAACGAACCACGCCCCTTGGATGATCTGGGAATGAAACAGCCTGACTTCCAGAAATGTCAAGTATTAGGTATTAAGTATTAGGTAATAAGTAATAAGTAATAAGTAATACACCGTAGCCGTACAGGCAAGGCTATACGAAGCTACGATTATTACTTATTACCTATTACTTATTCATTAATCCTTGTTAATTCTTATATCCAAAAGCATGATTGGCGTGTTATTTGCGATATAAAAGTATGAACGATTAAATTCATAAAACATGGCTTATATAGATTATTATAAGATTCTTGGAGTTGACAAAAGTGCTTCTCAGGATGATATAAAGAAGGCTTTTCGTAAGTTGGCCCGGAAGTATCATCCTGACCTGAACCCTAATGACCCAAGTGCGAAGGACAAGTTTCAGGAAATCAATGAAGCCAATGAAGTACTGAGTGACCCTGAGAAGCGTAAGAAGTATGACGAGTATGGGGAGCATTGGAAGCATGCCGATGAGTTTGAAGCTCAGAAAAAAGCGCGGCAGCAAGCCGGTGGCTTTGGAGGTGCCGGAGGTTTTGGCGGATTCGGTGGTGGCGGTCAGGGATTCTCTGATGGTGACGGAACGTATTGGTATTCGTCCGACGGTGGCGGTGGATTCTCCGGAGGTAATGCCGGTGGTTTCTCCGATTTCTTCGAATCGATGTTCGGGCATCGGGGCAGGGGACAAAGTTCTGCCGGATTCCGTGGACAGGACTTTAATGCGGAGCTTCATCTTTCACTTCGTGATGCTGCTCAGACGCATAAACAGATATTGACTGTCAATGGTAAACAAGTACGTATTACCATTCCCGCAGGTGTGGCCGACGGGCAGGTGATTAAACTGAAAGGTTACGGAGCTGAAGGTGTGAACGGAGGTCCGGCCGGGGACTTGTATATCACTTTCGTCATTGCCGAAGACCCTGTATTCAAGCGTTTGGGCGATGACTTGTACGTAGACGTGGAAGTAGACCTTTATACTGCTGTATTGGGTGGTGATAAAGTCGTTGATACGCTGGACGGTAAAGTGAAACTAAAGATCAAACCGGAGACTCAGAATGGAACGAAAGTGCGTCTGAAAGGCAAGGGATTCCCGGTCTATAAGAAAGAAGGACAATTCGGTGACTTGATTGTTACCTATTCCGTCAAGATTCCGACGAATCTGACAGAAGCGCAGAAGGAGTTGTTCCGTCAATTACAGAGTATGAACTAAAATGAATGAGCACTATGCAGACCGAATTAATTATTGTCAGTGAATACTGTCAAAAGTGTCATATTGAACCTTCATTCATTGAGATGTTGGAAGAAGGTGGTTTGATTAATGTACGTACCGAAGCCGGCAAGCATTATCTGCTTGTTTCTGAACTTCCGAACGTGGAACGTTATAGCCGGATGTACTATGACTTATCCATCAATATGGAAGGCATTGACGCCATTCATCATATGCTGGAAAGAATGGACGATATGAGGCGTGAAATTACTTCCCTCCGCAAGCAACTTCTGTTGTTTCGGGAAAGGGAAATAGAGGAAGCGGACTGGTAGAAAAACGAAGCCTCTGTTTGGTGCAAACGAAGGCTCTATTTATAGCAAACAGAGGCTCTGTTCACGTAGATCAGAGCCTCTGTTTTATTCGGACCGTTACAGTACAAAGAAAACTATCTGATGTACGTGCAGATTTCTTCCAGATAGCGTGCATCCGTTTCATCAAAGCTGTCCGGTGTATCACTGTCTATATCCAGCACTCCGATGACGTTTCCTTCTTTTATAATAGGTACTACTATCTCTGACCTGGAATCGGAACTGCAGGCTATGTGACCGGGAAACAGCTCTACATCAGGAACAATCAGCGTCTGCGCTTCCTTCCATGCCGTGCCGCAAACTCCTCTGCCGAAACGAATGCGTGTACAGGCGATGGGACCTTGAAACGGTGCCAATACGAGTTCGTTGCCTTCCACCATATAAAAGCCGACCCAGAAAAAGTGGAAAGTCTGCTTCAGTGCGGCGGCAATATTTGCCAGATTGGCGATACGATTCGTTTCCGAGCTTACCAATGCTTGTAGCTGTGGAAGCAGTTCACGATATTTCTCTTCTTTATTACCTGTGTGAATCAGTAAATTTTCTGCCATCTCTTTTCTATTTGATTTGGTTTAGAATACTCGGGTCTTTTATTTTATCATCCTCTGCGAAGAAAATGATTTTCGTCAGTATCTCCGCTGTTTTCGGGTCTTCATCCACAAAAGGCAGGAACAGTCGTCCGCGACTTTGCGAGTGTACCGGAAGAACGGCTATTTGTGCACCGCCTGCTTTATGGATAACACCACTGCCCAAATGAATGTTGTATTTGCCCAGCTTGCCTTCGATGTATGCAAAGTTCCCTTTCACCCTGACGTTGCTGAAGTGAAACAGGGGTAGGGTAAGTTCTACCAATGCACGGCGCATCTCGATGGTGGAATGGCTGGTTTCCGGATCGACACTTCCGGCGTGAGCCACACTGACGGCGAGGTCTACATCCCTCATCACTTCGGAGAAGACAACAGGTGGAATCTCCGAAATCTTCATCGGTTTATAATCCTTGCGGTTATGGAAGCAGACAAATTCCAGCGTGGGAGCTTCGATGTCGGCAGGAGAGAACCAGTCCGCCATCGCATAGATCGTGGCAATAATATTCTCTTTATAGTATATTTTCTGAAGTCCGTCCTCGTAATCGGCTACCCAGCGCCGTCCTTTCAGTACGGCAACCGTTTTCTGCGGTTGAATCTGATTTCCGGCATAACGGCGGGATTGCGTAGCGCTTTCCTCTTCCGTTGTCGGGATGTACAATTCGCGGAATACCTGCTTGAAAGGCTGGCGGATAGCTTTGTCAAACAAGAACTTCTGATAAGCATGCCAGTTGCCACTCGCATACAGGTCTGTGGGATGGGCGATGCGCAGTTCCTCTTTCGGAGTGAGCGGAAGACAGATGCCGTCAGCCGTTATCAATAGGCCGTCGGTGTAGAAGCCTGTTCTGCCGTTGCTGGTGAAGACCAGATTTCTAAGTAGCGGCCAGATAACCGGATTCTTCATCAGTTTGCGCAGTTCGTTTTCCTCAAAACGGGTACAGTCTTCCATTGCCTGTTCGAGCATGATGCGGGAACGGGCGTGCTGTTCCTTCAGTTTTTTGTGTACCGCTTTCAGTTCTTCCACGTATGGATGCTTTTTCAGTTTGGGAGGCAGGCTGTTCAGCTCTTTTCCGGCTCTTACTTGTTTGATTTCCGGTTTGCCCTCATTGTTGACTTGCACATAGACTTCCACGCCTTCTATTTCTTTGGGGGTCAGGTAAGGAGTGATTTCTTTGATCAGTTCCGTTTCCATGCTCCATGTCAGACGGGTGACGTCTCCGTAACCGGAGTTACGTGCCAGGTTTTGCAGGGCGATGGTAACGGCTTTCTTCTCACTTTCCTGTCTCTGTGCACCAAATTCCTTGCTTTCTTTCAGGAACTTTTGCAGGAACTGATAGCGTTCGAGCAATTCCTTGTCGGCTTTTCGTCCCAGCGGGATAAGGCCGTAGCTCATCAGTAAGTCTTTATTTCGCTTCGCTATGATTTCTTTCTTCGCGTCTGCCGCTTTGGTCTTGCCGTTGACGGCATCGGCAAATTTACGGGCGCGGGTATGCGTGTTGCTTAATGAAATATATTTGGCTGCATTGTACACTACTTCGAAACGTTCCTTGCCGATAGTCTTGTAGGCTTCCTTGAACCAGTCGATGTCAAAAGCACCTTCCTGAAGGTCTTCTATGGCAATCGGGGTATATCGGGCGATGATCGCTTTCTTCTTGTCGTCGAAACATTCGCTGGTATGGGCATGGAAGTAGTAAGCGGCGCTTTCCAGTCCTTTCCATCCGGTCGCTTTTTCGGTGAGTTCCAGCCATTGTGGGGCGAACATGGCAGCTTCCACCAGTCGTATATGGCTGATGTCGGCCTGACTGGCGAGGCTTTTGAGTGTATCGCTGTCGTCGTCCGGAGACGGGTAGCAGGCATGGAGCAGGCTGCTCAATACTCCCCGTTTGGTATTGCGCCAGTTGTAGCTGTCACGTATGAAGGTATCTTTGCCGAACGCTTGCAGGATACGGATCAGTGTTTCTGCTCCGTAGACGCGGTGAAGCTCTTCCGCCAGACGGGTGACCTGAGTCTCGGAATCTCCCCGCTGTAACTCTATTTCCAGAATCCGGTTCACTACTTTCTGGGTCAGTGAATGGAAGAGGGAGTGGTTGCGCTCGTCCAGTGCCGAAGTGATATCTTTGATGCGTGTGGGCGAGTTGACACGTCCCATCAGTTCCCGGTATATTTCTTCGGTGGGAATCAGTCCCAGCATCCATGCGTGGGCAAAGTCCATGCTTTGCAGGTAGACATCCGTTTCTTCCAGTTCGGGAGTATGCTCCATATAGTTGGTGAGCTTGTAGAGCTGGTACCGGACGGTGAAATAACGGGTGAAGAGAGCGTCATTGATGGGATGCTGAGGCGCGTCGAGCCAGAACCGTACAAACTTGTTGTTGTGTATCGGGTAAACGATCTCCCTTGCTCCATATTCCTGCTTGTCTCTGAGCCATGTATGCTTATTGGTGTATTGACGGAAGATATTCTTTGTATTGAGCAGAGGAAGCAACTGCAAAAGCATATTGACGGAGAACTGCTGATAAGTTGCTTCGTTTCTGTATTCATGTGCCAGTCCGTCGATAATATCTTCTATCTGCCTGTAATAGGTCAGCTTGCGGAGTGACTTTTGCAGCCCGCGGTAAGTGAAGCCTGCATACATCTTATTGATAAGCGGTTCGAATGTGTTGAGCGATTGGATAGCGGCTTCCTTGTCTTCCTGTTCTTCTTCGTCAAATTCATCGTCTTCGTCCTCTTCTATTTCGTTGGGTGCTCCGGTAGAGGCCAGCATGAACTTCATCATCAGCAATTTGTCGTAACTGCCGATTTCCTGTTGATAGAAATTCAGCCAGAGTTCCGGAAGTCCGAGTTCGCTCAGTCCGTCGTAGTGCTTGTACCAGTTCAGTAAGACACTGTTGCCCACCAGGCGTACTTCACCATATTTATCCGTGAATTCGTCTTCTTTATGCTTTTCGATGTATTTGTTCAGCTTGTCGAAGATCGCTTTGGCTTTTCCTAAACGAATAAACTCAAATGCTTTCTTCACATTGAATCCGGCATCGGGAGTAATCGGAGGCAGGCTGACTTCAAGCGCCGGATCGTATAGCCCGAAGCCATTCTCTCGGGTATAGTTACTTGTCGGGCTTTGTTCCGTACCGTCTCCGATCAGCGATTCGATCAGAATCTTTTCTTTGGCGTTCGGCTTCTGAATCTCTCTGACGGTGGACAGGAGTTTCTGATAACTGTCTTTCAGGAAATCGACGTTGCGGATGCTCTTCATCATATCCAGTCCGGCAAGGCGGCGCTCGGCATTCTTGTCGCTCAGCAATCGGCGGATACTGGCCGCCAGTTGTGCTTCCGGCTGTTTCATCAGCAGATTGATGGCATTGATACGCATCTCGCTATATTTGAAACGGAGCAATTCTTCTATATGCTGATACTGTTCGGGGGACAGGGACATTTCGGACAATACTTTGTATGCTTCATCCCGTATGTCTGCCGAACGGTCGCCGAGTGATTGCAGTACATATTCCTGCTCCACCTTGCTTTCGGTACGGGGCAGGACGATTCCGATATAGCTGGCGCGGTTGTAAGATTCGAGCGCGGGAAGATACGTGCAAAGTTCCTCTCTCAGCCGGATATCGTTGGTCATCCATGCGATGTACGCCATTTTGAGGACTACATCCGAACGGGTGAGCACCACACAATCCCACGGGAATACATAAGGCGAATAGACTTCCTTGGCGGAAATAGACTGGTAGACTTGTTTCAGATATCCGTAGTGACGGACCGCCTCTTCCGGCGTTTCAAAATAATCGCTGAGTGTGGGAGCTTCCTTGTTATCGCTGTATCGGCTTAGATAAAGCCCGTCCATATAAAGAGGAAGGATAGCCGCCACCACTTTCGGGTCGTCGTGCCATACTTCGAATGCGTCTTTGCTGATCAGATGATTCATCTGAGACGATTGCGTGCAGCGCAGGAAGTACAGTAACGTCTGTATCTGATGCTTGGCTCCCTTTCGGATGATGTCCGGTACGATGGCTCTGATCTCGTCCGTATCATAGAATCCGATGCTCCACAAAGCCAGATAAAGTTCGACTGTATCCTTGCTTTGCAGGGTATTGCGGGCTGTTTCGGGATGATTCAGGAAATTCCAGATCAGTTCGACATACTTGTTGGTAATCCGTTCGCTGCTGTCCTGTTCGCCGATTCCGGTGCATACGGCGATGCTTCGCTTGACGGAGGCAAAACGTTGCAGTCCGTTGTTGTAGATGATGGAGAACAGGTAGAGGTAACTTTCGGGACATCCTTCGTCCATCGTTTCCACGATGGCTTGGCGCAGTCCTTCTTGTAGCTTGGCTGCCAGCAGCAGTTTGCCTTCCAGTTCCAACAGCGGGCGGTGTCCGCTGATGGCGATGGCGTGGAGATACCAGCGTTGCAGGCGGTGGACATTGTTTTCGCTGGTCAGTACCTGATTCAGGTATTCGATTACTTTTTCGTTACCTTGCGCTATTTGTGCGGCCAGCCAGTAGGAAGAGTTCATATAGCCGCTGAATTCTTCTGTATCTTCGGGTGTATTTCCTCCTTTTAAGATCGCTTCCACTGAAAATCCGGTAGCGCGTAACTTTAAAAACTGTAGCCATGCGTCTCTGGCATGGTCCAGATGATTGGACGGATGGGCGGAACGCTGGGCGCGCCGGTCGTATCCGATGGTATGCGGACAGCGTGCTTCGAGTTGCAGATAAGTATGGAACAGTCCGGCGAATTCGTCGCCCAACATATAGCGGAACAGCGTGTTAAGTCTGCCATCCATCAGATTGGCAATGCTTTCGATGTTTTCTTCCCGGATGATCTCCTCCAGACGAGGTTCCAGTATCTCACTGAATATACCATACCGTCCTCCCATGTCCAAATCCTCCATGAATAGGTCGAACAGGGTAAGCGTTTCCGGCTCCAGGCTTGATTTTTCCTTTAGTAAACTCTCCAAATAGGGGTTTAGCAGCTTGTTCAATTTGTCGTTGTAAGTAATTCTCATGACTTTAAGCTTTTAGAGTTTATATTGCAGTTACCAAAGTCTTCCTGACAGCATTGCCAGCCGGATAAAGGTAAGTGTAGATTCTTCTTTCAGTTGGACGGAGGAGGATAATTCTCCGAGTTCCGCATCGTCCAGAAAGATGCGGAAGATTCCGTCTTCATACGATTGCAAAGCATTGATGATGGCTTCGGTTTCCACAGCCGGTCTGCCGTTATAGTTTGCTTCGAAGCCTACTTTGCCGGCGGCGGCCTTGTCCTCCATCTCTTCACAGGTGAGGTATTTCAGCATTTCACTTTGTTGCAGCCGTTCGTTGTACTCCTTTACTTGCCAGCAGACGACCGCTTCAATCAGTTCCTGCACACTGGCAGGAGGAGTGGGGAAATCGATCGGCATCTTTTCGATGCTGCATTTCCTTTTTCCTACTTGCTTGACTTGGATATATGCTTTCATACTTACTTTTATTTTTCGATTTGAATACTGGACGTGATTGCGTCCAGATCAGCCTGAGCCTTTTCGTCCGCAACCAGCATGACGATGGCAAAGACTCTTCTCTTATTCTCCTGAAAGTACAATAATACGGTTTGTTGCATTTCTTCTCCTTTTTCGTCGGGGTGGCCGATCCGCAAAGGATTGGTCGTCTTCGTCATAGGCAGGCCGTTGATGTTGACTTTGCTCTGCTTGTAATCCTCCGAGGGCTTTCCTTCCTCATTTCGGGGGAGGGTGAGGAGCAGCTTCTTCATACGTTCGAACTCATCCTGCGTATCATAGCTGTTGCTGGTCACGGTCAGCTGACTGCCGCCATTGACGAGTTTCAGCAGGGGAGGCTCCGAATCGGGAGTCGGCGCTTTCGTGCCGGTTATCTTGTACCAGTTGGTAGGATACTGGCAACTGAACTTTGATACAGCATCATAGCATGAAAGCCACGTATCCTCATCCGACATGGGAGTATACGGGAACTGTTCGGAAGTGGAAGATTTCCGGGGACTGCCGGTCACCGGGCGGCTGGCGCTTTTTTTCTGTTCTTCTTCCTGTTCCTTATAATAGGCTTCTACAAGTCCGCTTTTCCATTCGTTACGTATTTCCTGATACGTCGAGGGGATATTGCGGCAGAGTGCAAGGAAGCTGAACAGGAAGACACTGAAGATGATCAGTTCTCCGATGATGGAAACCGTTCTTCCGGCTTCGGGCTTCTTCATCCGTTCGCCGAATACATAGATGAATCCCAAAAGGAATCCGCTGAGTAAACCGCCGATGTGTGCGGCATTGTCTACTCCGGCCCGTATGCCGTAGATGAGATTGTAGCCTACGAAGATAAGAATACTGGTCAGCAAAGCCTTCCGCTGCGACCTCTCGATGCGGTGGAACAGCAGGAAAGCCAGAAAGATACCGTAGAGTCCGAAGATCGATCCGGAAGCTCCGGTACTGATCGTTTCCGCATGCATATAGAGGCTGAAGACAGCCGAACAGAGTCCTGTCAGCAGATAAGAGACGAACATACGACGCGTACCTATCAGATGTTCCAGCCAGATACCTATATATATAAAGGCGTACATATTCATCAGCAGATGGAAAGCGCCGATATGCACAAAGTTGCAGGTCACGGCACGCCACCAGTCACCGGTCAGGGTGAGCGGACCGAAGTCGGCGCCCCAGTTCAGCAAGGCCAGTGTGGAAGGTTCCAGAATTCCCGCTCCGGTAGCTGCCATCAGTATGAAGACAAGGATATTGATGTCTATCAGAACCGGTGTCGCGATGAATCCTTTCCGGGGGATAAAGAAATGGATGAAAGACGACTCTTTTTCGCTTTCTGCCTGAAGCCTCCGTTCTTCTTCCGTCAGCGGGCGGGTGAGTTCTTCTTCCAGTTCGTTGGCTTTTTGTGCCAGTTCCTCCGGTGTCAGAGCAGATTTAATCTCTTCCATCGTTTCCTGTAGTTTTTGGATATTCTTGCGATTTTTGCCATAATCTACCAGTTGTACGGAGGCGCATTGACTGCGGACGGATATTTCACCGCTGTTTCCTTCTTCGATGGTGAAAGTCACTTCTTCTCCTTGGGAACGCATACCCATTGGAACATAAAATATGACTTCACGAAGAGCGATTCCTTCGATATTCCATTCAAGTTTCTGAGACGCTTCGAGTGCCAGTATCAGAATTTGTGTATTTGATAAATCTGCAAAATGTAGCTTATCCTCGTGTAAAGGTCTGAGTCTAAACGCCATATTTCTCTCTTTTATTAAGTCGTAGATTGATATTACTCTCTTTTTGTACAAAAGTACAGAATAATAATGAAATAGAGGGTAAATGGGAGGGGGATATTTATGCGGACAACGAGAATACTAATACTTTGAGATTTAGTAAGTTCCTTTTGGAAAGAAGAGGACAAAAAAAGCATCCGCTTCGTTGGAAGGGATGCTTTTATCGTTAGTCACCCTTTTAGGGTTACTTTTTGTAGAAAGCAAGGTCTTCTTTATCCATATTTTTGATAAAGTTGGTATGCTTCGTAACTTCCGCTTCAGCAAAGTTCAGATATACATGTGCAGATTTGGAGAACAGGTCGGCAGCCTTGCTTGCGTCCTGAATCAGCAGGTGGCACATGATGATATCGGCAGCCATTTCCATCAGTCTGCGGGCTGTGAAGTCGAGCAGTTCCTGATCCTGTGCTTCTTTAACGGCGTTGGTGCTGGCTTCGAACAGGTCTGCCATCTTCTTCAGACGTGACATCAGCGGTTCCATTTCCGGTGAACAAGGTACTGTTTCGAATTCGCGGATCGTAGCAAGGTAAGAACCGTTGGTTACATAGCGGATAGCGGCTACAGTCTGCAACTGGGTGGTACCTTCGTAGATGCTGGTGATACGTGCGTCGCGGTAGATGCGCTGGCAGGCATATTCCATCATGAAGCCCGAGCCTCCGTGAATCTGTATACAGTCGTAAGCGTTCTGATTCGCATATTCGGAGTTCATACCTTTGGCAAGCGGAGTGAAACTGTCGGCTAACTTTGCGTATTTCTTCTGTTCCAGACGTTCTTCCGGAGTCAGCTTGCGTTCGCGTGAGATGTCGTCCAGTGCTTTGTAGATGTCTACGTAGCGGGCTGTCTGATAAAGCAGCGCACGGCCGGCATCCAGCTTACCTTTCATAATGGCGAGCATGTCATACACGGCAGGGAAGTCGATGATTGCTTTTCCGAACTGCTTGCGGTCTTTGGCATAGGCCAGTCCTTCATTGTAAGCAGCCTGGCTCAATCCTACAGATTGTGCGGCGATACCCAGACGGGCACCGTTCATCAATGCCATTACATATTTGATCAGACCGAGTTTGCGGTCACCGCAAAGTTCGGCTTTGGCATTCTTGTAAACCAATTCGCAGGTAGGAGAACCGTGGATACCCAGCTTGTGTTCGATACGGCGTACATCCACACCACCCTGACGCTTGTCATAGATGAACATGGACAGACCGCGACCGTCTCTCGTTCCTTCTTCCGAACGGGCAAGTACTAGATGGATATCTGCATCGCCGTTGGTGATGAAACGTTTCACACCGTTCAGCAGCCAACAACCGTCTTTTTCGCTGTAAGTAGCTTTCAGCATCACTGCCTGAAGGTCGGAACCTGCATCCGGTTCGGTCAGGTCCATAGACATGGTTTCACCCTGACATACACGGGGGATGAAGCGGCTGTGCTGGTCGGCATTACCGAATTCATACAGTGTTTCGATACAGTCCTGCAAAGACCAGATATTTCCGAAACCTGCATCGGCGGCAGCAACGATCTCGGCACACATGGTGTATGGAGTGATCGGGAAGTTCAGCCCGCCGAAACGACGTGGCATTGTCATTCCGTTCAGACCGGCTTTGACCATCGCGTCCAGATTTTCTTTAGTGCCGGAAGCGTATTCTACCCGTCCGTTGGCACAGTGTGGACCTTCTTCGTCAACACCTTCAGCGTTTGCATTGATAATTTCGCCTGTTATTTCTCCGGTGATCTCCAATACTTTATCGTAAGAGTCCAGTGCGTCCTCAAAATCCAGAGGAGCGTAGTCGAATTCATCTTTATCTCTGTAGTTGCGTTCTTTAAGTTCGCAAATACGTTTCATCATCGGATTGTTCAAGTGATACTTGAGTTCCGGTATTTCTGTGTAAAAATTAGCCATCTTTCTTTACTTGCTATTCTGTTTATAATACTTAATCATCTTCGGCACAACTTCTTCGATGGTTCCGTTGATTACATAGTCTGCAATCGTGTTGATCGGAGCATCCGGATCGTTGTTGATAGAGATGATAATACCACTTTCCTGCATACCGGCGATATGCTGGATTTGTCCTGAGATACCACAAGCAATGTAGAGTTTCGGACGAACCGTTACACCTGTCTGACCAATCTGGCGGTCGTGTTCTGCAAAACCTGCGTCAACAGCGGCACGGCTTGCACCTACTTCGGCGTGAAGTTCCTTTGCCAGGCTGAACAGCAGGTCGAAGTTTTCTTTCGAACCTACTCCGTAACCACCGGCAATGATGATCGGAGAGCCTTTCAGGTTGTTCTTCGCTTTTTCTACGTGGCGTTCGATTACTTTGACCACATAGTCTGTGTCGGCTACGTACTTCTTCACGTCGTGGCGGATCACTTCTCCCTGATAAGCCGGAGAAACGATTTCTTTCTTCATCACGCCTTCGCGAACGGTTGCCATCTGTGGGCGGTGTTCGGGGTTGACGATGGTTGCAACGATGTTACCGCCGAATGCCGGACGGATTTGGTACAACAGGTTCTTATAAACTTTTCCTTCTTTCTTATCTTCGTGGTCACCGATTTCAAGGGATGTACAGTCGGCAGTCAAACCGCTGGTCAAAGCTGAAGAAACACGTGGGCCGAGGTCACGACCGATAACGGTAGCACCCATCAGACAGATTTGCGGCTGTTCTTCTTTGAAGAGGTTTACGAGGATGGAGGTGTGAGGAAGTGAAGTATAAGGATAGAGTCCTTCAGCGTCGAAAACGTGGAGTTTGTCTACTCCGTAAGGAAGGATTTGCTTTTCAATTTCTTTGAGGCCGGTGCCGGCAACTACTGCTTCGAGTTGGCAGTTGAGTTCGTTAGCCAACGAACGACCTTTTGTCAGAAGTTCCAGGCTGACGTCTGCGACGATGCCTTCTTCTATTTCGCAATATACAAATAAGTTATTCATGATTATCCGATGGTATGGTTAGCTAACAGTTCAACAATCAGTTCTTCCACATCACGGTCGCTGCCGCTGATGGTTTTGCTCTCTTTGGCCTGGAACACGATGTTCTGGATGGCTTTTACTTTCGTAGGCGAACCGGACAGACCGCATTGGGCGAGGTCGCCGTTAACGTCGGCTACGCTCCATTCGGGCAGGTTGAGGTAATCGCGCTTGTCATACAGGTCGGTATAGTCGAGGTTACCTTGTTGTTTTTCCGTAACGGTTTTGGCGTGTTTGTACTTCTGTACCAGCTTGGCGTTACGCGGGCGGCAGGGAGCAGCCGAACCGTTGACTGTGATAACGATGGGCAGCGGGCCTTCTACCGTTTCAACGCCACCGTCGATGTGACGTTTCACTTTGATTTTGCCGTCACCTACTTCCAGAATCTCTTCAGCGTATGTGATTTGCGTCAAACCAAGTTTTTCTGCCACCTGCGGACCTACCTGTGCCGTATCACCGTCGATAGCCTGACGACCGCCGATTATAATGTCGCACTCACCGATTTTGCGGATAGCAGTTGCCAGAGCGTAGCTTGTAGCCAGCGTATCTGCACCGGCAAAAGCGCGGTCAGTTAGCAAATAACCATTATCGGCACCACGGAAAAGTCCTTCACGAATAATATCAGCAGCGCGTCCCGGTCCCATTGTCAGAATGGTTACGGTAGAGCCTGGGTGAGCATCTTTCAGACGAAGAGCTTGCTCAAGGGCATTCAGGTCTTCGGGGTTGAAGATGGCAGGGAGTGCCGCACGGTTAATAGTTCCGTCGGCTTTCATGGCATCTTTCCCAACGTTACGTGTGTCGGGAACTTGTTTTGCCAATACAACAATTTTCAAACTCATGCTATTAATTTTAGTATTAGTATTTCTACACATTAGCAGCCAGTAGTCAAGTAGTAATAATCTTGCTATCCAAACTATCCGGTTAACTATCAGCGTGCAAATTTACTCAAACACTTGGTTCTGACAAGAAAACCGAGTAAAAAATGCACATTATTAAGTTTTTTGAGCAAATAAGGGCAAGTTTATGAGGTTAGCCATAGTCCTATGGCAGTTTGGGGGAGAAGGGGGATGGGAATGGGGAAAAGAGACACTACCATAGGAATTGTTTTTTATAAAAACATCTGTCACCGTCACCGTTCGAAGGGTAACTGTCTGACTATAAATGATTCATCTGGTGACAGCAAGTGGTGACAGCAGTGTGACGGAAGAAGTTGCCGTCACAACGTGATAGGAGGGACAACGGATAAAAAGCAGGTAAAGTAACAAGGGATGGCGGCTCTTGTTTTTATTCTATATACAGGCGATTTCAGGAATGCCTTAGTCTAGTTGGTTTCCATGCGATGAAACTGTAGTGTACTGAATAAGTTGACACTTCAAAAATCGAAAATAAAGATGAAATATT
>NZ_JAHQUN010000163.1:0-303 GCF_019052485.1 Bacteroides sp. MSK.20.82
TTCTTCTCAATTACTGTAAACTCGTCAGTACCTAATATCTGCTTCCATCTTAGAGATAGAATATCAGATATTCTTAATCCTGTGAAGCATCCCAAACTAATAAGGAGTGAGATTTTATAATTCTCGTCTTTGGCTAACTTCCTTATGAGGTTCATTGCATCAGACCAAACAAGATAGTCTGCGGTTGTGCTTGAATATTTAAGTGACATAATGTTCTGTTTTATAATGAAACGAATAGAAGTGAATATTAATTTTGAGTTGGATTTACTAACTCATTGATTACTAAAGGAACATTCACTAATA
>NZ_JAHQUN010000026.1:0-73641 GCF_019052485.1 Bacteroides sp. MSK.20.82
CTTATAAAAAGAAGCGGGGCAGGATGATCATCCTGCCCCGCTTCTTTTTATAAGGTTACTTCTTTTGTGGAAGTATCTCTATCCAGTAGTCATCCGGGTCGTTGATAAAATAAAGCCCCATGGCTGTATTCTCAAAACAGACACAATTCATTTCTTTGTGGTATTGCCGTATGGCGTCATAGTCGCCGGCTACACGAAAGCATAAATGACTTTCGTTTTCTCCCAGTTCATAGGGGGAGGTATGATCTTTCAGCCAGGTCAGTTCCAGTAGGAAGCCGGTTTCGTTGTCCGTCAGGTAGACCAGGATGAAAGAACCGTCGGAAGCTTCCTTCCGACTATGTTCTTTTAAGCCAAGCGCTTTTTCATAAAAAGCAATGCTTCGCTCCAGATTCGTTACATTGATATTAAAGTGATCAAATCTACTTTTAATTTCCATGATTGCTATCTTGTTATTTTTTCATCAATAGCTTCACGATTTCTCCGACATACGTACGGGGTTGTCCGGCTTGCGGAGTCGTTTGTGAAGGTAGTTTCTTACATTCGATAACAGCCGAAGGGGTCGTTTGGTTCGGAGCGTATAGTTTCAGTGTATAAGTTTCTGCTTTTTCTATCGCTTCGTAGGGCTGATCGGCAGAAAGTGTGCAATAAGCTACGGCTTTACCGTTTTGATAACCCAGTGCGCCGCCTGCGTTGGCTGTCATATTGGTCATGTTGAATTCATCTTTGCCGATAGAGATCACCAGTTTTCCATTGCCCATCAATGCATATACATCACCCGGAATCTGCTTCAGATCGATTTCTGTATATCCCGGCATATCTGCTGAAGCCTTGCCGACAGGAGTTGCAGGCGTTAAAGTAGCAGCAGGAGTAGTTGACTGATCTGCTTCTGCAGTGGTAACTTTACCGCCTTGACCAATCACCAGCGGACCTGCAGCGGCAACGATAGACGGTTTCTGTGCTTCTTCTTCTTTTTTCTTTTTCTCAGACTTCGGACGAGTATCGGGAGCACCGAAGGCTACAGCTACATCCATAAAGATGTCATCGGCAAAGTCTACCGTTTTTCTGCGCCATTTAGCCAAGCCGCGTACCAGTTTGGTTTTAGCTTTGTTCAGTGCATATTCATCTGTAATCCATTCTTCTGCTTTGTATTTTTCTGTTTCGCGGTAGGTGAAACGGATTTTTTCCAGTTCTACCAAGCAACTGCCCAGTTTGCAGGTAACAGTGATCTGATAATTGACCCAAGTGCGGTCCAATGACAGGGCGCTGGAGTAAAATGTGATCCATTCTTCACCTACACCGGCGATGGTTCCTTGTGCTTCATCGCTGAAAACGACGCGGCTGTCCGGATTATTGTTTTCTTTCAGACGTTCGTTCATCCACTTCATGACAGTGTCGTAGATTTGCTTCTGACTCATTCCGGGAATCTGGAATTCCTTGGAAAATACTACTTTACCATCTACTACAGGAACAGCTCCCGCAAGGTATCTGGTATCATCTCTTTTTTCTTTGTGCGATTCGGCTCTCATTGCCATTGGCAGGCATGTGAGAAGCATGGTAAGAAACAGGATTGTTAACTTATTCATAATTATTATTGTGTTTATTTGGTTATTTCAAAACTTTCGCCCCGATGGGTGATGCTGACAAACCGGCATCCTGCATTTTCGGCAAAATCACGGAGGGCATTTCCGCCTTCGTAGTCTTCACTGAAGTGCATGGGTACAAATATAGTAGTTTTTATTTGTTCGATGAACTGTTTTGCACCTTTCATATAATCTTTTCCCATCCTGCGGTCCACTGGGAACAGCGCTAAATCGATCTTCGGTGCTTTTTCTTTTAAATATTTAACTTCTGCAAGGAAGTCTCCGTTGGCTTTTCGTATCTCCGCTTCGGTAGATTCTTCACTCCAGTGCCAGTTGTTCAGATCGCCTGCATGGAAGATGTTCCAGTCTTGCAGATGGATCAGGAACGAACTGCCGACATCGGTCGAGCCGAATGCTTCGATGCGGATCGTCTCGTCTTCGTAGGTTTCTCCTTTTTTAATATAGGTAGCGTCTTCGGGCTTTGCACGATGGCTTTTCAGAATATCTTTGGAGAAAATGTACCGGATGTCGGGACGTGCTTCTTTCCACGTCAGTATTTCACGGTTGAAGTGGTCGGGGTGAAAGTGAGTGGCCAATACATAGAGTTTACCCGGTCTTTGCAGGAGGTAGTCATGTACGATTCCCCGGTTATGTTCAGTTTCCGAAGAATCTTTGTAATAATCGATGATGACGGTCACACCTTCTGCTTCGATGGCAAAACCGCTATGATAAATATAATCCAGTGTCATGAGCTGATTATTTTTACAGTTGCAATATTACGTATTCTAGTTGGAGTTGGCAAGAAAAATCAGTGAAATCAGGGAGAAAGTCGATTGATTTCCCATTTTCCATCCGTCTTTAGGGTATACAGGAAGCGATCGTGTAACCGGTTGGGGCGTCCTTGCCAAAACTCCATTCGGGTAGGAGTGACGGCATATCCGCCCCAGTTGTCGGGCCGTTCCACTTCTTTTCCCAGCCATCGGGCAGCTTCTTTGACGAAAGCGCGTATCAGTTGCATCCGGCTTGCGATAGGCTGGCTTTGTGGAGAAATACGTGCACCGATGCGGCTTTTATAAGGGCGCTTCCGGAAATATTCGTCCGATTCCTCCGGAGAAACTTTCGCGGCAGTACCTTCGATGTGTACTTGCCTTTCAAGTTCATGCCAGACAAAGGAAAGTGAAATGTACGGATTTTGTGCCAGTTGCCTTCCTTTGCGGCTTTCGTAGTTGGTATAGAAGATAAACTTTCCGTCATGCAGTCCTTTCAGCAGTACGGTACGGGTCGAGGGTCTGCCTTCGGGAGATACGGTACCTACAATGATGGCGGTCGGTTCTTCTACGTTTGCGTCGATGGCTTCCTGTAGCCAGCGGCTGAAAAGTGAAAGCGGGTCGCAGGGAAGTTCGCTTTCCCTTAACCCGCTTTTGGTATATTCTTGCCGGATATCAGCTATATTCTTCATTCATTCAAGATTCATGATTTCTAATTCCAAATTTCTACATCGGTACTTCTATCAATAAGATATGTGAGTCCTTCAATGTTTCGAGTTCGAAACTTTTCGTATCATAGACGCCCATTCCGTCGCGACGTTTCAGTACTTCTCCGTCTACTACGATTTCTCCTTCAATCAGGAAAATGTATACGCCGCCATGACTTTGGTGCAAGTGATAACCGAGTTTCTTTCCGGCTTCCACCTTTCCGATAGAAAACCAGGTGTCTTGTAGAAGTGAAGCGGGAGTACTGCCGTCGGGCGATACAATCACTGCCAGTTCGTTCGGTCGTTCCAGCTCTTTGATGCTAAAATCCTTGTAGACAGGATGTGTATTCCGCTCTCTCGGCATAATCCATATTTGCAGGAATTCTACCGGTTCTACAGGGCTGGCATTCACTTCACTGTGGAAAATACCCGTTCCGGCACTCATCGTCTGAATCTCTCCGACAGTGATGATACGGCTGTTTTTCTTGCTGTCACCATGTTGCAGATGTCCTTTCAATGGAATGGAGATAATCTCCATATTTTTATGCGGATGGGTTTGGAACCCTTCTCCGGGGGCGACTTTGTCGTCATTCAATACGCGGAGGGCACCGAAGTTGATACGGTCAGAATCGAAGTATTCGTCGAAACTGAAGGTATGGTAACTATCCAGCCAGTCATATTGGGAATGTCCTCTTGTATCTGCTTTATGTATTACTTTCTTCATAATTTTCTCCTTTTCTAATTGTTTATATACTTCTGTAACAAGGGAAGTCAGGTAAAGGTTCTATCTCTTCACTTCATTTAGCAAAGACTTGTGGTTGATGAAATCCTTGATATTCTGAAGTGTGGTCATGGCGATATTTCCCATTGCTTCACGTGTGAAAAAGGCTTGATGCGAAGTGACAATCACATTGTTAAATGAGAGCAGACGGGCAAGCACGTCGTCGTCGATGATGCGGTCGGACTGGTCTTCGTAGAAATATTCGCTTTCTTCCTCGTACACATCCAATCCGGCAGAACCGATTTTCTTGTTTTTTAAGCCTTCGATCAGGGCATTGGTGTGAATCAATTGTCCACGACCGGTATTGATGATCATGACTCCGTCTTTCATTTTGCTGATGGAGTAGTCATTGATCAGATATTTGGTGGCTTCGGTAAGCGGGCAATGCAGGGAAATAATGTCGGAACTATGGTACAATTCGTCCAAAGAAGTATAAACGATTTGTTCTTCCCTGGCAAAGTTGTAGTCGGGATAAAGGTCATAAGCCAGTATATTCATTCCGAATCCCTTTAAGATATGAATCAGAATTTTGGCGATTTTTCCTGTACCGATGATACCTGCCGTCTTACCGTGCATGTCGAATCCCATCAGACCGTGAAGGGAAAAGTTTCCGTCTTTTGTACGCCACGAAGCGCGTGGAATCTTTCGGTTGAGAGAGAGCATGAGTGCTACGGTATATTCGGCAACGGCATAAGGCGAATATGCAGGAACCCGTACAACGGTGATTCCGGCAGTGGCGGCAGCGTTCAAGTCTACATTATTGAATCCTGCACATCGGAGTGCCAGCAGTTTTACTCCGTTGGCTGCCATAGCATGAATGACTTCTGCATCGGCCGTATCGTTGACAAAGATACAGACCGCGTCTACTCCTTGCGTCAATAGCACGTTATTCTTATTCAGATGTCCTTTATAATAACGGAATTCAAATCCGAACTCTTTGTTTTTATCGTTGAAAGAAGCTTCGTCATAAGGCTTTGTTCCGAAAAATGCAATTGTATAGGCCATAATATTTTCTGTTTTTATTCTTATTAATAAACGTAAAAACAGGGTGGTTTGTTTATCTTTACCTTTGCTCTGAATGCGAATTGTTTCATTAGAAACAGTTTTTGTTTTCAATTAAAATGAGTGGATAAACGAAAATAAGTGCACAAACATGTGTTGCGTATGCAGGAATATTGTATCTTTGCGCCCGAATTAATTTAAAAAAGATTTAGATGAGAAAAAATTTCTTGATTGGATTTGTAATGTTAATCGTTTCAATTCCAACTTTTGCCGGAGATTATCTAACTAATACGAATCAGAATGCTGCTTTCTTGCGCATGATAGCCCGCGGCGCTTCCATTGATATTGATGGAGTTTATAGTAATCCTGCCGGACTGGCATTCCTTCCCCAAAATGGTTTACAGGTAGCACTGACTATTCAGAGTGCATATCAGACTCGTGATATTGCTGCTACAAGTCCTTTGTGGACTATGGATGGACAGACTTCCGTGCGCAATTATGAAGGAAAAGCTTCGGCTCCCGTTATCCCTTCTGTCCATGCTGTATATAAGAATGGTGACTGGGCATTTTCCGGTAGTTTCGCTATCGTTGGTGGTGGTGGAAAAGCTTCTTTCAATACAGGTTTGCCTATGTTTGATGCAGCTGCTATCGGCTTGGTAAATTCTACAAGTGATATGTTGAAACCTAATATGTACAATATCAATTCAGCCATGGAAGGTCGTCAATATATTTATGGTTTGCAGTTAGGGGCAAGCTATAAGATTAATGAACACTTTTCAGTTTTTGCCGGTGCCCGTATGAATTACTTTACAGGTGGATATAAAGGTTTTCTGAATATTGCCTTGAAAGAAGGAGTAGCAGGACAGATCGGTGCTGCTATAGTACAACAAATTATGGGGGCTAATCCTAATTTGAGTTTAGAACAGGCACAGCAGATTGCACAAGAACAATCTGCACCTATGCTTCAGAAACTGAATGATACGAAGCTTGAACTGGATTGTGACCAGACAGGTTGGGGATTGACGCCGATTATCGGTGTAGACGCTAAGTTCGGTAAGTTGAATTTGGCTGCGAAGTATGAGTTCAAAGCTAATATGAATATTGAGAACAATACACATAAATTGGAATTTCCGGATGCTGCTGCTGCCTATATGGCACCTTATCAGCATGGTGTGAATACTCCAAGTGACCTCCCTTCTATGTTATCTGTAGCAGCAAGTTATGAATTCTTGCCTTCTCTTCGTGCTTCAGTAGAGTATCATTTCTTTGATGACAAGAATGCAGGTATGGCTGATAACAAGCAGAAGACATTGAAACATGGAACACACGAATACCTGGCTGGTGTAGAATGGGATATAAACAAAATATTCACAGTCAGTGGTGGTTATCAGAAAACTGATTATGGATTGAGCGATGCTTTCCAGACAGACACAAGTTTCTCTTGTGATTCTTATTCAGTCGGTTTGGGCGGTCGTATTAATCTTAGTAAGGCGTTAAGTTTAGATGTTGCTTATTTCTGGACTACCTACAGCGATTATACCAAAGAAAATCCACGTGGCTTGGATGGGGCTATGGCTTCAATGGATAAAGATGTTTATAGTCGTACAAACAAAGTGTTTGGTGTAAGTGTAAACTATAAGTTCTAATATTAATCCGCTACGATTTTATATTAAAGAAGCCGTCTCGAACATTGTTCAGAGGCGGCTTCTCATATTATATATACCTAATATTATATATGTAATAGATTAGAAAGAATATTGTACCAGCATATTCAGCCGATTGGCATGGCGAGTAGAAGAGTTGAAATCAGTGCGCCATCCTCTCAGATATTCAACACCTACTTGCATATTGCTAGTCACATTCCAGAAAGCATTTGCTACGAAATACTGTCCTTTTCGGTATGCTTCCGGATTATCACTCGGATAGTTGTTTTCAGAGTAAAGTCTGGATAAGCTGTATGTACCGGATACAAAGATATTCGGGCAAATATTATATTGCAACCCCGCATACCAGCCCAGCATCGGAAGAACCTGCATCTTGCCTTCATTATCCGGATCGGGAACGATGTCCACATTCAGATTACTTAAGTCGTTCAGATAAGAACCAATTCCTTTTCCATAATTAAACTGTCCGAACACTTGCCACTTCTTGGTTACATTAAAGGTGGTAGATGCTTGCAGGCCAAATCCGGTAGTCGAAAAAGCCTTGTCGTGCACATTACTTGAATAAGTCATGCTGCGTACGATTGCACCCAACTTAATATGACTGTTACTATTCCAGTTATACTGTGCAGAAGCTGCAAAATCCGGCATTCGTTGCGTGTTGATAGATACATCGCTATTCGTTGTACCGTCTACCGAAGGCATTTCCATGGCAACGCCGAATCTCCAGTTTTTCAGTTTATCGCACATATAACTCAGTTGAGTGGTACGATAGAAAGCGGAACCGTTCGGACCGGCAAAGTCAATTGTTGCGGGCAGAGCCGAAAGGTCCATGAATGAACCGTAGCTGTATCCGATGGTAAATCCTAAGAACTGCGCATACGCATTTTGAAGTTCAAACGTCTTCCCATCTCCACGGAAGTTTCCGGCGGTATACACCACGAAGTCGCCCAGATGCTTGGTTCGTCCTACCAATTTCAGGAATAGGGTAGAAGTGGTGATGTCCATCTGAAATTGATTCTTGGTAAAATTTCCCTTTCCGGGCTGTCCGATCAATGCCGGATAGAAATCCACATCGTCAACGATGCCGTTGAAATCATACTCTGCCGTCGCACGTACGTAGCCGCCGATACCAAGGGCGAATTTCCCTTTCTGATCCGTCAGAAGGAAGCGGGGAGCATTCGGGTCGTGAAAACGCATCTGAGAGCGGTCGTTCATGATTCGGATGATTTCATCTCCGGCCTTGTCCCTGGAGACGAACATGATGGAATTCGGTTCCTCATCCTCGATGACTACTTTCTTTTGCGCATGAGCACAGACGGGGAAAATTCCGATCCCCAGTAGCATAGCTACCATTTTAAAGCTTGTTTTCATTATCAGTTAAGTTTTAGGTGAATGCCCAATGAACAACTAAAAAAAGAAATGGTTGAGAGGGGCTAAGGAAAAATTGCCAAACTTATCGGAAGAATTGCTATTTATAATCGTTCTAAAAAAGCGGATCTTTGTATCGTACTAATTAGATAAATAAAATACGAGAATGGAAAAAGTAGATTTTACTCAAGGAATATTGGCGATGGAGTCAGACCTGCATCGTTTCGCATATAAGTTGACTTCAGACCGTGATTCTGCCAACGACTTAGTTCAGGATTGTGTATTGCAGGCATTGGATAATCATGAGAAATTTACGCATGCCAAGAATCTGAAAGGATGGATGTTTACCATCATGCGTAATATCTTTGTCAACAACTACCGGCGCACGGTCCGCGAAATGAATTTGATCGATGATACCTATTCCATCAATCAGCAAAGTTTGATAGAAGATGAAGAAGGCGACCGTTTCGAGTTTGCTTATGACATGAAGCAGCTGTATAGAGTGATCCATTCCATCCCCGAAGATATGAAAGTTCCTTTCCAGATGTTTGTAGCTGGATTTAAATACAGGGAAATTGCCGAAAAATTAGGATTGCCGATGGGGACGGTAAAGAGCCGACTTTTCTTTATCCGCAAGCGTCTGAAAGAAGAATTGAAAGACTTCTCCTGATGCAACTTTCTAATTGAGTGATGTGTTTTAAGGTCAAAGTGAAGCCTTCCTGTCAAAATACGACGAATGACAGGAAGGCTTATTTAATTTGAAATATTCTTCCGAAATACTTGGTTTATAAAATAAACCTATTTATATTTGCATCGAGTAAGAGAGATGCGCAGCTCCTTACTTTTTTTAATCTATATATGGTTTATAAAATAAACTAATTAAATCATATCAACTAATTGATTGGAGGAAAGGAAAAGATGAAACGCTTGTTATTCATTGCTTTAGGGATTATTTGTTACCACGTTGTTACTTTTGCACAAGAAGTAAAAGTAGAAGTGCGGGGTATTCGTAGTGCAAAAGGCGCTATTATGGTCATGGCACAACAGGATTCGGAATCGAAGCCGGTATATGCGATGGCTACTGCTGTTAAAGATACAGTGACTGTTGTTCTAAAAGATGTTCCATGGGAAAAGTTTTTAATCTCTCTTTTCCATGATGAGAACGGAAACTGGGAATTGGACATGAATGAACAGGGAATACCGGTAGAAGGGTATGCCCGGGAAAAATGCAAGAAAGAGGCGGATGCTTCGGCTACCGTTAAAATGAAGATGTATTATCCGGTAAATGACTAACAGTATGCGATACCTGATATTTCTGATATTGGCCGGCTTTACCGGAGTTACTGCTTGGGGGCAGACTTCGACGACTGCTCGGCCGATGGCTGTGAATGATACTCTGACAGAAGATTCCACTTATGCGTTGCAGGAAGTGGTGGTACGGACAAGTCCTGTGAAACGGAAGGCAGACCGTTTTATCCTGTCCGTCCCTCCTGCACAGAACAAAGACGGAGTCGAACTCCTTCAACAAGCGCCCGGAGTATGGTTGTCCGACGAGCGGATTTCCATCAATGGTTCTTCCGGCACGAAGGTGTTTGTAGATAATAGGGAGATAAAACTTACCGGAGAGATGCTGATAGGCTATCTCCGTTCTTTGAAATCGGACGATATTGCTCGCGTTGAAGTGCTTCCAATGGCGGGAGCCGATAAGGATGCCGATGCTCAGGGAGGTGCTATACATATTATAATGAGACGTCATACGGACAAAGGATTTCAGGGAAATCTTTCTATGAATGCTTCCTTTGCCTCTTCCTTGCAATCTTATCAGCCTAGTGGTAGCTTGAATTATCATAGTGGGAAGTGGGATACCTATGGATTTGCTTCCGGTACTTTGGTTCCTCAGAATAAAGGAGATTTGTACGTTACCCGTGATTATGTAGCGGGAGATAAAGGTTTTTCCAGTCTGACCCGTATGAAGCAGCCTTCGCGTTACGGGACGATTCGGATGGGAACAGTTTATACGATGGACTCTTCCAATAGTCTGGGAGTAGAGCTGGAGTATGTTCGTCGCGGATACATCTGGCCGTCTCAGAGTTACTCTACTCTGTCGGTAGGACCGCTGGATATGGAAAGTCAGGGTGTGTATCGTCAGAAAGAGACTTACAATATGTATACAGCTACTGCCAACTATATACATAAACTGGATAAGGACGGTTCGGTGCTGAAGCTTGTTACCGACTATATCTCTAAAGATCTGCATGGCAGAAATCAGTATCAAATTTTTCAGGAGATAGGTGCTCTAAATAAAGATACCGTTTACCGTTCCCGCTCTAATGCCACTTATCAGATCGCAACTGCCGATCTGTCGTGGAAACAACAGTTACATAAGAAATCGTTTTTCCAGATAGGAATGAAATATACCTATACGGGAATGAAAGATGATGCCTGTTACGAAGGGCTGGAACCTGACGAAAGTTGGAAGCCCAATGTTGCTTATGGATATGAACTCGATTATCACGAGAATATCGGTGCTTTATACGGAACTTATTCTCTGGATATGAAAAGAGGATCTGTTCATATTGGACTTCGGGGAGAATATACGCAAACCTCCAATGAAACAGAACGTCGGACGAGAAAATACTGGGATTGGTTTCCACATATCGATGGAAATTTCTATTTTGATGAAATTCACAAGTGGATGCTTATCGGTCAGTATGGACGCTATATAGAACGTCCGACTTTTTCGGCTCTCAACCCGAACCGGATTCAGACTTCCGAATACAGTTATCTGATAGGCAACCCGATGTTGCGTCCTACTTATATTAATAAATTCAGTATTACGCTGGTCTATAACTTCCGGTATACATTGACTGTTGGCGGCAATTTGCACCATGATCTGATCCGTCAGTTTGGTAAAGAAGATGCGGAGAATTCGGATATATCATATGTCATCAATGAGAATCACAATCGTGAGAACCATTGGTTCGTAGCCATCACTGCTCCCTGGCAGCCGCTCAATTGGCTGAATCTGAATGCCAGCTTTATCGGAGTGAGGCAAGATATCCGCATGTATCGGGAGGACGATTACTTTGGGCACTTCCTTTATTTCGCCAATGCTAATGCTACGGTCCTTTTACCGTCAGACTATTCGTTGGAAGCACAATATAATGGAGTTAGCCGGTTGTATTCCGGTAATAGCGGGATCGATCCTCGTCATACATTCAACCTGCACCTGCGCAAAAAATGGAAAGACGGGCGTTGTGTAGCTACTTTGGGGGTAGACAATATCTTCAACCGATATAATTCTTATTTCAGCAATGTACCGAGTTATTCATCTCAAAATCGTTTTGAACTGGCTTCGAGCGGAAGACTGATGAAACTCACATTTACCTGGAATTTCAATCATGGAAAGAAATCGGGTGCGGTGACTGTAGAAAAGAAATCGGCAAGTGAAAGAAGCCGTATCGAAGGAAAATAGACAAGGATTTTTGGTTTATTACGTAAACAATATTATTTTTGAAACAAAATTGATAGAATATGGAAGACAAGAGAATTTCAGAGAAAGAGAGTTTGGAACTGATTGCCCGCATGATTCGGGAGACGCAGGACAATACAGCCCGTTATGCAGCCTACCCATTATTGATATGGGGATATACTACTGTGGCTATATCACTTGTGGTATGGTACTTTTATTTGCAGACGGGAGTGTGGCAGATCAATTTTCTCTGGTTTGCTTTGCCTGTCATTGCCGGACCGCTGACTATCTTTTTTAATAGGAAAGACAAGAATAAGGGAGCAAAAAATTACATAGACCGGGTGACTGGTCAGATATGGGCTGTGTTTGGAGTAGTAGGTTTTTGTCTGTCTTGCATGGCATTTGTTGTCCGTATTGATATTCTGTTTGTAATTTCCTTATTGATGGGGATGGGGGCTACTCTTACGGGGTTGGTATGTAAGTACAAGCCGCTTAGTATAGCAGGGATGACTGGTATCGCCCTTTCTTTTTCCATGCTTTTTATTCATGGAAGCGGGGTATATCTGGTGTTTGCTGCCATCTTTATAGTGATGATGATTGTCCCCGGACATATTATGAATAAACAGATGAAGAAGCAATGTTTAAAGAACTGAATCCTATCTTGCATTCACAGCTTCGCTTGGCTATAATGTCGATTCTGCTGACGGTGGAGGAGGCTGAGTTCGTCTACTTGAAAGAGAAGACCCAGTCGACAGCGGGAAACCTCAGTGTGCAGTTGGATAAGCTGAGTGAAGCCGGATATATCGAGGTGGAAAAAAGCTTTGTAGGCAAAAGGCCGCGTACTGCCTGCCGGATCACTGCCGGAGGCAGGAAAGCGATGGAGGAATATGTGGAGACGCTGAAGGAGTATCTTTCGGGGTTGTAGTTCATGCCCCGAATAAAGTTATCGGATAACTTTGCCTTCTCGCTTTTTTCTTCTACCTTTGCACCCCGAAACAAGTAAAAAGATGTATGATGCCGTGAATAGCGGTCGTGTATTCTAGAACACCACGTAAAAAACAGGAGTTATGAAAGAAAAAGTATCAGTACCTTTTATGTTGCTGGGCATTCTCTTCAATGTATGCCTCATTGCAGCCAATCTTCTTGAAACGAAAGTAATTCAGGTCGGCAGCCTGACTGTCACAGCCGGATTATTGGTTTTTCCTATTTCTTATATCATTAATGATTGTATCGCCGAAGTTTGGGGATTCAAGAAAGCACGTCTTATTATCTGGAGTGGTTTTGCCATGAACTTCTTTGTGGTAGGGCTTGGCTTGATAGCTGTTGCGATACCTGCTGCTCCGTTCTGGGAAGGCGAAGAGCATTTCGATTTTGTATTCGGTATGGCTCCCCGCATCGTAGCAGCCAGTTTGATGGCTTTCCTTGTCGGTTCATTCCTGAATGCGTATGTGATGAGTAAGATGAAGATTGCCAGTCAGGGGCGGAACTTCTCTGCCCGGGCTATTCTCTCAACGATTGTCGGCGAGACTGCCGATTCGTTGATTTTCTTCCCGATAGCTTTCGGAGGCATCATTGCCTGGAAAGAACTGCTTATCATGATGGGACTTCAGATTGTCCTGAAATCGATGTACGAAGTAATCATCCTGCCGGTGACTATCCGTGTGGTGAAAGTGATTAAGAAGGTAGACGGCAGTGACGTGTACGATACTAATATTTCTTATAACGTACTGAAAGTCAAAGATATTTAATGAAACGACTTCTTCCGGCCTGCTTCGAGGGCTGAGAATATAAAGAGAATTTTATGATGAACAGAGAGACTGCATTGGTTGTGTTCAGTGGCGGACAGGATTCTACCACTTGCCTCTTTTGGGCGAAACGCAACTTTAAAAAAGTGTACGCTTTGAGTTTCCTTTATGGTCAGAAGCACCAGAAAGAAGTGGAACTCGCCAGAGAAATAGCCCGAAAGGCAGAAGTGGAATTTGATGTGATGGATGTGTCTTTCATAGGAACATTGGGACATAATTCGTTGACTGACACCACGATGGTAATGGATCAGGAAAAGCCCGCAGGCAGCGTCCCCAATACTTTTGTTCCGGGACGTAATCTGTTTTTCCTGAGTATTGCTGCGGTATATGCCCGCGAACGTGGCATCAACCATTTGGTGACGGGAGTTTCTCAGACTGACTTTAGCGGATATCCCGATTGCCGGGACGCGTTTATTAAGTCTTTGAATGTGACATTAAACCTGGCAATGGATGAACAATTCGTGATTCATACCCCTCTGATGTGGATTGATAAAGCAGAAACTTGGGCTTTGGCAGATGAATTGGGAGTACTGGATTTGATCCGTAACGAGACTTTGACATGCTATAATGGCATTCAGGGGGATGGTTGCGGGCATTGTCCCGCCTGTACGCTGCGTCGTGAGGGTCTGGAGAAGTATTTAAAAAAGAAGAATCAATAATATCTCTACATAGAGACTAAAAACGTGTTTTTTATTGTCACTTGTCACTTTTGAAGATTAACTCCTTGATTACGAATGAATAAAGGGTGATAATAGATGGTGATAATAGGGTGATAATAACCGATGAATGCTTTTTTATTGTCACCTTTATTGTTGCTGACAGCTGCTTGCCATTCTATTATTGGTGTTCGTTTCATTTCGGGATGTGCAAGGGTAAAGAAGGCATTGCCGGTTGTTTCAAGAAGTTTCAAGCGGTTGAAACTTTGGTTCCATAGGTTTGAAACCTTAGTTCCATAGGCTTGAAACTTTAGTTTCTATTACTTGAAACCATAGTTTCATACGCTCGAAACTTTTAGTTTCAAGGCTTTGAAACTAGAGTTCCATCATAGTGAAACACTTCATTCCTTTATAGGAAACGACTAAAAGCAACGGTCGTTTTGATAATAGGAGTACCGGATGATAATAGGAATACCGGATGGTGAAAGATGAAAGATCGGTGAAAGATTGCAATAATCAATCTTTCACCGCTGAACCATCGATGGATAAGCCGTTTCAGAGAATATGGTGACAGGTGAAAGATGTTTTGCGTTTTTTTCTATATGAAGAGAGTTTAAAACTATATTAAACAATGGCTGAATTAAAAGACCAACTTTCCTTATTAGGAAGAAAAACGGAGTATAAACAAGACTATGCTCCTGAAGTATTGGAGGCTTTCGATAATAAGCATCCGGAAAATGACTACTGGGTACGTTTCAACTGTCCCGAATTTACAAGCCTGTGCCCCATAACCGGACAACCTGACTTTGCAGAAATACGTATCAGCTACATCCCCGACATTAAGATGGTGGAAAGCAAGAGTTTGAAACTTTATCTGTTCAGCTTCCGTAATCATGGTGCATTTCATGAAGACTGTGTGAACATCATCATGAAAGATTTGATAAAACTGATGAATCCCAAATATATCGAGGTTACGGGTATCTTTACTCCACGTGGCGGTATTTCGATTTATCCGTATGCCAATTATGGCCGTCCGGGAACGAAGTTCGAACAGATGGCAGAGCACCGGTTGATGAATCGGGAATAACCAGATATAAAAATAATAATACGAGCAGAATATGACTCATAATATACCTACTGAATTGCAGAGATACGTGCAGGAAAGGATTATCCCGCAATATGCCGGCTTTGATAAGGCGCACCAGATAGACCATGCAGAAAAAGTGATCGAAGAAAGTCTGAAGCTGGCTCTTCATTATGAAGTCGATTCTGCAATGGTTTATACGGTTGCCGCTTATCACGACTTGGGTTTATGCGAGGGACGTGAATTTCATCATATCGTTTCGGGCAAAATATTGTTGGCGGATGAAACTTTGCGTCAGTGGTTTACCGATGAACAAATGCTGCAGATGAAGGAAGCGATAGAGGATCATCGTGCCTCCAACCGAGATGCTCCGCGAAGTATCTACGGGAAAATAGTGGCTGAGGCAGACCGGATTATTGATCCGGAAGTAACACTGCGGCGTACCGTACAGTATGGTTTGTCTCATTATCCGGAGATGGATAAAGAGCAGCAGTATGAACGCTTCCGGAAACATCTTGCCGATAAATATGCAGAAGGAGGGTATCTGAAGTTATGGATACCCCAGTCTGATAATGCCGGACGGTTGGCGGAGTTGCGTCAGTTGATGAAGAATGAGGAGGAACTGCGGACCGTATTTGATAAATTATATTTAGCGGAAAACTCAGCAGGATAAGGAGAGTTTGCTGTTGAATGGAGGCATGTTATTCATGATGATACGGCCCTCCATTCAATATCGTCATCGCCCGATAAATCTGTTCCACGAAGATCAGCCGTATCATCTGATGTGAAAACGTCATCTTCGACATTGAAATCTTTTCATTAGCTACCTGATACACCTTCTCCGAAAATCCGTAAGGACCACCGATGACAAATACCAACCGCTTATTCACCGTATTCATCTTCCGCTTCATGTAATCGGCAAATTCGAGTGAACGCATTTCCTTCCCGTGCTCATCAAGCAGTACGATCACATCCCCCGGTTGCAACGCTTTCAATATCAGTTCCCCTTCTTTCTCCTTCTGCTGTTCCATCGAAAGGCTCTTGGTGTTCTTCAGTTCGGGGATCACTTCCATATCAAAAGTGATGAAGCGTTTGGTACGCTGAATATAGTCATTAATAGCTGTAATATAGTGTTGTTCTACGGTTCGTCCAACGACGAGCAAAGTTGTTTTCATGCGTCTGATATTCTGATTCGAGCACAAAAATAGGCATTTTTTATGTTATTCTGCAATTAATGCTTACCTTTGCCTATCATTAGTTGAAAGTTTAAGCCTTTAAACTTCAACCCAAAAGCTTGGATTTATGAAGAAACGAGTGCTTTTAGGAATGGCCTCTTTGCTTCTTTCTGTCTCATTGCTGATGGCGCAGGAGATACCGGCAGGAGTGATTACGGCATTTAAGCGGGGAAGCTCGCAGGAACTGAGTAAGTATATGGGAGACAAGGTAAACCTTGTTCTCCAAGGCAGCTCGGCAAACGTTGACAAGAAGAAAGCAACAGCAATGATGCAAGAGTTTTTCACGGAAAACAAGGTCAGCGCATTTGACGTGAATCATCAGGGAAAACGGGATGAATCCAGTTTTGTCATAGGTACGCTGACGACTACAAAAGGAAAATTCCGTGTGAACTGCTTCCTGAAAAAAGTGCAGACTCAATATTTAATACACCAAATAAGAATTGACAAGATCAATGAATAAGGAAAAAGAACTGATCGACAAACTGATCGATCTTGCTTTTGCAGAAGATATAGGTGATGGTGACCATACCACCCTTTCGTGTATTCCCGCTACTGCAATGGGAAAATCAAAACTACTGATCAAAGAAGCCGGTGTACTGGCCGGAATCGAAGTTGCCAAAGAAATCTTCAACCGTTTCGACCCGTCCATGAAAGTGGAAGTGTTTATCAATGACGGCACTGAAGTGAAACCGGGCGACGTAGCCATGATCGTAGAAGGAAAAGTACAATCCTTGCTCCAGACCGAACGCCTGATGCTGAACGTCATGCAGCGTATGAGCGGTATCGCAACCATGACCCGCAAGTATGCCAGACAACTGGAAGGCACTCACACCCGCGTGCTGGATACCCGCAAGACAACTCCGGGAATGCGTATCCTCGAAAAGATGGCAGTCAAAATCGGTGGCGGTGTAAACCATCGTATCGGTCTGTTCGACATGATTCTGCTGAAAGACAATCACGTGGATTTTGCCGGAGGCATCGACAAAGCGATCAACCGTGCCAAGGATTACTGCAAGGAAAAGGGCAAGGACCTGAAGATTGAAATCGAAGTACGCAACTTCGACGAATTGCAGCAAGTGCTTGACTTGGGTGGCGTAGACCGCATCATGTTCGACAACTTTACACCCGAAATGACTAAGAAGGCAGTCGATATGGTAGCCGGCAAATACGAAACAGAATCTTCCGGCGGTATCACTTTCGATACCCTTCGCGACTATGCCGAATGTGGCGTAGACTTTATCTCTGTAGGAGCTCTGACTCATTCGGTGAAAGGACTTGACATGAGTTTCAAAGCATGCTGAATCTATAAGTGATGAACTGATAATAAATAAACGGTGAACAGTGCTGTTGCTATCGTGCTGCAGCTGTTCACCGTTTATTATTTACGAATCATCATTTCTTTAACTTCTTTTAGCAAAACTCTTTGCAGCATTCCTCAAATACTTGCGTCTAAAGGATAAAAACGGCGCAGACATACGTTCGATTTAAAAAAGACAATTGGCATTGGAAAACGAGATAGAACTGATAAAGGGCTGTCGGGCAGGACAGGATTCAGCCCGAAAGGAACTTTACACCCTCTATGCCAAACAAATGTTGGCGGTATGCTACCGCTATACGGGCGATATGGATGCGGCGCACGATGTACTGCATGACGGTTTCATCAAGATTTTTACCAACTTCTCGTTCCGGGGTGAATCCTCGCTTTGTACGTGGATCACACGGGTGATGGTGACACAGTCACTGGACTATCTGAGACGGGAGAAACGAGTCAATCAGTTGGTAGTGCATGAAGAGCAGCTTCCCGACATACCGGATATTTCGTCGTCGGGAGGAGGAGCAGGGATCTCCGAAGAACAATTAATGGCGTTTGTCGCCGAATTGCCGGATGGTTGCCGAACCGTTTTCAACCTTTATGTGTTTGAAGAGAAATCGCACAAGGAGATAGCCGGGATGCTTCACATTAAAGAACATTCGTCTACTTCGCAGTTACACAGAGCCAAGTATTTGTTAGCAAAAAGAATAAAAGAATATAGAAATCATGAAGAAAGAAAATGATGAAATAACCGATCTGTTTCGCACTCGTCTCGCTGATGCCGGGATGACTGTTCGGGATGGCTTTTGGGAAGAGCTTTCGCAGGATATCCCTGTGGCTTGCCAGCATCGCCGTCGGTTGATATTCTTCCGTGTGGCAGCGGCAGCATCTGTGTTGCTGGTATTGGCTGCATCCTCAGCTACTTTCTGGTATCTCTCTCCGAAAGAAGAGATGGAGGAGGCGTTTACCAAAATCGTGGTGGCGAACAGCGGAAGAATGGATGGAGATGGTGTACGCGCTAATCAGTTGCCGACGGCAATGGAACCTGTATTGCCGAAACCGGCACCTAAATCATTCGGATTATTATCGCAGTATCCGGAAGAGGGAGACTCGGTTTCCATTTCCTTCTCCATGTCTTTCTCTTTCTCGGCAACTACCACCACGGGAAATGGCAACCGATATGGCAACCAAGGTCGCAACGGTTATTGGCAGGCGAATAATGGTAACACAGAACCATCCGCCGCACAAGAAGAAAAATATACTACCGGTACACCTGCTCCGGTGGAAAACGTAAAAAAACATCGCTGGGCTCTGAAAGCGCAGATGGGGACGGCACTTCCGGCAGAGGACGGTGCCTACAAGATGCCGATCTCCGCAGGAGTCACTGTAGAGAGGAAACTGAATGACTATCTCGGAATAGAGACCGGACTGCTTTATTCGAATCTGCGCTCGGAAGGACAGCACCTGCATTATCTGGGCATCCCGTTGAAAGCGAATATTACCTTGATGGATACAAAGAAAATCGACCTCTACGCTACGGTAGGCGGAGTGGCGGACAAATGTATAGCCGGTGCGCCGGACAACAGTTTTAAAGAAGAACCTATCCAACTGGCAGTTACTGCCGGTATCGGAATCACTTACAAAATTAATGACCGATTGGCGGTTTTTGCCGAGCCGGGTGTTTCCCATCATTTCAAGACGGATTCGAAACTGGCTACGGTACGCACGAAACGGCCGACTAATTTTAATTTACTTTGCGGACTTCGCATGACGTATTAATCCTTATGAAAATGAAAAAAACACTTATGATGCTGTGGATGGCTGTTAGCCTGATGGTATCCCTGGTGGGATGCAGCAGCGAAGAAATGGACTATGAGAATCCCGATGTAACCGTTTTTGTGAAACAGCTGAAAGCGGGTACCTATAATATGAAGAATGAAAAAGGGGTCGTGGAAGTTCCTCATTTCACTGAAGAGGACATTCCCGAACTATTGAAATATGCGGAAGATCTGACTATTATTCCTTCTTTCCCGTCAGTCTACAATACGAATAACGGTAAAATCCGTTTAGGTGAATGTATGCTTTGGGTGATAGAATCGATCCGTCAGGGAACAGCCCCGTCGTTAGGTTGCAGGATGGTACTGGCGAATGCCGAAAATTACGAAGCCATCTATTTCCTGACCGACGACGAAGTGCTCGACGCGGCAGCCTGCTATCGTCGATGGTGGGAAGGGCGGAAATATCCGAAGACGACCTGGACGATTGATCCGTGCTATGACGAGCCGCTTTGTGGCTCAGGATACCGATGGTGGTAAAAAAAGAAAAATCCTTCGGGACATAAAAACTAAAAAACATGAGGCAACGTTTATTTGTATCAGCAGTCTTTGTACTGCCGACAGGGGCGTGCTATGCCCAAAAGGAAACGAATGCGCTCATGCGTGATGGGGGTACTTGAGGAATATAGAAAACAGAGGTAGAAAGATGAGTGAATTGATAAAACGTTTGATAACAGCTATGACACTGTGCCTGACAGCTTTGCTTGTACATGCGCAGGAATGGACGAAGGAGGATTCCTTGCGTCTGAGAAAGTTGCTGGACAGTGATCAGGAGCTGAATTTGAATCAGGATGCAGTCAGGCAGATTGATTTCGGCAGCGCTGTCGGTACTCCCCGCATGTCGGTGGAAAAGAAGTGGATGCTGCCCGATGAGTCGCTTCCCGAAGCATTGCCTAAACCGAAAGTGGTATTGAGTCTGATGCCCTATAAGGCAAATACTCCTTGTAATTGGGACCCCGTTTTTCAGAAGAAAATAAGAATGGATAAGAATACCTGGCGTGGAGATCCGCATTACGAAATGCGTCATCAAAGGTCGTACAGCAACTGGGCGCATAATCCGATGGCGGGAGGAGTCCGCAAATCATTGGAGGAGATACGGGCGAGCGGGGTACGTTTCCGTCAGTTGAGCGAACGGGCGAATGGAATGATGGTTAATTCGGTAGTGATGGATAGCCCGATTCCTTTGTTTGGAGGCAGCGGCGTGTACATCAATGGAGGAACTATCGGAGGACTTGATCTGATGGCGGTTTTTACCAAAAACTTCTGGGATAAAAAAGGAAAAGAACGTCGGGAGCGTACGTTGGAAGTGTTGAGAACCTATGGCGATTCGACGACTGTACTGATCAATCGCCCCATTGAACAGATTGCCCGCTGAAACTGTTTTATTAAATATGGACATGTCTCATGTTTCATGTTATCAGATTAGCACATTGAAAAACGATTAATTTATGAACAGAATTACTTCTCTTTTCGGTATTCAGTATCCTATTATTCAAGGTGGCATGGTGTGGTGTAGCGGATGGCGTCTGGCTTCCGCAGTAAGTAATGCGGGAGGATTGGGACTGCTTGGCGCAGGCTCTATGCATCCGGAGACTCTTCGTGAACATATCCGGAAATGCCGTGCGGCTACAGACCGTCCCTTTGGAGTCAATATTCCCTTGATGTATCCTCAGATTGAAGAAATCATGGCGATTGTTGCCGAAGAGGGCGTCAAGATCGTTTTCACTTCTGCCGGAAATCCTAAAGCATGGACCGGATGGCTGCACGAACGTGGTATTATCGTGGCTCATGTCGTTTCCTCTTCCCGTTTCGCGATGAAGTGTGAAGAGGCGGGAGTAGATGCGGTAGTCGCTGAAGGTTTCGAAGCCGGCGGACATAACGGGCGTGAGGAAACTACCACTTTCTGCTTGATTCCTGCAGTACGCAATGCGACCACTTTGCCTTTGATCGCTGCAGGAGGTATCGGTACGGGAGAAGGTATCTTTGCTGCCATGGTGCTGGGAGCAGAAGGGGTACAAATCGGTACTCGTTTTGCGTTGACGGATGAAAGTTCAGCCAGCCCGGTCTTCAAAGAATATTGTCTGGGTTTGGGAGAAGGAGATACTAAATTATTATTGAAGAAACTGGCTCCGACACGTTTGGTACGGAATAATTTCCGGGATGCTGTGGAGAGGGCTGAGGATGGCGGTGCTTCTGCCGAAGAATTGCGGACTCTTCTTGGGAGAGGTCGTGCGAAGAAAGGTATCTTTGAAGGGGATCTGGAAGAAGGCGAACTGGAGATAGGGCAGGTGTCGGCTATTGTTTCCCGTCAGCAGTCAGTAGCGGAAGTCATGAATGAATTGGTGGAGGCTATGCAGCGGGCAGCGGAGAAGAAATATTGGTAAAAAAACAAGTTCCGAAGTAGTGGGTTTGGAAAAACCTGACTACTTCAGAACTTTACTACTTCAGAAAGTTGGCTGATTAATCAATTTATAGGTTTATATTTTCATATTTTAGATCGAATACATCCGCTACTGCTTTATATACCACTTTTCCTTCCACTACATTCAAGCCGAGTGCTAGTGCCGGGTCATCTTTACAAGCTTTTTTCCATCCTTTATTTGCTAAAGCAATGACATAAGGGAGAGTAGCATTGGTCAAAGCCAGCGTAGAAGTATAAGGTACAGCTCCCGGAATATTGGCTACGGCATAATGAACGATACCGTCTATCACATAGGTAGGCGCACTGTGGGTCGTGGGGTGTGACGTTTCGAAACATCCTCCCTGATCTATTGCTACATCCACAAGTACCGTACCGGGCTGCATCATTGCAAGCATATTTCGGGTAATCAGATGAGGCGCTTTATCCCCCGGAATCAGCACGGAACCGATGACCAGATCAACATCCGGCAATTCCTTTTTTATCCTTAATTCGGATGCGTACAGCGTCTTGACATTTTTCGGTAATGTCTCGCTGAGATAGCGCAGGCGTGACAGATTAATATCTGCAACTGTAACATCCGCACCCATTCCCGCAGCCATCTGCGCTGCATTACTTCCGACAATACCGCCTCCGAGAATCAATACTTTGGCAGGCTTCACACCGGGGACTCCTCCCAGAAGGATACCTTTTCCTCCTTGCGGCTTTTCCAAAAAGCGTGCTCCTTCCTGAATGGACATGCGTCCGGCTACCTCACTCATAGGGATAAGCAGGGGTAATGAATGGTCTTCCTTTTCTACGGTTTCGTATGCCAGACAGATCGACTTATTGTCAATCATGGCAAGAGTCAGTTCCTTATCGGAAGCAAAATGGAAGTAAGTGAACAATAACTGTTCTTTTCTGATCAGATGGTATTCGGGCGCGATAGGCTCTTTAACCTTTACAATCATATCTGCTGTGGCATAGACATCTTCTATTGTCGGAAGCACCTGTGCACCGACGGACAGATATGCTTCATCCGGAAAACCACTATTGATACCTGCCGTATGCTGGATATATACTTGGTGACCTTGCTTCACAACTTCGGCAACTCCGGAAGGTGTCATGCCTACCCGGTTCTCGTTGTTCTTGATTTCTTTGGGTACTCCGATGATCATATTGTTATATATTAAAGGTTTAACATGGACCAATGTACGAAAAATCCCCTTACGTTGTTATTCGCAAGGGGATGTTTAAGAGCAGAATGCTTATATATAATTCGGTCAATTTAATAAACCCGGATTTGCAGCAATAGCACTTTGTGGAATGCGTAGTGTATAACGTGAATCATCTTGTTCTAATAGATAAGCTTGTCCGTTCAACACTTTTTCAATTCGTGGACGGGTGGTACGACGTAGATCGAACCAACGATGACCTTCGAAAGCAAGTTCAAGAGCCCGTTCTTCCAGAATTTCTTTAATTAAATCTACTTGATTCATAGCGTCCACAGCTTTTTTCTTTTCTGCATAACCTTCCGGAGTGTATCGCTTTTCCATCAATTGTAGCAGGCGGGTACGAGCTTCGGGCAATTTATTCATTTGTGCAGCTGCTTCGGCAGCGTTTAAATAAATTTCTCCTGTACGGAAAGTACAGTTATGCTCTGCTTTTCCGCTTTTTTTCGAGATGTACTTATCTCCACTTAAACTATAGTATTTGTTCCGGCGGAGATCCTTATTAGCATCATATTTTTCCATGAACGCAGGTATCAATATGGATGCTGAAGTAACGTCATCATTGAAAAACTCATAAGCAGTAATCATTTCTGCTGATGTATAATTATTGGGAAGTTTGGCTTCCGGATCATTGAGGTCTTCTAATGTGGATTTTTGAACTAATATGCGTTCTGCCGCATCATAGGCTTCTTTCCAGTTTCCCATGTACAGGCGTACACGTGATTCCATTGCATCCACAGATAGGGTGGAGAAGCGGTAAGCATATACGGCTTCCCATTCTTTTTGATGCATTAAGCCGCGGGCCGATTCTATGTCGGATAGAATAGCAGTATAGACCTCTTTTACGGTGTTTCGTGGCAGTACCACTTCTAGATCAAGGTCCCATTTTATGGGAATGGATTTGGTCTCTGGTGCTCCCTCTTTAGTATAAGGTTGTCCATATAGGTTAGCAAGAATAAAGTGCATGTAACCTCTTAATAAATAAGCTTCTCCAACGAGTTGATCAATGTCTTCCTGACTGCCTTCTTTTATATTATCTTTATTTGCTATTATAGCATTTGCATAATAAATCACACTATAATATACTGCCCAGCCAAATTCCCGGGTTCCATCTTTGGGACTCATATCATTCCACTTTTCAATCTCTGAGTAGAAATTTTGAGAATTACTGTTATCTGTTACCATAGCTATGTCTGTGCGAAATTCAGTGACGGATTTGTCGATGAGTTTTAGTCCGTAAGCGGTAGTCAGTAAAGCACGATATTCTGTTAGTGTAGTAGGGATTACTTGTCCTACAGGTTGAATATCCAGGTAGCTGTCACATGAAGATAGCAGGATGCTTCCTATGACAACCATTATGAAATATATTTTTTTGATCATATATATTTTTCTTGTTTAAAAGTTAAGACTTAGATTGAAAGTAACTGATTTAGGAACCGGCGTTGAATAAAGATTGCTCATTGACTCCGGATCCATGTAGTTTTTGTAACTGGAACCAAAAACAAAGAGATTTCGTGCTTCCAAACCTACAGTTGCTCCACCGATGTTTAGTTTATGCAGCCACTCGGAAGGAAAATGATAGGCCAGGCGTATGTTCTGTAAACGTATGTAACTTAACTTTTTGACCCATATATCCAGCGATTTGTAGAGATCTCTCCGAGTGCTGAATAAATAATAGTCAGCCGGATTAGTATTTAGGCTAGTTAATGCAGGAAACTTTCCATTTTTATTTTCTGGTGTCCATCTATCTAATATATCCCTATTCATATTGCGTCCCGGATCGGGATCTGCTATGTAATAAGTAGGATCTGTTTTTACATGTGCACCTAAGTTATAAGAGAAATTTAAGTTCAGTTCCCAGTTACGGTAATTAAATGTATTCATGAATCCTCCGGTGTAGGGAGCATCGGACGTTCCGGCATAACTATAAAAACCTCTCTCTGTTTCTTTATCTACGCCAATGCTGTATTCTCCGTCTAAATTTCCTTTGTCTGCCATTTGGAATAGTTCCTCAATAGTGACAGCTTCTCCATCTTTATTTTCAATGTATATCTGTCCTGTCTCTGATTTTATCCCTTTGGTTTTTAGGGTGAAAATAGCGCCAACCGGATACCCTTCCAGACTTGGAGTTACTTGATCCTTTTCAGTCATCACTTTCAAAACCTTATTTTGGTTGTATGCAAAGTTAAATGAAGTATACCATGAGAAATCTTTAGTTGCAATGTTACGTGTTTGCAAGTTTATTTCGATACCTTGATTCTTCATACTTGCCCAGTTGACAGCCATACTGGTAAATCCATTTTCCAATGGTAGCATTTTGTTACCAATGAGATCGGTGCCTTTTCTGTAATAATAGTCTACACTTAGGTTGATAGCCTGATTAAATACAGAGAAATCTATTCCGGTATTATAAGAGGCTGTTTTTTCCCAGCGTAATTTACTGTTCGGAGCACTATTGATAGTGATGCTCTCTTCATTTGAACCGGGCAAGATACTTATATTTCCATAAGTACCAACGATAAAGGGTGAAGTGTTTTTGTCAATGTTCCCTTGTAAACCATAAGACAAACGGAGAGCAAGGTTATCAATCCATTTGAACTGATTAATTAACGGTTCGTTTGAGATACGCCACAGTCCACTGACTGAGTAAATAGGTAAATAACGATATTTTTTATCTACACCGAAGAGATCGGAGCCATCCATGCGGACGCTACCTCCCAGAGTGTAGCGATCCATCAGTGTGTAAGAACCATTGGCGTAGAAAGACGCAAAAGCATTTTCCTTAAAACTTTTAGTCTTTAGTTTCCATTCATTGGCTTGTTTGGAATCTCTGAATTCCAGGTTTTTGAACGTTAATGTTTTGGGGTCATATCCATATCCGGTAGATGCTTGATTCTCGTACCAATTTTTACGGATTTCTGATCCCGCCATTATTTGTATGTTGTGGATGTCATTGAATGTGTTCTTGTATTCGCCCTGAACTTTCCATGTAATTTGGGAAGTCGTAGAATTGGTCGATTTGAGCATCCCGCCTTCCGGTATGAGATATATACGGTCGTTTCCTTTGTAATATGCAGAGTTTTCACGTTGGTTACGCAGATTGAAACTGTTAGTACCGGCATATTCTTCCCGGGATAGTTGATCCCATTGTACACCGACTTGTGAAGTAACTTTCCATTGGTCGTTAAAGCGAAGTTCTATATCGAAAATACTATTAATAGCGGTAGTAATTGATTTATTACTGGTATTTTCACGTTCTTCCAGAATATTATATCCTTGTAAAAGATCGGGCATGCTACCTGTTACGACATCATAATCATACAAGTAATTGTTATTATTGTCGAATGGTTCGAAATAAGGATTGGCAATACGGGAATAATAGACAGGATTAGTAAGCCCATAGGTATCTGTCAGAAAGGTGGTGTTTTTACGTCTATTTGCAAAAATAGAAACACCTACTTTCAGTAATTTATTGATCTGATAAGAGGTTTTGCTCGTCAGATTAAAACGACTTAAGCTTACTCCCGGAATATTCCCGTTTTCGAGAGTGTAGCCAAGGGAGTTATAATAAGTCACCTTTTCGCTACCTCCGGAAATGCTGATATTATATTCTTGAGTAATGGCATCTCTGAATAGTATATCATTCCAATCAGTATTAATACTTTTTAAGCGGTTGATTGCGTTTTGAGCTTCAGAAGTAAGCCCTTCCCAGCCTTTCTCCCGATAAATATCCATTAGATTGTATTGTTTTAATATAGCGGCTACTCCTCCTTTTTCTGAATATACAGGTATCGGATAAAATCCCCATTTATTGAAAGGTGCTTCTTTCATCATTTGAAGTTCCAAGTTTACTTTTTCCTCAGAATTTAGGAGATTAAGGCGGGAGGTCTCCAAATTAGGAGTATAGGTTAATTTTGTATTAAAATTGACAACAGGCTTTCCTGTTTTACCTCTTTTTGTAGTAACTACAATTACACCATTAGCAGCGCGAGCACCATAAATGGCGGTTGCTGCTGCATCTTTCAGTATGGTAATGCTTTCGATATCGTTTGGACTTAATCCGGCGATTGATGATTGACCGATGTTGACAATATCATTATCAGAAGATTTATTGTCCATTTTGGGAATATCTGTTCCTTCCAGAGGAATTCCATCCAGTACCCACAATGGGTCTTGTGTTCCGTTCATTGATGCAGTACCACGAATACGAATTTTGGCAGGTGATCCTGGTGCACCGGAAGTGTTTGTTACGGATACACCGGCTATTTGACCTGTCAGCGCCTGGTCAATACTTTTTGCAGCACCTACCATAGCATCCGAAACTTCAACTTTAGAGATCGCAGCTGTTAATTTTCTACGTTCTAGGGTTTGATATCCTGTTACAACTACATCTCCCAATGTATGTGCTGAAGTTTGAAGTACGATTCGGTAGCTTTTTTTGTCGCCCTGAAGAACTATAACTTGTTCTTCAAATCCGATGTAGCTACAATGAATACGGGTTACTTTATCCGGAACGGAAAGAGAGAATTTACCATCGATATCTGTAATAGTACCTAGCGATGTCTGGGATGCTCCTGCCTTTTTCAGTTCATCCGTATGAACGTAGACCGAAGCACCAATCAACGGTTCGTTATCTTCACCGGAGATTACTACCCCGGTGATAGTGCGATTAGCCGCACTGGCCATTGCCAGTGCGTTAACAAGGAAGCATATAATAATGCAAAGATGTTTTTTATTCATTAATTGTAAATAAACGTAAGTGATTGAATCGAATTATTTAATACCTAAAGCTGTATTGATACGTAAAATCATATCTTCGTAATGATAACGTGTTGCTGTATCAGACGTTCCGAGGCGGCTCTGCAATAATTTCTTAATCCGCAGTAACTCTCCGCGTTTCACGGATATTGCATCCGAGATACGATTCAGTTGGCTGCCGTAGAAGTTGAGAACTCGGTGAGCTCCCATTTTATCTTCCTGTCGGAGCGAACGTTGTTCGGCCGCATAGCAGCTGCAGAAAGGAGTGGCATGATCGAGCAAGAAATGATCGTCTGCAATCTTTTTATTGATTTTCACAGCTTCGGGCTCTGCGGCAGCTGTGAGTAATGCATCCAGAAAGTTTTTTTGCAAAGAGCGTTCCATCACATTGGGAATACCTCCTCGTTCGGTAATGCCGAAAATATTCTTGTGGAGTCCGTCCATTAGTTCCACTACGGTAAACGCTTTTTTTCCATTGACTGATTCATTTTCAATCATACGCATCAGACGGGTGTTGCCAAGCAAGTCCCAAAGGATGTAGGCTTGTGCATTCTTCAGTATCTGCGTCGGGGCGTTTTCTTGTTGTCCAACCGGGGTGTTACGGAGCAAATAGGTATATTTTCCTACTTCCGTATCGAACAACCATTTAGGATAAGTCAGTACTTCATCTGTCAGAAACTTCAAGGAAGCCTGTTGCTTCTCTTTCTCAACGAATGTGTAGGTCTGTACACCATCTCCTATGACTGTATTTTCGATATAGATGCCACCAATGTTGGCCAGTACGTGATACAGATAGTTGTTCCATTGATTGATAATTGCGTAATAGAGGCGTGAGGCTTCTTCGTAAGTCTGCCCTTTTTCTCCGGTAGTAGTCCATTGAAGGATTTGCGGAACGATGCGTTTCAGGTTGTCAATGCCAAGTAAGGAAGAACGTACGGGATCATCGCCTAAATCTTCATTCTGTGCACGTGGATCAACGGCATCACGTACATCCTGTGCTTCACTATATTTATAAAGACGGTCGGTATGCTTGCTCAGGAAATCAAATAAGATATCTTTTTCTTCTTCCGGACTATTTTTTCCGTACCAGCGATATCCATATTCGATGGCAAAGATATCGTAAGGACCGATATGCGGGGAAAGAACCTTCACGCCATCTCCCGGTTGGGCTATGTAGTTGAAGCGGGCATAGTCCATAATAGAAGAAGCGGTGGAATTTAATCGGGAAGTGAACGTTGCGGAACGTAAGGAATCAGTTGGGAACGCTGCCGATCCCATCATGTTGTGACGCAATCCCAAAGAGTGCCCTACCTCGTGGCAGGCAACAAAGCGGATAGCATCACCCAATAGTGAATCCGGCAACTGCACGCTGCGTGCTTCCGGGCAAACAGTTCCGGTCTGTACTGTAATCCATTCGCTTACCATAGAGAGCACATTGTGCCACCACATGATGTCTGCTTCCAGAATCTCTCCGGAACGGGGGTCTAACAAAGAAGGTCCCATCGCATTCTTCTTTTCTGAAGCTGCGTAGGTCAGTACGGAATAGTTCACGTCATCCATATCTATTTCCATACTATCGGTAACTTCAATGGCGATGATTGCATTCTTGAATCCGGCTTTTTCAAAAGCGATCTGCCAGTCTTCAATACCTCTTTTTATATATTTGCGCCATTGATAAGGTGTGGAATTGTCAATATAGAATACGATTGGTTTGGCGGGTTCTACCACCTTTCCTTTCAGGTAAGCCTCCCGGTCTTCCGGTTTGGGTTCCATACGCCAACGGGTGATAAACTGCTTTTTATCCGTTCTTTGCTGTGCATCGCTGAAACTCAATAGCGGATTGGTGAAATAACCTATTTTCTGATTATCAAAACGTCCCATCATTGGAGTTTCAGGTAGCAGAAGGATAGAAGAACTGACTTCTACCGTTACATATACGCTTGTTGTTCCTTCCGTCACTTTAGTAGTTAGCTCGGAAGTGGCAACTACATTGTTCGGAAAGGATTTCACGGATAAGATACGTGATAGATTTTTAATAGTCGATGTTCCCAGATTGATATTGGTAAATACATTATTAATGCTGGTTTCCGTACCGTCATAGATGTCGTTGATCTTGATCACCAATGCTGTAGAGTCCTGATTGACAGCCTCTATCTTGAATGCGGCAATAAGCGGTGATATAAAATTGTCCTTAACCGAACGGAAAATAGCATCCGTCTGAGGAGCCAGAGGTAACGGGCGTTGTTGGCGGAACATCAGTTTCCCGGTTGCTTTGTCCCATTCCATGCAAATCATTTGATTTTCATAATTTACACCCCGGTTTACTCCAGCATCGTTCAATTCAGCCGGTACTCGTTGTAACTTGTTGACAACAAGTAAATCGCGCCCTAGCAATGATGTGGGAACCTCAAAATAATAATCGTTCTTTTTTTGATAAACGGCAAACATCCCTTTTTTAACACTGCTGCCTTCCACTAATTTCTCGTAGTCGCTTTTTACTCTCTCTTCTTCTGAATTTTTTTTCTTTTTCTTTTTGAACCAACTCAGATTTTCTGTAGCAGGGGTAGTTGCAAGTGCTGAGTACGCTTCTCCACTCAGCAATATACATGCAATGACCGCTGCCATTACCTTTACATACATTCTCATTAAGTCCTTTTACTTTTAATTATTATTAAAAACAGCCGCAAAAGTAATAATATTAATAATATAATGATTACAGTTTAGTTGCGAATATAATAATAAAAGGAATTATTAACTAGGTTCATCTGCTATCATTCTTCCCGGATATTTCGTAATCTAGTTGGAATAATGTACATTTGCAGGAGTAAAAAAGTGAAGAAGATAATGAAAAGATATATTGCTGCTTTATTATTGGCCTGTTGCGTGGAGGGGTATGCACAGGAAAAAAAGCAGGCTGCCTTTGTGCCACCTTTCGACTTTCCCCTTACATTGAGTGGAAACTTCGGAGAAATTCGTTCCAATCACTTTCATGGCGGATTAGATTTTAAGACGGGAGGAACAATCGGCAAACCGGTTCGGGCACTTGCTGACGGGTATATCTCACGTATACGTGTTACCAATGGTTCGGGGTATGTGCTTGACGTCTGCTATCACAACGGCTATTCCACTATCAACCGCCATTTGAGCGCTTTTCTGTCTCCTATTGCCGAAAGGGTAAAGAAACTTCAATATGAAAATGAGAACTGGGAAGTAGAAATCATCCCCGAACCCGATGAATATCCGGTGAAAGCCGGACAGCGGATTGCGTTGAGTGGGAATACCGGATACTCATTCGGACCGCATCTTCATCTGGATGTGTTCGAGACGGAGACGGGAGACTATATCGATCCTATGCCTTTCTTTAAAAAGAATCTGAAAGATACACGTGCCCCGAAAGCGGATGGAATCATGCTTTTTCCGCAGCTTGGCAAAGGAGTGGTCAGTGGAAGTCAGGAAAATAAAACGATTCTGCCGAACAGTGAACATCCGGTGGAAGCATGGGGGGTAATCGGCACAGGTATCAAAGCGTATGACTACATGGACGGGGTAAATAATCATTATGGAGTGTATTCCGTAGTACTTACAGTAGATGGTACAGAAGTGTTCCGTAGCACCGTAGACCGCTTTTCGCAGGAAGAAAACCGAATGATAAACTCCTGGACGTATGGGCAGTACATGAAATCCTTTATTGATCCCGGAAATACATTACGGTTGTTGAAAGCCTCGAACGATAACCGTGGTTTGGTAACGATTGACGAAGAACGGGATTATCAGTTTCAATATACATTGAAAGATGCTTTTGGCAATACTTCCCGCTATCACTTTACGGTACGTGGCAAGAAACAGCCGATTGAACCATTGAATCATCGGGAAAAATACTTCTTTGCCTGGGATAAGACGAATTATCTGCAGGAACCGGGGTTGAGTCTGGTTGTTCCGAAGGGAATGCTATATGATAATGTACCTCTTCAATATCAGATAAAAGCGGATAGCGGAGCGGTCGCATTTACCTATCAGTTGAATGATAAGCCGGTCCCGCTACATGCAAGCTGTGAATTGCGAATCGGATTGCGGCGCAAACCAGTGGCGGACACTACGAAATATTACGTGGCGCGAGTGACCCCTAAAGGGACTAAATACAGCGTAGGAGGGAAGTACGAAGATGGATTTATGAAAGCATCTATTCGTGAACTGGGCACATATACGGTTGCTTTGGACACTGTTCCTCCGGAAATTATACCTGTTAACAAGAACTTGTGGGGACGAAACGGAAAGATTGTCTATCGGCTGAAAGATGAAGGAGCAGGTATCGCTTCCTATCGGGGAACGATTGACGGTGAATATGCACTTTTCGGTCGTCCCAATATTGTAAAGTCTTACTGGGAATGTGTGCTTGACCCGAAACATGTGAAGAAAGGCGGCAAGCATACCGTAGAAATGACTGTCACGGATGCTTGTGGAAATCAGACCGTTTCGAAGGAAACCTTTGTTTGGTAAACTATTAAAATGTATTATATATGAAGAAAAGAATCATTCTATCTGCTGTCCTGTTTTTGGCGGCTTTGGCGAATTCTTTCGCTTGTACGAACCTGATTGTCGGCAAAAATGCTTCGACTGACGGTTCGACTATTGTTTCCTATTCGGCCGACTCGTATGGCCTGTTTGGTGAGCTTTATCATTATCCGGCTGCTACATATCCCAAAGGGACGATGTTGAAAGTCTATGAATGGGATACGGGTAAGTATTTGGGCGAAATCGAACAGGCACGCCAGACTTATAATGTGACTGGCAATATGAATGAATTTCAAGTGACTATCGGTGAAACCACCTTCGGCGGACGTCCGGAACTGGCAGATTCTACCGGAATCATCGACTACGGAAGTCTGATTTATATCGGATTGCAACGTTCACGTTCTGCTCGCGAGGCGATCCGTATCATGACTGATTTGGTACAGCAATATGGCTATTATAGTGGAGGGGAATCGTTTACGATTGCCGATCCGAATGAAATCTGGATTATGGAAATGATCGGTAAGGGGCCGGGGGTACGTGGTGCCGTCTGGGTGGCTGTACGTGTACCGGATGACTGTATTTCGGCTCATGCCAATCAATCCCGTATTCATCAGTTTGACATGAACGACAAAGAAAACTGTATCACTTCTCCGGATGTGATTTCCTTCGCTCGCGAGAAAGGTTACTTCAATGGAGTGAACAAGGATTTCAGCTTTGCTGAGGCTTATGCGCCCCTTGATTTCGGTGCCCGTCGCTTCTGCGAAGCCCGTGTGTGGAGCTATTTCAATAAATATACTGACCATGGAAATGACTATCTTCCTTATATCGAAGGAAAGACAGATACTCCGATGCCTCTTTTCGTAAAGCCGAACCGTAAACTTTCCGTACAGGACGTGAAAGATATGATGCGTGACCACTACGAAGGAACACCGCTTGATATTTCCAATGATTTCGGTGCCGGTCCTTATAAAACCCCGTACCGCCTTTCTCCACTGAATTTCAAGGTAGGTGATAAGGAGTATTTTAACGAACGTCCGATTTCGACTCAACAAAGTGGCTTCGTATTTGTTGCACAAATGCGTGCCAACAAGCCGGACCCCATAGGCGGAGTTCTTTGGTTTGGAGTGGACGATGCGAATATGGCCGTATTTACTCCTGTTTATTGCTGTACGACGAAAGCTCCGTTATGCTATACACGTGTAGATGGCGCAGATTACATCACTTTCTCCTGGAATTCCGCTTTCTGGATTTTCAACTGGGTGTCTAATATGGTCTATCCACGTTATGATCTGATGATCGGTGACGTGCGTGCAACTCAGAAAGAGATGGAAACGACCTTTAATAATGCGCAGGAAGGTATTGAAGAAATGGCTGCCAAATTGCTGGCAAAAGATAAGAATGCCGCAATTGCTTTCCTGACTAACTATACTAATATGACCGCCCAGAGTACTTTTGATACTTGGAAGCAACTGGGCACTTTCCTGATTGTGAAGTACAACGACGGAGTAGTGAAGCGCGTGAAGGACGGACAATTTGAACGGAATTCTATCGGACAGCCTGCCGGTGTCATTCGTCCGGGATATCCGAAGGAGTTTCTGGAGGAATATGTGAAGCAGACAGGAGAGAGATATTTGGTGAAATAGTTGTCAATTATTCATTAAATAACTAGGATTTATAAACTTATTCTTTTACATTTGTGTGCTCAAGACTTGGCATATATTCAAGGATTGACAGAGAATAGAGAAATAATCATTAACCAATAAACAATAATCGAAATGGAAAATCAGGAACTTATCAAGCAGGTCACTGAGAAAGCCGAAAAATGGCTGACCCCGGCTTATGATGCCGAAACTCAGGCTGAAGTGAAACGCATGTTGGAGAACGAAGATAAAACCGAATTGATCGAAGCATTCTACAAAGATCTTGAATTTGGAACGGGTGGTTTGCGTGGTATCATGGGAGTAGGTAGCAACCGCATGAATATCTATACGGTAGGTGCTGCTACACAGGGCCTTTCCAACTATCTGAAGAAGAACTTCAAAGATCTGCCTCAGATTTCTGTAGTGGTTGGTCACGACTGTCGTAACAACAGCCGTCTGTTCGCTGAAACTTCAGCCAACATTTTCTCAGCTAATGGCATCAAAGTATATCTGTTTGATGATATGCGTCCGACTCCGGAGATGTCTTTCGCAATCCGTCACCTCGGTTGCCAGAGCGGTATTATCCTGACTGCTTCTCACAATCCGAAAGAATACAACGGTTACAAAGCATACTGGGATGATGGTGCGCAAGTACTGGCTCCGCACGATGCTGGTATCATTGATGAAGTGAATAATATCGCTTCCGCTGCTGATATCAAGTTCAAGGGGAACCCGGATCTGATTCAGATCATCGGTGAAGATATTGACAAGATTTACCTCGATATGGTGAAGACAGTTTCTATTGATCCGGAAGCTATCGCCCGTCATAAGGATATGAAGATCGTTTATACTCCGATTCACGGTACAGGTATGATGTTGATTCCGCGCGCTTTGAAGATGTGGGGATTCGAAAATGTATTTACTGTTCCCGAACAGATGATCAAAGACGGTAACTTCCCGACAGTAATATCTCCGAATCCGGAAAATGCCGAAGCGCTTTCTATGGCTGTCAATCTGGCTAAAGAAATTGATGCCGATCTTGTGATGGCTTCCGATCCGGATGCCGACCGTGTAGGTATCGCCTGCAAGGACGACAAGGGAGAATGGGTACTGATCAACGGTAACCAGACTTGTATGATGTATCTTTACTATATTCTGACTCAGTACAAACAATTGGGTAAGATCAAGGGTAATGAGTTCTGTGTGAAGACTATCGTTACTACCGAACTTATCAAGAAGATTGCTGATAAGAATAACATCGAAATGCTCGACTGCTACACCGGATTCAAGTGGATCGCACGTGAAATCCGTCTGCGTGAAGGCAAAAAGAAATATATCGGTGGTGGTGAAGAGAGCTACGGTTTCCTTGCCGAAGACTTCGTACGTGATAAAGATGCCGTATCAGCTTGCTGTCTGATTGCAGAAGTAGCTGCTTGGGCAAAAGATAACGGTAAGTCATTGTACCAGTTGTTGCTGGATATCTATGTAGAATATGGATTCTCCAAAGAATTCACAGTGAACGTAGTGAAACCGGGCAAGAGCGGTGCTGAAGAAATCAAAGCTATGATGGAAAACTTCCGTGCTAATCCTCCGAAAGAACTGGGTGGCTCCAAGGTGATCCTGAGCAAAGACTATAAGACGCTGAAACAGACAGATGCAGAAGGCAAGGTGACTGACCTTGATATGCCGGAAACATCTAATGTGCTCCAGTACTTCACTGAAGACGGAAGCAAAGTTTCAGTTCGCCCGTCGGGAACAGAACCGAAGATCAAATTCTATATGGAAGTACAAGGAGAAATGGGTTGTCGCAACTGTTTCGCTTCTGCTGATGCTGCTGCAATGGAAAAGATTGAAGCAGTAAAGAAGTCATTAGGTATTTGATTCCGTTCTTCTTCTGATATTTCAGAATAGAGAAACAATAAATAACGCCTCCATAGTCTCGAAGATTATGGAGGCGTTTCTTTTATGTAACCGCCTTTTCATCGGTCTTTCATTTCCTTTGCATTCTTTAAGTTCCCTTGCTAATCCTTCTTATGGAAATCTTGTTCTATCTAAATCATCTCAATTTAAACATGCAGGCTACGGGGATACACGGTTTTGTTGATGCTTTAGAGTGATACGTAACGTTTCATTTTCATAAGTTGTTCGTTTGTAGTTTGTGTGTACTTCGTGGCCTGCTTTCTTCATTATTTCTTAGCTCCCAACCAAGTCCATTTGTGCCAGATGGTTTCCAATGGTCCTTGTTTGTGCTTCGACAGCCACCATTTACAGAACTGTACCTGTAATAGGAAAAGAATGATTCCGATAATCAGACTGAGCGTATATCCGCAATAGGGAGCCAGATAAAATCCGAATGGGAAGTAGATGATAGCTCCCATAATAGATTGTGTGATGTAGTTAGTCAGACTCATTTTTCCGTAAAAGCGCAGGTTGGAAACGGTTTTCTGGAACTTAGCCTTCTGATAAAGTAAGATGAAGGAGGCAATCAGTACAATGGTGAATGCGAATTTCTGCCACATATCGAAAGCTGTCCCTACGGTCTGTTGAATCAGGCTGCTGTCACTTTGCATGATCTGCTCTTTCAAAGAGTAAAGCGGAGCGAAACTGATAGCTGCAATGATCAGTGCTTTGGTCCAGAATTTCAGATGAGACTCTGAAGTGACGAACAGTTCTTTGCGTCCGATGTACAGACCGAACAGGAAAAGTCCGGCAGTTTGTAAGAAACGTCCGGCACCAATGGCCCAGAACAAGCTCGCTTTCTGTCCTAATGTGACATTGCCAATGAGGAATTCCCAAAAAGTTCCGTTTTTGGTGTAATCTGCCACTTCGCTATACATGGCTCCGACATTCAGATCGGGCAGGGTATAGGCAGGATTGAACAGACTCATTATATAATGGAACCATTCAATAGGCTGTAATGAGAATAAGATAGCGGTGATTAAAATAGCCTTATCGCTCCATTTGCGTACAATAAATAGTATGATACCGACAACAACAAACAGAAGCAAAACATCTCCAGCCGGAAAGAAAGCCGCGTTAAGAGTGGCAAAACCGGCAAGTAAAACCAGTCTCCATAAAAAACGGTAGCCGAAATCTTTTCCTTTCAACTGCTGATTATGCGATTGGATATAGAAAGTAAATCCGAAAAGCAAGGCGAATATGGCATAAGATTTTCCGGCAAACAATGAGAATATTGCATTAAACACTCCGGCATCTAAAACGCTAAGCCATTCGGGAGAACTCTCCGGATAAACAGGGAAAATGAAATGTTCCAGATTGTGTACCAAGAGGATGGCCATAACTGCAAATCCTCTGAGGGCATCTACTACTTCAATTCGTGGTGTCTTTTTTAATAATTCCATGGGGCTGATTTATGATTGTTTTTTAGTTAGTATTCGTTTTACCCATTTATTGGCGGGCTTTTCGAAATAATAGTAAGAAAGTAAACTAAGTGTAATGGTGATACCGAAAATAAGGGGAACACTGATCATCCATGACACCTGCCATTGATAGAGCGCTGCCATTTTCGTATATGTGAGTATAATAAACAAATGTATCAGGTAGAAACTATAGCTGATTTCTCCACCTATTATCAGAAACCGATTGGATAATAGCCGGGATATACCTCCCTTCTGGAAGGCAAAGATGAGTATCATCAGAGAAACAGGTAACCAGTAATAGCAAGAATAACGGTATACTTTAGGTATATCTGCGGCACAAAGATAAAAAAGAAGAAATAAAGCGACGGATGCTACTTCTGACAATGTTCCCGTGGAATAAGAAATCTTTTTATTATGTAATGCCTGATAGATCTGATAAAGTAATACTCCCACAAAAAAGTCCGGCAGGCGGGTGATGGGATTGACATACCAATATGCCTTGATTTGTTCGTCGGCAGTCAGATACATACCTGCCAGCATGACCGGAAGACAGATTGAGAGTATAACCAATAGTTTTCGCCTGCTGTTTAAGAAAGGAATCACGAAAGGAAAGCAGAAATAAAATAACTGTTCGCACCCCAAACTCCATGAAGGACTGTTGAAAGAGAAGAAATAATCGGCAGAGGGGAAGAAGGGTTGTAACAGAAAGGTAGAGGCGACAAAGTGTTTGATCCAGTCCGTCGTATCGCTATATTGAACATATCCTCCTATACATGCGGCTATTAATAGTGTAAGTAGATGCAGGGGATAAATGCGGGCAATGCGTGCTACCCAGAACGTGCGTTTAGTAGTCGTTTTTGTCAGCAGTTTTTCCTGATAATTGTAGGCAATAATAAACCCGCTGAGGACAAAAAAGAAACTGACTCCAACAAATCCTTCTTTAAAGAAGTGGGCATCGAAACTTGTATCCAGAACATAGCAATGTGCTCCGAATACCATCAAGGCAAAGAATATTCGTAAAGATGTTAATGTGTTGATCACGACGTTTATCTGTTTCTTTTTTGTATTCGGCTGTAAAAGTACAGTTTTTCTGTGATATAAAAATTCACATAGATTAAAAAGAACTCAGGATTCGGAGCGCAGGCGGCTTAAATGTTGTGGAGTCATCCCAAGAAAGGAAGCTATATATCCCAGTTGGGCACGGTGAATTACATCCGGCTGTTCGCGTAGAAGTTGTTCGTAGCGTTCTTTGGCCGGTAGATATAGTCGGTTTATGTGGTGTATGTCCATGTAGAGCAGACATTCCTGATGGATAACGCGTCCCCAGTTGGCAATCTCGATATTTGTTTCATAAATCTGATTTAATTCATCAATGCGTATGGCATATAGTTTACAATCTTCCAGTAATTCTACATATTCGTATCCCGGTTGGTTGTGGTATAAGTCTTTCATCGCAAAAGTGATATCGCCTTCGCGTGAGAACCAGATCGTGATTTCTTCACCGTCACGCAGGCAATAGGAGCGGCAAAATCCTTTCTCAATAAAGTAGACGTGACGATCTGATACTCCGCCGTGTATCAGTAAGTGTTTCTTTGGCAATTCCAGCTTTTTCATGTGGCTGAAAAGCATTTCCAGTGAGCTGTCAGATACCGGATAATATCGGCGGATTCCTTTGATGATGTTCTCCATGTCTGTTTATTTATGGGAGCATTCCAGCCACCAGTCGATCATTTTCCGTGCCAGGCTCAACTTTCGTGGAAGTTCCGGCAAATTATCTCTTGTATAGAAATCACCGGAGCTTAATTCCTCTTCTTGCAATTTGATTTCTCCTCCGGCATAATCGGCAATGAATCCTACCATTAATCCGCTGGGGTAGGGCCAGGGCTGGTTGCCGAAATAAGTGATATTCTTCACGTCCAGTCCGGTTTCCTCTTTCACTTCGCGGGCTACACATTCTTCCAGTGTTTCGCCTGTTTCGAGGAATCCGGCTACAAGGCTGTTGAATCTGCCTTTAAAGTTGCGGGCATGAACGAGAAGTATGGAGTCGCCTTTGCGCACTAAAACAAGGATGGCTGTCGAGATAGCCGGATACACTTCACGGCCACAGTTCGGACAGCGTTTCATGATAGATTCCTTTTGTTCCATCGGAGTGCCGCAAGCCGAGCAGAACAGACTGTTTCTGTCCCAATGCAGTATTTCGTGGGCTTTGCCTGCTGCCTGATAATGTCCCAGCGGAAGGTATTCGTAAGAAGCGCGAAGCCCTATCATTGCATATTGCTCTGTCTCTTCAATAGGTTGGGATACGGAATAAGCTTTGCAGTTTCTTCCTTCCAGTGTGGTGATATTGTGTACTGTAGTCTTGTCTTTGATCAGGATAGGAGGAATTTCTCCGCAGGGAATGGCAAATGTACCGTTCCCCTCCTTTTCAAGTAGTAGTTCGTCTTTGTAAAAGACAAACCACAGGGATTCAGCTGTTTGATTCATTTTATATTTTTCTATTTTCTTCGCGCTGCGAAGTTATAAAAACTGTATCGATATATGTAGGGTTTACCGGATAAAATATGAATAGATTAACTTAAAAATATACTTTGTTCCACTCCAATCTCCTGAATGAAATAATTATCGTGTGAGATGGCTATCACAGTACCTGCATAGTTTTTGATGGTAGCAGTAATAATTTCGATGCTTTGTATATCCAGGTTATTGGTCGGTTCGTCCAGTATAAACATATCGGGCATATTATTACTGATCATCAGGCAACAAAAGGCAAGTCTCATTTTCTCTCCGCCGCTTAGCTTCCGGCAAGATTTATCCCATTCGGAAGCCGGAAATAAATATCGGTTCAGAATAATCTTTATTTCGTGCTCCGGCAGGTTGCGGCCATTGAAGGCATAGGCTTGTTCCAAAATACTGTTTCGATCATTGATGATCGAATATTCCTGATTCAGATATACATAGGTGAAATTTGCCTGTATGAGCGTGCCTTTCAGTGGTTGAAGTTGTCCGGTTATGATTTTCAGCAGAGTTGTTTTTCCGCTGCCGTTGCCTCCTTCTATACGAAGGCGGTCCCCGCTTTTCAGCTGGAAGCTGAGAGGAGCTTGCCAAAGTTGTGGCTGATCGGGATGATAACCGAAGTTAATCTCCTCTGCCGTAACCAGTATTTTACCGGTATGAAGTCCGGAATTGTTAAAGTCAGTCTTTAGTGCAGCTGTCGGCGAGAGTGAACTTCGGAGTTGGTTACGCTCGTCAGTTAACTTCTCGGCTTTCTCCTGATGGGCACCGGTTAGTTTGGCAGTGCTCTTTTCCGATTTGCTTTGCAAACCGTTCAGTACAATACGCGGAACACCTTTTTTCAGGTTTCTTTTTTCACCACGTACATTCTGTTTATCCCTCCGTTCAGCTGTTTCGCGGGCTACCTTGCGGGCGGTGCGGAGCGCTTTTTCTTTTTCTTCGATGCGTTGTTGCAGGGCTTCTTGCATCAGTGTTTTTTGTTCTTTGTAAAATTCATAGTTTCCACCGTAATAGCTGATCTGATGCTTTTCCAGTTCACATATTTCGGGAAGAAGATTCAGCAGTGTACGGTCATGGCTTACTACCAACAGCGTGGAACGCCATTTTTCCACCCAGTCATACAGACGTTGTCTGCCTGACGAATCGAGATGATTGGTCGGTTCATCCATCAGTATGACGGATGGATTATGAATGTCCATACCTGCGAGGAATACGCGTGTCTTTTCTCCTCCGCTGAGCAGATTCATTGGGTAGGATAGTGGGAATTGGCCCAATCCCCACGAATCGAGGGCGGCGACGGAACGTTCTTCTATATTCCAGTCGTCGTTCAATATGCTGAAATTTTCGATTGAGGCATCTCCCGCAAGGATAGCATGTAGTGCTTTCTGCTTATGGTCTATCTGTAAGGCTTGCGCGATGGTCAACGAATCATATTGCCCGAAATGTTGGGGAATATAATAGAGGTCGTCCGGTCGGACGATGACGCCGGAAGAGGGTGCTAATTGTCCGGCAATAATTTGCAGCAGGGTAGATTTGCCACAGCCGTTGTTGCCGACTAATCCTAACTTCTGCCCTTTACTGATGGCAAAGTTAAGGTCACTGAATAATACTTCTTTATCCGGATGGATATAGCTGATTTGTTGAATACTAATAGGCATGATGGTCTATTGGGTTTGAGGTTGAAAACTGGGTGAGGATAATCACGGGACAAGGGAACGACAAACACAATACTGGCTAAACAACACGAATTTCGTGATGCTTAACGATAAAGAAAAAGCATGGATGAAAAGTGATGTTTACTAGAAGTGTTGTCTTACTTAGAAATTCTCATTGTGGTAAGTATATAGTTTAACTTGGGTGCAAAGATAGTACTTTCTTTTATATATCACCGTTTTTTAGCTAAAAAAGATGTATTTCAGAGGTTCTGTTCGGTTGAATCAGAGGCTTTGTTTAGTCCATTCAGAGGCTCTGTTTACTCGATTCAGAGGCTCTGTTTTGAGTCTGTTTTAAATGATAGATATGAGTATTTGATTCATTTGAGTGTTTAATGCCGGTCTTTCTTGTTTTTCTTGCATAAATCATTTTCCCCAGTCGTACATCTAAGTATTACTCAAATGTGCGACTGGGGATAACTGTTATTGCCATAAAAATAGGCTCAGATTAGTGGAAAGACATAATAAGGTTATTAACGTATTCCTGCACGTTTTAGTCCCTCCCTTTACATTATACGTCAAATAATTGATTCAACCCCTCGCTCATACTCGGATGTGTGAAGATGAAGTCACGCAGGAACGTAGAAGTCTGTCCCGTCTTCATAGCCATTGCAACCATATTGATCAGTTCCGGAGCATCGGTACAGAACATGGTACATCCCATAATCTTACCGCTATGGCTATTGATAATAGCCTTTAGCATCCCATCAGTCTGTTGCAAGGTACGCGAACGGACAACGGAGGTTGCCGGCAGTCGGGAGACTTTAAAAGAATACCCTTTTCTCAGTGCCTCCTCTTCCGTAATTCCGATATGTGCCAATGGCGGATCGATAAATACAGCATAAGGCAGAGGATCCCTGTCGTTGATGTCACGTTTCTTGTCCCCGAAAAGCTGATCCCGGATAATACGAAAATCATCCAGTGAGACATAGGTAAATTGCGCTCCTCCTTTTACATCTCCCATTGCCCATATATGAGGGGCATTGGTATGTAATTGGTCATTGACTACAATTGCCCCGTGCGCATCGACTTCTACACCGGCTGCTTGCAGGTTCAGTCCTTCAATCATTGGTTTGCGGCCTGTGGCAATAAGGATCGCATCACCGTCTACAAAGTAAGGAGTGCCGTCCGAAGTATCCGAATAAGTCAGAGTTACCCCGTCGTGCGTATCATGGATCGATTGAGTACGGACATTCAGACGAATCTCGACTCCTTTCTTCTCCATCACTTCCCGAACGCTTTTCGCAATATCCGAATCATTGCGGGGCATGAATCTGTTTCCTGCTTCGAGAAGAGTCACTTTACTTCCGAAGCCGGCGTACATCGAAGCAAACTCCAGTCCGATATAGCCTCCGCCTACAATAATCAGGTGCTTTGGCAGAATATCCAATTCCAGAAGAGTGGTACTGGTGTACACATTTCGACTTTGCTGAATACCCTCTATACTGGGAATAATAGGTGTAGAGCCGGTATTGATAAAAATCTCTTTTCCCTGCAGTTCGATTTCTTCTTCGGGAAGAGCAACCTTCACCGTATTGGCTGAAACGAGAGACCCTTTACCTGTGTAAATAGTCACATTAGGGCGTTTGCTTAATTTCTCGTAGTTATTTTCTCTTAAAAAAGAGGTAAGTTTGTTTTTTCTGGCAATCGCCTGCCTATACATGTTACTCTGCTTATCAAAATCATTGTGATAAAGCAGGGTGGAAATCTCTGATTCGTGAATCAAAGTTTTGGTTGGTATACAGGCTACGTTAGGGCAAGCCCCTCCGTACATTTCATCGGACTGTTCGACGACAGCGACCTGCCATCCTCTGTTGGAAAGTTCGGCAGCCAGTGTTTTTCCTGCCTTGCCGAACCCTATAATAATTGCATCATATTGTTTCATAACTTCCTTTCATTAACGATTTATACTCAGCTATTATAACACATGAAGAGTATATTTGTTTTGCGTCATATCCGGGAAGCAAAGGTGTCCGTAGCGGACAGAATCAGCTTTTTTTCAGTGTTTTGAGTACGCGTTGTGACGAGTCTGAAAGAAGCACTACGGCTCCTGCGAGAATAACGATATCTTTGATAACCAGTCTTCCGGCACCGGACAATAGCGGGAAGCCAAATTCATCTCCACCCAGATTCGGAACCCAGACTTCGGGCGTGGTGACAAGGAAGGATAGTGTACCCAACGTCATAATGATGGCGAGCGTATCACCTACCAGCGCTACTTTCGGGAAGAAAATGCCCAGGAATACCAGAATACCGATACTCATGATGAGCGCTCCTAATCCATAGGAGAAAGTATAAGTGCGATTGGCTTCGTGCCAGGCGCGGTTTTCCGGAACGAAGGCTCCTTCCGGATTTTTGTGGTCTTTGTATTCAGGAGCATCTTTCGCATAGAAGAAGCTCATGAAGGGACTGTTGGCTACAAAAGGAACAATTCCGTCGGCTTCGTAGTGGAAATATTTCAGTCCACCGATCCATACGAATACGACTAAGATAGCTACACGGATAAACTTAATTCCGAAATTCTTCAAGCTGGAAGTGAAGGTAAGCAAAGCAATAAATTTCTCTTTCATTTTGCGGTCTTTTTATGGGTTTAACTTTATACCGCAAAGGTCGTGCTTTCTGCATACCCCCGAAATGGCAATACTTCCGCTTCACTTATCAATTCTTCCCAACTTCCGTATTTCTGAACTGTACGGCACTCTGTCCTGTCATGTTTTTGAAAAAACGGCTGAAAGAAGCCTGGTCTTCAAATCCCAGGATATCGGCAATTTCTTTCGCGCTCTTATTGCTGTAGAGCAGGAGGCGTTTGGCTTCCGCTTCCACCCGTTCGTGGATGACCCTTAGCGGAGAAGGCAGTTTACATGTTGAGAATATGTTCGAAAGTGTCTTCGGTGACTTGTGAAGCATATCGGCATAGTCCTGTACCTGCTTTTTGGTCCGGTAATGCTCGTCTACTAGGTTGTAGTATTGGCGGACAATCTCGAAGCCGGATTCCTTTTCGCGCGTGATATCCAGTCGCTGACGGGCGATTCGGGTGCATTGGATGATGAAACGCTTCAGCAGGATACGCAGCATTTCTTCCTGCAGGCTGTCGGAAACGGTGAACTCGTTTTCCATGGCTTCGGTAATCTGGTCCAGTTGCCGGCGTTCTTCTTCGTTCAGTGTAAAGCGGACAAGGTGGGACGAGCCGTTGAAAAGGAAGCCGCTGCACGACACTTCGTGGTCGTTTCCATAGATACAATAGAAGTTGCTGTTGAACAGCAAAGTCATATATTCACCATCTATGGACTTAAATTCAAGATGCTGCAGATGAGTCAGTGAGATAACGTCATCTTTTGAAAGTACCATCTCCTGATGGTCGATTTCTACTGTAATGCTTCCTTGGCGGACCCATATAAACTTATAGAGTCCTTTTTCTTTTTGCAAAGCTTTCTCTGTCAGATAAGAATCTGTGAGAGCGAGTGTTCCTTTTAGTTTGGTGTGATACTGTTGTAACATAATTTATTCCTCCATGGCTGATGCGTCAAATGACAGCGGTAGTAAATCGCCGATACTTTTTACTTCGTAGATACATTCTCTGCCGTATAGCAGAATGCGGATAGGCTGGCCGTATCGTTTTTCCGTTTCCAGAATCACTTGGCGGCAGGCGCCACAAGGAGGAATAGGAGTTTCTATAAAGTCCTTTTCGGTTCTTGCTGCGATAGCGAGAGTATTTACCGGTTGGTCGGGATACTGCGAGTTGGCATAGAACAGGGTAGTACGTTCCGCACAAAGTCCCGACGGGTAAGCTGCGTTCTCCTGATTGGTTCCCGTCACAATGGTTCCGTTGTTCAGCAGTGCGGCGGCGCCTACCGAGAAATGCGAATAAGGAGCATAACTGCGGGCGGTTGCTTCCATGGCTGTTTTCATTAATGACCGGTCAGCTTCGTTCAGTTCATCGTATTGATATACTTTGATTATAGCGGTAATTGTGAGGTCCTTCATATCGGTAAATAGGTTAGTTCTACATTATTAATGTTACAAAGTTAGAAAAGAGATTGATAATCCCAATTATTTTTCAGATTTTTGTGTCCGATAATCCACATATAAGTTAAAATGGAGAACAAATTGTATAGACTAGTCTTTCTAACTGCCATTATCTTCTTTGCCGTAGGAGTACAGGCACAAAGACGGAATGCACGTTATGTAGAATATATAAATAAGTATAGTGACTTGGCTGTGGAGCAGATGAAGCTTCACAAAATTCCCGCAAGCATCACTCTGGCACAGGGATTGCTTGAAAGCGGAGCCGGAAACAGCCAGTTGGCACGCAAGAGTAATAATCACTTCGGTATTAAGTGTGGCGGCAGTTGGCGCGGACGTTCGGTACGTCATGACGACGATGCCCGCAATGAATGCTTCCGTGCCTACAAGCATCCCCGCGAATCGTACGAAGACCATTCCGACTTTCTGAAAAGAGGTGCCCGTTATGCCTTCCTTTTCAAACTCGATATCACCGATTACAAAGGATGGGCACGCGGATTGAAAAAGGCAGGATACGCCACAGACCCTTCCTATGCCAATCGACTGATTACGATTATCGAAGATTACGACCTGTATAAATATGACAGCAAAGGTGTCTACTCGGAACGCAAGTTGCGAAAGAACCCGTGGCTGCTGAGTCCGCATCCGGTGTATATCGCCAATGATATCGCCTATATCGTAGCCCGTAGTGGGGATACTTTCAAGGATTTAGGTAAGGAATTTGATATCAGCTGGAAGAAGTTGGTGAAGTATAACGACTTGCAGCGTGATTATACTTTGGTGAACGGAGATATTATCTATCTGAAGAGTAAAAAGAAGAAAGCATCCAAGCCTCATACTGTATATATTGTGAAAGACGGCGATTCTATGCATGCCATCTCGCAGAAATATGGTATCCGTCTCAAGAATCTGTACAAGATGAATCGTAAGGACGGAGAATATATTCCGGAGGTAGGAGATCGTTTGCGTCTGCGTTAGAAAACTTTATGCCATACTCATGTGTTATTATGTATGATAAAACATGATTAATATATGAGTCTAAATATTGCAAAGGACAGTAAGAAACGGGTCGTCATTGTAGGCGGTGGTTTCGGTGGCTTGAAGTTGGCTAATAAGCTGAAAAAATCAGGCTTTCAAGTTGTGTTGATAGATAAGAACAACTATCATCAGTTCCCTCCGTTAATTTATCAGGTGGCCTCGGCAGGTATGGAACCGACTTCCATTTCCTTCCCTTTCCGCAAGATATTCCAGCATCGGAAAGATTTTTATTTCCGTATGGCGGAAGTACGTGCTGTTTTCCCCGAAAAGAACATGATACAGACTTCCATAGGGAAGGCGGAATACGACTATCTGGTTCTTGCTGCGGGTACGACGACCAATTTCTTTGGTAATAAACATATCGAAGAGGAGGCCATGCCAATGAAAAACGTGTCCGAAGCTATGGGGCTCAGAAATGCGCTTCTCGCCAACTTGGAGCGTGCTGTGACCTGCTCCAACAAACAGGAACAGCAGGAGTTGCTGAATATCGTTGTCGTAGGTGGTGGTGCCACGGGAGTGGAAGTGGCGGGAGTACTTTCGGAAATGAAGAAATTTGTATTGCCGAATGATTATCCCGATATGCCCAGCAGTCTGATGCATATTTATCTGATAGAAGCGGGTCCGCGGCTACTTGCCGGAATGTCCGAAGACTCATCGAGTCATGCAGAACAGTTTCTCCGTGAAATGGGAGTCAACATTCTTTTAAATAAGCGTGTCACGGATTACCGTGACCATAAGGTGACACTTGAAGACGGCAGTGAGATTGCTACCCGTACTTTTATTTGGGTAAGTGGAGTGACCGGAGTTTCTTTTGGGAATATGAATACGTCCGTAATCGGTCGTGGAGGCCGTATCAAAGTAGATGCCTTCAATCGGGTAGAAGGAACGAATAATGTATTTGCCATTGGTGACTTATGTATTCTTTCCGGTGACGAAGATTATCCGAACGGACATCCTCAACTGGCACAAGTTGCCATCCAACAAGGGGAATTGCTGGCAAAGAATCTGATCCGCCTGGAAAAAGGAAAAGAGATGAAGCCTTTTCATTATCGTAACTTGGGGTCGATGGCGACTGTCGGGCGTAATCGTGCCGTGGCGGAATTCAGCAAGGTGAAGATGCAGGGATGGTTTGCTTGGGTAATGTGGCTGGTAGTGCATCTGCGCTCTATTCTGGGAGTACGCAATAAAGTAGTGGTGTTGTTGAACTGGGTATGGAATTACTTCACCTATGATCAGTCCATGAGAATGATTGTCTATGCCCGCAAGGCGAAAGAGATCCGTGACCGGGAAGCAATTGAGGCAACTACCCATTGGGGGAAAGACCTCATACAGGAGCCACAACCGGCCAAACAAGAACCGCAACCAAACTCAAAAGAAATAGTATAGCACCGTTTTGCGATGGTGTCACTATCCGGTCGGTATAGTGACACTATAACAAGAAGATAGTGACACTATAATAACAGTATAGTGACACCATGTTTTTTTGAACGGTAAATTCGTACAAGGTGTCCGATATCGGACACCTTCTCTTTTTTATTATTCTCTGTTAATCAGTTGATTATGCTTTTGGCATAGATTTGGTATAATAAAAGGTAAAACAACTGAAAGTGAAATTGTAAATACTTAGATATGGACAGAGAAATACCCAAAGAAGTGCGTAACAAAGAACGCAATAAAAAGATCATCCGTTATTCATCGATAGGAGTGGCCGGTATAGTTGTTATCGGCATACTTATATCTGTCATGCGGACAGGAGTGGAAAAAAAGGATCTGGTACTTTCTACAGTTGATAAGGGAATGATTGAAGTTAGTGTCAGCGCCTCCGGTAAGGTAGTCCCTGCATTTGAAGAAATCATCAATTCTCCCATTAACAGTCGTATCGTTGAGGTATACAGAAAAGGAGGGGATAGTGTGGAAATCGGCACTCCGATTCTGAAACTCGACCTTCAGAGCACGGAAACGGAATATAAAAAACTGCTTGACGAAGAACAGATGCGCCGCTATAAGCTGGATCAGCTTTGCGTCAATAATCAGACGAAACTTTCCGATATGGCGATGCAGATTAAGGTCTCTGCCATGAAATTGAGCCGCATGAAAGTGGAACTTCGGAACGAACACTATCTGGACAGTCTGGGAGCGGGAACAACAGATAAAGTGCGTCAGGCAGAATTGAGCTATAACGTAGCACAACTGGAATACGAACAGCTCCAACAACAATATAAGAACGAAAAAGAAGTAGCGGCTGCCGAACTGAAAGTGCAGGAACTGGATTTCAATATCTTCCGTAAAAGTCTTGCCGAAATGAAGCGTACACTGGACGATGCCCAGATTCGGTCTCCGCGTAAAGCGATTCTTACCTACATTAATAATCAGATCGGTGCTCAGATTTCGCAAGGCGGACAGGTGGCCATCATCTCAGACTTAAGCCATTTTAAAGTAGAAGGTGAAATAGCCGATACCTACGGTGACCGGGTAGCTGCCGGAGGGAAAGCGGTTGTGAAGATAGGCAATGACAAACTGGAAGGAACGGTCAGCAGTGTGACACCCCTGTCTAAAAACGGAGTCATTTCTTTTACAGTGCAGTTGAAAGACGATAATAACCACCGTTTACGTTCGGGACTGAAAACGGACGTTTATGTGATGAATGCCGTAAAGGAAGATGTGATGCGGATGGCAAACGCTTCTTTCTATGTGGGACGTGGTGAGTATGATCTTTTTGTCCGGACATCTGATGACGAACTGGTGAAACGTAAAGTACAGCTGGGCGATTCCAACTTTGAATATGTGGAAGTGGTGAGTGGCTTACAACCGGGAGATGTAGTGGTAGTCAGTGATATGAGCTCTTATAAGAACAAGAATAAGCTGAAAATGAGATAAAAACGATCTAAATTAAATACTTATAGTTATGATAACATTGACTTCTCTCTCTAAGATTTACCGTACGGACGAGATTGAAACGGTAGCACTGGAAAACGTGAATCTGACCGTAGACCGCGGAGAATTTCTAAGCATTATGGGGCCGTCCGGATGTGGCAAATCTACTTTGTTGAATATTATGGGACTGCTTGATGCACCCACAACAGGAACTGTTGAAATTAACGGTACGCACACTGAGGGAATGAAAGATAAGCAACTGGCGGCTTTCCGTAACAAAACACTGGGCTTTGTATTCCAGTCTTTCCATCTGATTAATTCACTCAATGTGATGGATAACGTTGAGTTACCGTTACTCTATCGTCGTATCGGCAGCGGTGAACGCAAGCGTTTGGCGAAGGAGGTACTGGAAAAAGTCGGATTGAGTCATCGTATGAATCACTTTCCGACACAGCTTTCCGGTGGTCAGTGTCAGCGTGTGGCCATAGCGCGTGCAATTATCGGTCATCCGGAGATAATTCTGGCCGATGAACCTACCGGTAATCTGGATTCTAAGATGGGTGCCGAAGTCATGGAACTTCTCCATCGGCTGAATAAGGAAGACGGCCGAACTATCGTTATGGTGACGCATAATGAAGAACAGGCGAAACAGACTTCAAGAACTATCCGTTTCTTCGATGGCCGTCAGGTACAGTAATCCCCTTTTAAACTCTAAAAAAGCTAATCATGACAAAGAATATTTTTATAACTGCTGTTGCGGTATTATTAAGTGTAGCCCTTTGCCCGCTTTGGGCACAAAATGTGAGTGAAGATTGTAAAGTAGGCGAATTTTCCGCTATCAATCTGCGGTCGGTAGGTAACATTATTTTCACTCAGTCCGATACTTATTCCTGTCGGATGGAAGGTCCTTTTGAATATGTCGATAAAACAAAAGTAACGGTAAAAGGAGAAACATTGGTTATCGAATATAAGCAGAAGAATGTAAAAAACGTTAAGAACCTGACGTTCTATATCACAGCCCCTGATTTGAAGAGTGTAAAGATCGATGGTGTCGGCAACTTCAATGCTAAAGAAACCCTGAAACTGAAAAATGTAACTTTCAAACTCGATGGAGTGGGAAACTGTGAGGTGAAAAAGCTCCATTGTGATGAGTTGGAATTAATGGTAGACGGGGTAGGGAATATGAATGTCAATGTAAACTGCAATACTGTGAAAGCCAAAGTGGATGGAGTCGGAAATATCAAATTGTCCGGCAAGGCAGACAGAGCTTCTCTGAAGCGTGACGGAGTAGGCAGAATCAATCATAAAGGCCTGAAATGCCCGGATGTGAGCACGAAAGGCTGGGGATTCTGATAAGTATGAAAATGAATGAGAAGATAATGAGATTACAATGATAAAACTCTATTTCAAACAAGCATTTCACCTGTTGAAGGAGAATAAGTTACTTTCTTCTATCTCTATCATAGGTACGGCATTGGCTATTGCTATGATTATGGTGATTGTGATCACATTGCGTGCTACTATTGCACCCTTTGCTCCGGAAAGCTATCGTGACCGTATGTTGATTTTCAGGTATGCGGGATTTCAGTATAAAACAAACGAGAACTGGCAGAGTAACGGACCTGTTTCTTATAAGACAGCGAAAGCCTGTTTTAAAGAAATGGCTGCCCCTGAAGCAGTTACTATAACCAGCAGTTTCTCGGAAACGATGCTGGCTGCCAAGCCAGCGGGAGAGAAGGTTAGTTGCAGTGTATTGCAGGTGGATGATGATTTCTGGAAAGTATTTAAGTTCGATTTCCTTTCGGGATATCCGTTTGATAAGGCTACTTTTGATGCCGGTGCAACCAAAGCAGTAATATCTGAGGATATAGCCCGGCAATTGTTCGGAACATCGGATGTAGTCGGAAAAACATTCCTTTTAAATCACTCCGCTTATATGATTTGTGGAGTTGTGCGTCCCGTATCCAAACTGGCACGGTATGCTTATGCCCAGATTTGGATTCCTTTAAGTTCAACAGATGCGTTTACCGCCAGTTGGGGTGAATATGGAATTATGGGAATGGTGAGTGTCTACATTTTGGCTAAATCTCAGGATGACTTTCCGGCAATCCGTATGGAAGCTGAACGTCTCAGGGACAGATATATGGAAGGTTATCCGGATTATGAATTGCTCTATCGTGACCAGCCGGATACTTATTTTGTGGCGGCGCAACGATATTCAGCCAATAATCCTCCGGCTGTGAAGCAGGCTGTCCGTCAGTATATAATAACGTTAATCATTCTGTTGATCGTACCTGCTGTCAACCTTTCCGGACTGACATTGTCGCGTATGCGCAAACGCCTTTCTGAAATTGGTGTTCGAAAAGCTTTCGGTGCGCCCAGACGCGAACTGATGATACAGGTACTTTCTGAGAATATGCTTTATTCACTGTTGGGTGGAGTGCTCGGATTAATTCTGAGTTATGGCGCAACTTTCTTTTTGGGAAGTATGCTGTTTTCCATTGACTTTATGGGTAATGGTGTGACGGATTTGCGGACCATGTGTATGGATCTGCTGTTTGACCCGGTTGTGTTCTTGCTCGCATTTTTTGCCTGCTTTGCACTTAATTTATTGAGTGCTGCTATTCCGGCATGGAGAGTGACACGGACAAATATTGTGGATGCCATCAATGAGAGATAACCGAAACATTCAACAAACTAATTTTTAAGAAGATGCAACTGTTAAAACAAATATGGAACGAACGTCGCTCGAACGGGTGGCTGTGGGCAGAATTGCTGATTGTTTTCGTGGTGTTGTGGTATATTGTCGATTGGACGTATGCAACAGCGCGTACTTATTACGAACCGCTGGGATATGACATCACCAATACTTACTATCTGGAACTCAGTCTGAAAAACAATAAGAGTGATTCTTATATTCCGAGAGGGCAGAAGGAAACGACGACGGGACAGGACATTGTTGAACTGACTAACCGACTCCGTCGCTTGCCGGAAGTAGAGGCTGTCTCGATATCAGTGAATGCACGTCCGTATATAGGAAGTAATTCCGGCATCCGTTTTCGCCTTGATACGCTGGTGCGCAGTCCGTTGAGACGTCCGGTAACACCGGAGTTTTTTCAGGTGTTCCGTTATCAAAGTGCGGATGGACAGGGATATCAGCCTTTAATGCAGGCTATAAAAAACGGAAATGCGGTTCTCAGCGAGAATATATGGCCTGACGGTTATAAGGGTGACCGTACGTTGTTGGGAAAAGAAGTCGTGAATGTGGATGATTCTACAGACGTTTATAAAATAGCTGCCGTATCGACTAAGGTACGTTACAATGATTTTTGGCCAAATTACAGCGATCGCTATATGGCTATTCCTCTTACGGAAGCACAATTGGCCGAGATTAATGATGACCTGTATCCGCTCAATACGGAAGTTTGCCTGCGTGTAAAGCCGAATACGGCTCCCGGCTTTCCGGAGCGTCTGATGGAACAGTCGGATACCCAGTTCAGTGTGGGAAATCTTTTTATACTGAAGGTACACGATTACGAGATGATACGTGAGGATTATAATCGTACCAATGTCAATCAGATGCAGACGCGGTTTTGGATGATGGGCTTTTTGTTGGTGAATATCCTGTTGGGAATAGTCGGTACATTCTGGTTTCGTACCCAGCATCGTCGTGGAGAACTCGGACTTCGTGTCGCAGTCGGTTCCACCCGCATGGGACTCTGGCATCGTCTTAATAAAGAAGGCTTGTTGCTACTGGCACTGGCTGCTTTGCCTGCTGCAATTATTTGTTATAATATAGGTTATCTGGAACTGACGGAAGGTGGTATAGAGTGGAGTATCATTCGTTTTCTTATCACTTTTTGTGTGACAAGTCTTTTGATGGCTTTGATGATACTCATAGGCATTTGGTTCCCCGCCCGGCAGGCGATCCGTATACAGCCGGCAGAAGCCTTACGCGAGGAATAAAAAACTGAAGCTATTTGCATTGTTTTCAATATAATAACTTATCTTTGTAGGCAAAATGTTGAAAACAATGCTGTTTTTTGCTTATGAACCGACAATATTACTGTTTGTTTGTTGTTTTGTTCTTCGTTGTTTTTGCCCGGGCGGCGGCAGCAGAACATACATACAACATACTTTTTATTCAATCTTATACCTCGCAAACCCCTTGGCATAACGACCTGAATGAGGGGCTGACCAAGGGATTCAAAGAGAATGGACTGAAAGTAAATATTACTACTGAATATTTGGATGCCGATTTTTGGTCATTCAGTTCGGAGAAAGTGATTATGCAGCGTTTTTGTCAGCGTGCCCGTGACAGAAAGACGGATATGATTATCACAGCCAGCGATGAGGCTTTTTACACTCTTTTCTCTTCCGGCGATTCGTTGCCTTACCAAGTTCCGGTTGTGTTTTTCGGAATCAAATATCCCGATAAAGAACTTATAGCGAGTCTTCCCAATGTATGCGGATTCACCGCTAATCCCGATTTTTATGTGATCTTAAAGCAGGCACAAAAGGTATTTCCCCAACGGAAAGAAGTGATATGTGTGATTGACAACAGTTTTCTGAGTAATAAGGGACGTGAGGACTTCAAACAAGAATGGCAGCTTTTTCAGGAAGAGAATCCGGATTACAAGATGAAACTCTACAATACCCAGCATGAATCAACCAATCATATTATTGCGGCTATCTGTTATCCCCGCAATAGTTATGCTCGGGTTGTGGTTGCTCCCAAATGGTCACCGTTCCTTTCGTTTGTAGGCAAGAACTCCAAAGCACCGGTCTTCTCCAGTCAGAATGTGGGGCTGATGAACGGTGTATTTGCGGCATATGACGCAGACGCCTATACCTCTGCGATGTCTGCTGCAAAGAAGGCATCGCGAGTGTTGAAGGGGGAATCTCCCTTGAAACTGGGTGTGACGGAGACGGAACAGGGATTTATTTACGATTATAAACAGCTGGACTTCTTTCATATAGACCCGGATAAGGTTTCCTCCAGTGGCAGTGTTGTTAATCAGCCGTATTGGGAAAGATATAAATTATTGTTTATTCTTCTTTATCCATCTATCCTGGCATTGTTGATCGTCTCTATCGTGTGGCTCATTCGTGTCAACCGTCGTGAAGCTAAGCGACGGATACATGCCCAGACCCGCTTGTTGGTGCAGAATAAACTGGTGGAACAGCGGAATGAGTTTGATAATATCTTCCATTCCATACGCGACGGTGTGATCACATATGATACTGATCTTCATATTCACTTTACCAACCGTTCTCTGCTGAAGATCCTTCATTTACCCTCAGAATCGGGCGGACGGAATTATGAAGGAATGATGGCGGGCAGTATTTTCAAAATATACTATAACGGTCAGGATATCCTTTACAAGATATTGAAGAAGGTGGGAGAGACTGGGCAGAGTGTCATTATTCCCGATGGGGCTTTTATGAAAGAAGTACATAGCGAACATTATTTCCCGGTTTCCGGGGAAGTTGTTCCGATTCATTCAGGCGGGCAGATTACCGGTATGGCACTTTCGGCACGCAACGTATCGGATGAAGAAATGCAGAAACGTTTCTTTGACATGGCCGTGGAGGAAAGTTCTATTTACCCTTGGCAGTTTGATGTGGAGAGTAATAGTTTCATCTTTCCGCAAGGTTTTCTTGTTCGTTTTGGTTATGATGAGTCGATTACTTCCATCACCCGCGACGAAATGGATCGTATGGTTTATCCGGAGGATTTGAAGGAAATGCGTATTCTCTTTGATAAAACATTGGCGGGAAAAGAAACCAATACCCGTTTGAATTTCCGTCAGCGCAATGCCAATGGAGAATATGAATGGTGGGAATACCGTTCCTCTGTTATTTCCGGTTTGACGAGAGATTCGCTATATAATATATTAGGTGTATGCCAAAGTATCCAACGTTATAAGACAGCAGAACAGGAAATGAGGGAGGCGCGTGATAAGGCACTTCAGGCTGACAAACTGAAATCTGCTTTCCTTGCCAATATGAGTCATGAAATCCGTACACCACTGAATGCTATTGTCGGTTTCTCCGACTTGTTGAGCGATACAAGCGGCTTTACAGAAGAGGAAATAGGGCAATTTATAGCAACGATCAATAAGAATTGCGGATTGTTACTTGCATTGATTAATGATATTCTCGATCTGTCGCGTATCGAGTCAGGAACAATGGAATTTATGTTTGCCAATCATAATTTGCCTCTGCTGCTGAAGACAGTGCATGATTCTCAACAACTGAATATGCCTCCGAGAGTGGAACTGTTGCTTCGTATGCCCGATAATGAGAAAAAATACCTGGTGACAGATAATGTCCGTCTCCAACAAGTCGTCAATAATCTGATCAATAATGCTGCCAAGTTTACGACTTACGGTTCCATTACTTTCGGATATGAGGAAGATGAAGATCCCGAATATACCCGAATCTTTGTGGAAGATACGGGAGTCGGCATATCCGAAGAAGGTATCCGTCATATCTTCGAACGATTCTATAAGGTGGACAACTTTACACAGGGAGCCGGTCTTGGATTGAGTATCTGCCAGACGATTGTCGAACGTCTGAGAGGAACGATCTTTGTGACTTCCGAAGTAGGCAGGGGAACTCGCTTTACTGTACGTATCCCGAATTTCTGCGAATAAGACTGAACGTTCATTTCTGTGCATAGTGTCCGAAAATGAACACTGATACATTTCTCTAACCGATTGATAGTAAATGTATTATTCTTTTGGCACATGGTTTGATTCTATCTGACTGGAAAATACCGTGTACAATGAAAAAGAAAAGTATATTGTTTGTTCTGGCTGCAATCTGTCTGCCTTTGGCAGTGTCGGCACAGAAAGAGAGGGAAATCACCTTGAACGAAGCTATCGCTATGGCGCGTATGCAGTCTGTTGACGCTGCCGTTGCCTTGAATGAGTTGAAAACATCTTATTGGGAATATCGCACATTCCGTGCCGATCTTCTTCCGGAAATCAATCTGAAAGGAACACTGCCTAATTACAATAAATCTTACGGCTCCTATCAGAATCCGGACGGTTCTTACAGCTTTGTCCGCAACAGCGCCTTAGGTCTTTCCGGTGAACTTTCCATCGACCAGAATATCTGGCTTACCGGTGGACAACTTTCACTAACCTCTTCCCTCGACTACCTAAAGCAACTGGGTAATAGCGGTGATCGCCATCTGATGTCCGTTCCTGTTACTTTAAAACTGACCCAACCTATTCTTGGTGTGAATAATGTGAAGTGGAACAGGCGTATAGAACCTGTGCGATATGCCGAAGCGAAAGCGGAATTTATCACAGCTACCGAAGAAGTGACGATGCGGGCTATTACCTATTACTTTGATCTGCTGTTGGCGAAGGAGACTCTTGGAACCGCCCGTCAGAACTTGACGAATGCCAATCAGCTTTACGAAGTGGCTATAGCTAAACGCAAGATGGGACAGATTTCGGAAAATGAACTTCTCCAGTTAAAACTTTCAGCATTGAATGCAAAGGCTGCGTTGACCGAAGCCGAAAGTGATCTGAATGCCAAGATGTTCCAGCTTCGTGCCTTTCTGGGAGTGGGAGAGGATGAAATCCTCCGTCCTGTTGTTCCCGAGTCGGTAGATTGTGGTAAAATGGAATATAATATGGTTTTGAATAAAGCGCTGGAACGTAATTCTTTTGCCCAGAATATTCGTCGCCGTCAGTTGGAGGCCGATTATGCGGTAGCTACGGCACGTGGTAATCTGCGTAGCATTAATTTGTTTGCCAGTGTAGGATATACGGGAGAGAGTCGTGAACTTTCCAGTGTCTACAGGAACTTGCAGGATAATCAGATTGTGCAGGTAGGCGTTCAGATTCCGATTCTGGACTGGGGAAAGAGACGCGGAAAGGTACGGGTAGCGAAAAGCAATCGGGATGTAGTACTTTCGAAGATACGGCAGGAACAGATCAACTTCAACCAGGACATATTCTTGCTGGTAGAGCATTTCAATAATCAGGCACAGCAATTGGAGATAGCCAAAGAGGCGGATGGCATAGCTCAGCAACGTTACAAAACCAGTATTGAAACCTTCCTGATTGGTAAAATCAATACACTGGATTTGAATGATGCCCAGAACGCCAAAGACGAGGCACGCCGGAAACACATCTCCGAACTTTATTATTACTGGTATTACTTTTATCAGATCCGTAGTCTGACTCTCTGGGATTTCCAGGCTAACACGGAGTTGGAAGCAGATTTTGATGAAATAGTGCGACAATAGGGATTAATCGGGCTATTTGTTGCTTGTATTGAGTATTTACAATATCTTTGTCACAAGTAATTTAAACTATGATTTTAATAATAGACGACGACAGTGCGGTACGCTCTTCACTCAGTTTTATGTTGAAGCGGGCTGGATATGAAGCACAAACGGTTTCCGGTCCCCGGGAAGCTATGGAGGTGGTGCGTTCCGTAGCACCGGATTTAATCTTAATGGATATGAACTTCACCCTTTCTACTACAGGTGAAGAAGGGCTGACTTTGCTCAGGCAAGTGAAAATATTCCGTCCGGAAACTCCGGTGATACTGATGACCGCCTGGGGAAGCATACAGCTTGCCGTGCAAGGTATGCAGGCAGGAGCCTTCGATTTTATCACCAAACCTTGGAATAATGCGGCATTGTTGCAGCGTATCGAGACGGCTTTGGAACTGGCAGGCTCTCCCAAAGAGACAACGCAGGAACAGAATGACGCTTTCGACCGCCGTCATATCATCGGCCGTAGTCAGGGACTGACGGAAGTACTGAACACCATTGCCCGTATAGCAAAGACGAATGCTTCCGTACTGATCACCGGAGAAAGTGGGACGGGCAAGGAACTGATAGCCGAGGCGATACACATCAACAGCCAGCGTGCCAAACAGCCTTTTGTCAAGGTGAACTTGGGAGGAATCTCCCAAAGTCTGTTCGAAAGTGAAATGTTCGGCCATAAGAAAGGAGCTTTTACGGATGCTTCCTCCGACCGTATCGGACGCTTTGAGATGGCGAATAAAGGAACCATCTTTCTGGACGAGATCGGTGATCTCGACCCTTCCTGTCAAGTGAAGCTCTTGCGGGTGTTACAAGATCAGACGTTTGAAGTATTGGGAGACAGCCGTCCCCGTAAGACGGATATTCGTGTCGTCTCTGCTACCAATGCCGATTTGCGTAAGATGGTGGGCGAACGTACTTTCCGCGAAGATTTGTTTTATCGTATTAATCTGATTACCGTCAGACTGCCGGCTTTGCGTGAGCGTCGGGAGGATATTCCCTTGCTGGCACGTCACTTTGCCGATCGTCAGGCAGAGGCCAACGGTTTTCCTCGCACCGAATTTTCGGCGGATGCCTTGCAGTTTCTGAGTCGCTTACCTTATCCGGGAAATATTCGTGAATTGAAGAATCTGGTAGAACGTACGATTCTGGTCAATGGAAAGCCGACGCTTGATGCCGCCGACTTTGATGCTCAGTATATCCGTCACGAAGATCAGAAAGTCGCCGAAGGCGCATCCTTTGCTGGTATGACTCTGGATGAAATAGAACGGCAGACGATTTTGCAGGCTTTGGAGCGTCATAAGGGAAATCTGAGTCAGGTAGCTACAGCGCTTGGCATCAGTCGTGCCGCCCTTTACCGTCGTCTGGAGAAGTTTGGAATCAGTGTTTAGCAGATAGATGTTACTATTATTATGCGTATAAAAGGATTCTTTGGTATACTCGTTTTCCTGCTTCTGGTCTTGGGGGGTGGATTGCTTTTCCTTTCAAGCCGGTTGAATATGATCTATTTCTATATAGGAGAGGGGTTGGTCCTTTTTATCCTGTGTTATCTCCCGTTTTTCTATCGTAAGATTGTGAAACCGCTGAACTCTATCGGAAGCGGTATGGAACTGTTGCGCGAACAGGATTTCAGCAGCCGGTTAAGTCCCGTGGGGCAATATGAAGCTGACCGTATCGTGAACGTCTTCAACCGGATGATGGAGCAACTAAAGAATGAACGTCTCCGTCTCCGCGAACAGAATAACTTCCTTGACCTGCTTATTAAAGCCTCTCCGATGGGAGTCATCCTCACCACATTGGACGAGGACCTTTCCGAGCTGAACCCGATGGCGCAGAAAATGCTGGGTGTCCGTCAGGAAGATGTTCTGGGTAAAAAGATGAACGAGATAGATTCTCCGCTTGCCGCCGAGTTGGCAAACGTACCGAAAGGAGAAACGGCTACCGTCCGTCTGAATGATTCGAATATTTATAGGTGTACGCATTCCTCTTTTATTGACCGTGGATTTCAGCACCCCTTCTTCCTGATAGAAAGTCTGACGGACGAAGTGATGAAGGCAGAGAAGAAAGCCTACGAGAAAGTGATCCGCATGATTGCCCACGAAGTGAACAACACTACTGCCGGAATAACCTCCACACTGGATACGGTAGAACAGGCGCTTTCTACCGAAGAAGGCATGGATGATATTTGCGATGTCATGCGTGTATGTACCGAACGCTGTTTCTCTATGAGCCGTTTCATCACCCGTTTTGCCGATGTAGTGAAGATTCCCGAACCGACGCTCACGCTTGTCGACCTGAATGACCTCGCATTTACATGCAAACGTTTTATGGAAGGTATGTGTACCGACCGGAACATAAAACTTCGTCTGGAGATAGACGAAACGCTGAAAGAGGTAAAAATGGATGCCTCCCTCTTCGAACAGGTATTGGTAAACATCATCAAGAATGCTGCGGAAAGCATCGAGAAGGATGGAGAGATTATCGTCCGCACCCTTTCTCCTGCCATTGTCGAAGTGGTGGACAACGGCAAGGGAATCAGCAAAGAGGTGGAAGCGAAGCTGTTCAGCCCGTTCTTCTCCACCAAGCCCAATGGTCAGGGAATCGGACTGATCTTTATCCGGGAGGTTCTGATGCGTCACGGCTGTACCTTCTCTCTGCGGACTTATGCCGACGGATTGACCAGATTCCGTATTCTTTTTCCCTGATCAAATGTCAAACGAGAACAGTTCTTCCGCTATATAGACCTTTTTTTGTTCTGAAATCCCTCCTACCTTTGCCCCGCTCAATTCAATAGGATGTTAAGGTATAAGATATGAGATTAATAATTAAAGGTGCAGTAGCGCTCTTTCTTTTATTGGCTATCAGTATTCCGCTAAGTGCCCAATACATAGTGCAGGGTGTGGTGACTGATTCTCTGACCAGAGAACCCTTATCTTATGTATCTGTACGTCTGAAAAACACGACCGAAGGAACGACTACCGGAAGTGACGGACGCTTTTATTTCAAAACTCATCGCTCCGAAGGAGTGCTTGTGATCTCAACCGTAGGCTATAATGAATATAGCCGGCTGATCCATCCGGCACGTAATCTTTCGTATAAAGTAGCACTTTCTCCCGCTACATATGCGCTCAACGAAGTATTGGTGAAGCCTAAACGCGAGCATTACCGTAAGAAAGACAATCCCGCTGTGGAGTTTGTCCGTCGGATGATAGAACATCGTGACGACCATTCTCCTAATGAGAAAGACTTCTGGCAGCGCGACCGTTATGAGAAGACTACCTTTGCGCTGAACAACTTCGACGAAGAGAAACAGAAGAAATGGCTATACCGCAAATTTGATTTCCTGACAGAATATGTAGACACCTCTGCCGTCACCGGAAAACCGATACTGACCGTATCTGCCCGTGAACTTCTTGCTACGGACTACTACCGCAAATCTCCTCATTCCGAAAAGCAGTGGGTGAAAGGACGCAAGCAGGCAGGAGTCGATGAATTCCTTTCCAAACAAGGTATGCAGGCTGCTATTAATGAAGTCTTTAAAGACGTGGACATTTACGAGAACAACATCTCCCTGTTCACCAATAAGTTCGTCAGCCCCTTATCCCGCATCGGGACAGGATTCTACAAATATTATCTGATGGATACCTTGCAGATCGGCGGTGAAACCTGTGCGGACCTTGCTTTCACCCCCTTTAATTCCGAATCTTTCGGTTTTAACGGGCACTTGTATGTCACGCTCGACTCTACCTACTTTGTCAAACGTGCCGTACTTAACTTCCCGAAGAAGATCAATCTGAACTTTGTCGATTATATGCTGCTTGAACAGGAATTTAAGCGGGCAGAAGACGGTACTCGTCTGCTCGACCATGAAAGTATCACCGTAGAATTCAAACTGACCGAAGGACAGGATGGTATCTTTGCCCGTCGAGTGGCGGATTACAGTCATTATTCTTTCCTTCCGACCGAGGAAGCCGATAAAGCCTTCACCAAACCGGAACGTATCATCGAAGAAACCGAAGCGCTGTCCCGACCCGAAACTTTCTGGGCGGAGAACCGTCCGCAAGCAGCCATCTCGCAACAGGAGAACTCCGTAGACCGCCTGATGGCGCAACTGCGTGGCTATCCGGTCTATTATTGGACGGAAAAGGTGCTATCCATTCTCTTCACCGGATACATCCCGACCTCTAAAGAAGCCCCTCTTTTCTATATCGGTCCCATGAATGCCACCATCAGCGGGAATACGCTGGAAGGACCGCGTATCCGTGCCGGTGGAATGACGACTGCATGGCTCAACCCTCATCTGTTCGGCAAAGGCTATATCGCTTATGGCTTCAAAGACGAAAGGCTGAAAGGACTGGCGGAAGTAGAATACTCCTTTAAAAAGAAAAAGGAATATGCCAATGAATTTCCCATCCATTCACTGAAAGTACGTTATGAATCGGACGTTAATCAATACGGACAAAACTATCTGTACACAAGCAAAGACAATGTCTTCCTTGCCTTGAAGCGTGAGAAGGATGATCGTATCGGCTATTACCGGCAAGCGGAAATGACCTATACCAATGAGTTTTATTCCGGTTTCTCCTTCCAGCTAACGGCACGCAGGCGGACGGATGAATCGAGCTACCTGATTCCTTTTCTGCGGAAAGACGGTGAGGTTTACTCTCCGGTTAAAGACTTCTCTACCAGTGCGGCGGAGTTGAAGCTGCGCTATGCCCCGAACGAGAAATTCTTTCAGACACAATGGAACCGCTTCCCTGTATCGCTGGATGCTCCGGTGTTTACACTGTCGCACACAATTGCCGGAAAAGGAGTACTGGGAAGTGATTACACCTATAATCATACCGAAGCGGGTATACAGAAACGTTTCTGGTTTTCCGCTTTCGGCTATACGGATATTATCCTGAAAGCAGGGAAGGTATGGGATAAAGTTCCCTTTCCGTTGCTCATTATGCCGAATGCGAACCTTTCCTACACCATTCAGCCGGAATCCTATTCGTTAATGAATGCTATGGAGTTTATGAATGATGAATACTTTTCGTGGGACGTCACCTATTTCCTCAACGGGTGGTTGTTCAATCGTATCCCATTGTTGAAAAAACTGAAATGGAGGGAAATAGTTTCCTGTCGTGGACTTTATGGGCATTTGAGTGATAAGAATAATCCGGATATGACAGACGGTTTGTTCGCTTTTCCGATAGCAAGTACCCGTACAATGGGAAAAACACCTTACGTGGAGGCGGGTGTGGGTATTGAAAACATTTTCAAGGTATTACGTTTAGACTACGTCTGGCGGCTCACATATAGGGATTCGCCCGATATTGACAAGTCCGGCCTGAGGATAAGTCTTCACATGACCTTCTAAAAGTTAAATCCTGCTAATTGCAATGTTTATATAGCAAACAAAGGTCGCTTTAGTAATTAATTAATCTTATTTTTGCATCAATTTTAGTTTAATTTTAATAGAATAGAAATGAAACAAGAAATTAAACCCGCTACTGGACGTCTTGGCGTGTTGGTAGTTGGAGTAGGTGGTGCGGTTGCCACCACAATGATTGTAGGTACACTAGCCTCTCGCAAGGGACTGGCAAAACCGATAGGATCTATTACACAGTTAGCCACAATGCGCATGGAAAACAACGAAGAAAAACTCATCAAGGACATTGTGCCCTTGACTGATTTGAACGACATTGTTTTCGGTGGATGGGATATCTTCCCGGACAACGCATATGAAGCTGCTATGTATGCCGAGGTTTTGAAAGAAAAAGACCTGAACGGTGTGAAAGATGAACTGGAAGCTATCAAGCCGATGCCTGCAGCTTTCGATCACAACTGGGCAAAACGTCTGAATGGTACACATATCAAGAAGGCTGCTACCCGTTGGGAAATGGTAGAACAACTCCGTCAGGACATCCGCGACTTTAAGGCTGCCAACAACTGCGAACGCGTTGTTGTACTGTGGGCTGCAAGTACCGAAATCTACATTCCGTTATCAGACGAACACATGTCACTCGCTGCTTTGGAGAAAGCAATGAAAGATAACAACACAGAAGTTATCTCTCCGAGTATGTGTTATGCATACGCTGCTATCGCAGAAGATGCTCCGTTTGTGATGGGTGCTCCTAACTTGTGTGTAGATACTCCGGCCATGTGGGAATTCTCTAAACAGAAGAATGTTCCTATCTCCGGTAAAGACTTCAAGAGCGGTCAGACACTGATGAAAACCGTATTGGCTCCGATGTTCAAGACTCGTATGCTGGGTGTGAACGGTTGGTTCTCTACCAACATCCTCGGTAACCGTGACGGTGAAGTGCTGGATGATCCGGACAACTTTAAGACAAAAGAAGTTAGTAAGCTGTCTGTAATCGACACCATCTTCGAACCGGAAAAATATCCGGATCTCTATGGAGACGTTTACCACAAAGTACGCATCAACTACTATCCTCCCCGTAAGGACAACAAAGAAGCATGGGATAACATCGACATCTTCGGATGGATGGGCTATCCGATGGAAATCAAGGTGAACTTCCTTTGCCGTGACTCTATCCTGGCTGCTCCTATTGCACTTGACCTGGTATTGTTCAGTGACTTGGCTATGCGTGCAGGTATGTGTGGCATCCAGACTTGGTTGTCATTCTTCTGCAAGAGCCCGATGCACGATTTCGAACATCAGCCGGAACACGACCTGTTCACACAATGGAGAATGGTAAAACAGACATTGCGTAACATGATTGGTGAAAAAGAACCTGATTATTTAGCTTAATTAAATAAGTGGAGAGTTGAAAGTTGAGAGTTGAAAGTTGTTGCAATGTAATTGCAGCATTAGACAACTTTTAACTTTCAACTTTTATTTTTGGAGCACATCCAATCATCCTCCACTCTCAATTTTCAACTCTCAACTCTCAACTATTAATGAAGAGACCTTCCTTTCTACCTGTTTTAATAGGCACGGGCTTTGGCTCTGGTTTTTCTCCTTTTGCTCCCGGTACGGCCGGGGCATTGCTGGCTTCTATCATCTGGATTGCACTTTACTTCCTGCTTCCTTTCACTGCTTTATTATGGACGACTGCTGCTTTGGTGGTTCTTTTTACCTTTGCAGGTATTTGGGCTGCCAATAAGTTGGAGTCTTGTTGGGGTGAAGACCCGTCACGTGTGGTGGTCGATGAAATGGTAGGTGTGTGGATTCCGTTACTGGCAGTTCCCGATAATGACCGGTGGTATTGGTACGTGATAGCGGCTTTTGCTCTGTTCCGTATTTTTGATATCGTAAAGCCATTGGGAGTACGCAAGATGGAGAACTTTAAAGGTGGAGTAGGGGTAATGATGGATGATGTACTGGCGGGTGTATATAGTTTTATCTTGATAGCGGTGGCACGATGGGTGATTGGCTGAAAAGAGTTGCACGGATGATCTCGCAGAAGGGTGGAGTCTTTATGTTTTTAAGGGCGCAGCTTTCGGCTCAAATGGCGACTATTGCAGACTTTCTGGTGACTATCCTTCTGGTAAGGCTATTTGATGTCTACTATGTATATGCTACCTTGGCGGGCGCTATCTATGGAGGAATTATCAATTGCATTATCAATTATAAATGGACTTTTAAATCGAAAGGGAAAAAAACGCATGTTGCTGTAAAATTCATAATAGTGTGGGTTTGCAGTATTTGGCTGAATACGTGGGGGACGTACACTCTGACGGAATCGTTAGCGAAAATTCCGTGGGTACGTGATACACTCAGCCAATATTTCGGTGACTTCTTCATCATCCCTAAAGTGGTGGTGGCAGTCATTGTAGCGTTGTTCTGGAATTATAATATGCAGCGTTTCTTTGTTTACCGGAATATAGATATAAGAAGCTTGTTTAAAAGAAATTGAAAGAAAACAGAAGATTTAGATAAAAACAGATTTAGGTATATGAATTACAGAGATTACTTACAGCAACTGATTTATAAGATTATCAATCCTTTGATACATGGAATGATTAAAATAGGCATCACCCCTAATTTTATCACTACTACCGGATTTATTCTGAATGTGGTAGCGGCAGGTATGTTTGTCTATGCCGGTATCTGTGGCGGACAGAATGATTTGTCCATTCTTGGATGGGCAGGAGGTGTGATCCTTTTTGCCGGATTGTTCGATATGATGGACGGGCGTGTGGCACGTCTGGGAAACATGAGTTCCAAATTCGGTGCCCTCTACGATTCTGTGCTCGATCGTTATAGTGAGTTGATGACTTTCTTCGGTATATGTTACTATTTGTCAGTCAAAGACTATTTCATTTACGCTATCATTGCGTTTGTTGCCCTGATCGGTTCGCTGATGGTGAGCTATGTGCGTGCCCGCGCCGAAGGTCTGGGCATTGAGTGCAAGGTTGGATTTATGCAACGCCCGGAGCGTGTGGTTCTGACAAGTCTCGGAGCCTTGTTCTGCGGTGTATTCAAGGATATTACCGCTTTTGATCCGATGCTGATATTGATGGTGCCTTTGACAATCGTCGCTGTGTTCGCCAATATCACAGCTTTCGCACGCGTGAGACATTGCTATAAGGTGATGACAGCGAACGAAAAGAAGAATGACTAATTAAAATAACATCCTTAATGATAAAAACAATTCAAATGCCGTCGAAGAAAGAAACCCTGACCGTTATTGTCATCATGGCTCTTTTTCTTCTGCTGACAGCTGCTTGTATCGGACTCCGTTCCGAACATCTGCTGATGGCGGCACTCTATCTGGTTTTATTTTTTGCCGGACTACCTACCCGGAAGCTGGCAGTGGCCTTACTGCCTTTCGCCATTTTCGGGATCTCGTATGACTGGATGCGTATCTGCCCCAATTACGAAGTAAATCCGATTGATGTGGCCGGACTTTATAATCTCGAAAAGTCGTTGTTCGGAGTGATGGATAATGGTGTGCTGGTTACTCCTTGTGAATACTTTGCCGTGCATCATTGGGCGGTGGCAGATGTCTTCGCCGGCATCTTCTATCTTTGCTGGGTCCCTGTGCCTATCCTGTTCGGACTCTGCCTGTACTTTAAGAAAGAGAGAAAAACTTATCTTCGCTTTGCATTAGTCTTTTTGTTTGTCAACTTAATCGGCTTTGCCGGCTATTATATCCATCCGGCTGCTCCCCCCTGGTATGCTATCAACTACGGTTTCGAACCGATACTGAATACTCCGGGTAATGTGGCGGGTCTCGGTCGCTTTGACGAAATTTTTGGCGTGACTATCTTCGACTCCATTTATGGAAGAAACGCAAACGTCTTTGCTGCCGTTCCTTCCCTTCATGCGGCATATATGGTTGTGGCATTGGTGTATGCCATTATCGGCAAATGCAGATGGTATGTGATTGCCCTTTTCTCTGTTATCATGGCAGGCATCTGGGGAACAGCGATCTACTCTTGTCATCACTATATTATAGATGTACTCCTTGGAATCTCCTGTGCACTGCTCGGCTGGCTGCTCTTTGAGTACGGACTGATGAAGATTCGCGGATTCAGAAACTTCTTTGACCGATATTATCAGTATATTAAATAGTGAAGAACAAATACCGCAATATATTCCTGGCTTTTGGCATTGTCGCCGTCCTGATCATGATATTCACTTTCGATATGGATTATCAGGAACTTTGGGCAAATTTGAAAAGGGCAGGAGTATATTTGCCTTTGGTATTATTGCTGTGGCTGTTCGTTTATCTGATTAATACTACATCGTGGTACATCATTATACGTAGCGGAGGGAAGCCGGGGTTTTCATTTGCCCGGCTTTATAAGTTTACCGTTACGGGTTTTGCCCTGAATTACGTAACTCCCGTCGGACTGATGGGCGGTGAGCCGTATCGCATCATGGAACTGAAACCGTATATAGGAGTGGAGAGAGCCACTTCTTCGGTGATTCTCTACGTGATGATGCACATCTTTTCTCATTTCTGCTTTTGGCTGAGTTCTGTCTTGCTATACCTTTGCCTTTATCCGGTAGGGTGGGTGATGGGAACCATTTTGGGTACGATCACCGTCTTCTGCCTGCTGGTAGCTATGTTGTTTGTAAAAGGCTATCAGCATGGGATGGCAGTTGCTTTCGTTCGTCTGGGCAGTCATCTTCCTTTTCTGAAAAAGAAAGTAATCCGTTTTGCCGACTCCCATCGGGAACAGTTGGAGAACATAGATAAACAGATAGCCTTGCTTCATCAACAGAAGAAGGGAGCTTTTTATGCGGCTTTATTCTTGGAATATACGGCACGTGTGGTCAGTTGTCTGGAAATCTGGCTGATCCTCAATGTGCTGACAAGGAGTGTCAGTTTTGCAGATTGCTGCCTGATTGCTGCCTTCTCTTCTTTACTAGCCAATCTTTTGTTCTTCTTGCCTATGCAGTTGGGTGGCCGTGAGGGAGGATTTGCCCTTGCGGTAGGCGGGCTTTCCCTTTCCGGAGCTTATGGAGTCTATGCGGCATTGATCACTCGCGTGCGTGAGATGGTCTGGATTGTGATAGGGCTTGCTTTGATGAAGGTTGGAAATAAAAAGTAGCCTTATTTTACTATAATTTCCCAGTATCCGTTTTTATTTGATCCAACTCGCTGAATCATACCTTTTTGCTTTAATGATGTGATCAGACGTTCGCTATGCCTTAGGCTGATACCTAGAAGTCCGGCGATTTCTTTGGCGGTAATTTGATTGTTTTTTCTCAAAAGTTCCAGAACTTTTTGTTCGTTTATACCGACATTTATACCGACATCCTTTGTCGCTTTCATTGTTACTATAGGATCGCCTTGCCGTTTCTTTAGTGTTTCGTATATTTCTTGTAGCATGAAGTCAATGAAGATACCACTATTTACAGCATCAGTACTTCGGTTTATTGCATTATAATAGGCTTGTTGATTGATTTCCTTCAGAGGAGATATCCTGATGATCTATTTTATAAAGGTAGAAACTCCAACTGCTTCGACTTAGTTTGGTCGGGCAATTGGAGTTTTCTTGTTTATAGGCTATTCAATTAAAACTTTTCTTGATTTCTGCCTCATGCTTTCCAGTTATTTTCCGCATCGAAGCAAGGGCACGCTTTCACCCATTCTTCCGGTTCTATCTCTCCGTTCTCATTCCGGTCGGGACTAAGGTCACGGTGACCGCATACGCGGCATTCCGGATAATCTTTCAGTAAAGTAAGAACCAGTACCCGCAGTGAATGTTTCTGCCATTCGGTCCGGGTATCTTTGGGGCGACCTTTGCTGTCGAGCCCGCCTTCATAGCAGATACCGATACTTTCTCTGTTGAAACCTTTGGCGTGGGCACCGACCTTTTCTATCGGTCGGGTAGACTTTATATCCCCGTTTTTGCGGATATAAAAATGATAACCCGCTCCGTTGAATCCGCGTCGGCGATGGCAGACGTCCAGGTCATATTCCGTGAAATCCTTGTCTTCGCGTGTGGCGGAGCAGTGAATTACGATTAAGTTGATCGTTCTCATAATCTGTCCGGCATTAAGCTTCAGAGATGGATGCCTCGCTTTGTGTACGCTGTAGGCACTCTTTGTTTACGCACTGTAATGTGGCAGCTTGTGCCAGTTGTTCTCTCAACGAAAAGATTTCGGTGTGCATTTCTTTCACTCTCGCGCTCAGGTCGAAATAATCTTTCAGTACCTTTTCCAGCTGTTCCATCAGGAAGGTATACTGGTCTTTCACCAGTTCGCTGAATTCTTTGACGTCTTGCGCCATCGCTTTACGCTTTTTACGATTACCCAGGAAAGGGAGGATAGTCATAATAATCTCGATAATTTTATCTAGCATTTTTTTTAATGGATAATTGATAATTGATAATGGGGGGAGTTGTACATTAAGGTTAGTTCGATATAGTATCTCTCATTCTGAGCGAAGCGACGAACCTGAGACTGACTAAAAGTCGGTAGTATCTTACTTCTCCTCCTTCGGGAAGGAGGAGTCCCCGTAGGGGGAGGTGGTAGGTGAATGCATAACTCTGTTATTTACAATAGAATAGGAATAAACCTTGTTTTACCTACCACCCCGGCTTTCAGCCACCCCTCCTTCCCAAAGGGAGGGGAATTGAGATACTATTGACTTCTTAGTCAGTTTCAATTGGGAGGGCTGCTCCAGTGTTTTGTACTGCTCTTTCCCAAAAAAGTCCTGTTAAACTGTCGGGTCCGGAGCTTCTTCATCGCCTCCGCTGTTTCCTCCGCCTCCGCTATTTCCTCCGCCTCCGGTGTTTCCTCCGCCGGCATTTCCGCCTTCCGTGTCACCTTTGCTTGCTAGTACGAATTCCACGTTGTTTTCGCTTCGTGTGCTGGTGTGACTTGCGTTCACCAGATGCAGTGCTTTATCCGCTACAAACCGGACATTCACCTTGCGGATGCTTCGGACCGTGCAATCTTTTTCCTTCTCTGTCCCCTCGCTGCACAGTGTGATGTGAAACGTACCCAGACCGTCGATCTTCACTTTGTCACCTTGGGTGAGTGACAGGCGGAGTTGCTCTACAAAAGCTTCGATGGCATGTTTTACATCTCCTGCTGTGAGTGAAGAGTTGGCTTCGATGGCATCTGCCAGTTTTTCGACGTCCATCACTCTTACTGTACCCGATTTCTGACGTACGTAATACAGCATCGGGGAATTCTCCTGACTTACGTACTTTCTTCGCTGATAGCGTTCTACTGAAACATTCATAAATTTAAAAAGTTAAGGTTTAAGTAATAATTATTTTGTTTCTCTATGACATTACAAATATACGAAATATAAGAGGCGAAGTCAAGCATTATGCCATTTATTTCATTGTAAATATGAAATAAAATCGGAAAATATTAGAAATAATATTATGTAATATAATATTGTTTTGATTCTGTTTTTATTTTGCTTGTTTCAGTAATACTTCCAATGGTGGTGTATAGTCCGTAATTTTCGTTAGAGAAGGATTGTGGCTGAAGTATGCGTTCCCTGTCTCTCCATTGCGTTGTTTGGCTACGATGACTACCCCCAGTCCTTCGGTCGGATAACCGCTTTCCCGGTCGGTAGTGAGCCGTGCCAGTGCAGGGCGGTAGAGCAGCATTACTACATCCGCGTCTTGCTCAATGGCGCCGCTTTCGCGTAGATGGAACAGTTCCGGCCGACCACCGGGACGGCCTTCCGATTCGCGGTTTAGCTGGCAAAGCAATACGACGGGAACGTTCAGTTCCTTGGCGAGCAATTTAGCCTTGCGGGTGGCTTGTGCCACTTCCTGTTCACGGTTGCGGTTCTTCTGTCCGGTGTTCATGTCGCAAAGTTGCAGGTAGTCGATGATGATCAGATCGCATGCACTCTTGCTTTTAAGGAGCCGTGCGCTGGAACGTACATGGTCCATACTGATCGATGTGCTGTCGTCTACGTGTATCGGTAGCCGTGCCAGTTCTGCGGCGGTGGTGTGCGCTTCCGCTACTTCGTGCGGGTTAGGGATGCCTGTGCGCCAGCGGTAAGGGTTGATGTCGCTGGCGGACAACAGCCAGCGGTCGGCAAGTCGTTCTCCTTGCATCTCAAGGCTGTAGACGGCGACGGCATGTTTCTGCATGGCAGCCTGCCGCGCCAGATGGAGGGCGAAGGCGGTCTTTCCGACCGAGGGGCGTGCGGCGATGGCAATGAGTTCTCCGTTTTGCAGTCCGGACGTCATGCGGTTCAGGTCCGTCAGGCCGGTGGGGATGCCGGTAATTCCGTTTACGCTTTTGGCGATACGCTGTTCGGCTTCTTCCATTGTGTCGGTCATCAGTGCGTCCATGTCGCGCATGTGGTCGTTGTGGCCGAATTCACCTTCCAGGCGGTCGAGCAGGTTGTGCGCATCTATCAGCGTATCGGCTATGTCCATTGTTTCGTCCAGGGAGCAGGCGAGGAGTTTGTTGAGTCCCAGTATCATTTCCCGCCGCAGGTATTTCTCGTGTACGATCTGCATGTGATATTCGATGTGTGCCGAGGTGGCTACTTTGCTGCTCAGTTGCGTGATACCGAATGCTCCGCCGGCTTCTTCGAGCTTGCCCCGGTGGGCAAGCTCTTCTTTTACGGTGAGGATGTCGATCTTCATTCCTGCCTGGTACATGGCCAGCAGGGCGGCGTAGATCACTTGGTGACGCATGCTGTAGAACATTTCCGGACGCAGCGTGTCGGCTACGAGCGGCATGGCTTCCTGTTCTATCAGGCAGGCGCCCAGTATGGCTTCTTCTATCTCCGGAGCCTGCGGAGAAACTCTGTTGTCAGTATTCATATTCATTCAGAAAGGCTTTATTGGATAAATAACTGCAGGCATGTAACGTGAATTTCATGTTTGTCTGATGATAATAATATTCTTCGATATGGTCGATGGCGAGCTGCTGTTCTTTTTCGCTCAGCTTTTTCCAGATACGCTGCGCCTTGGCGATGTTCTCTTTGGGGAGCTGCAGGATGTTGTGGTAGTCGTCCCAGAAGAGGCGGAACTTTTCGTTGCTGGCTTTTTGTGTGTTTTCTTTTTTCTCGTTGAGGAGTGCCGAGATGTTTGTCCAGTTTTCGTAGTTGACCACTCGGATATGCAGGGCGGTGGTGTCGTTGTGAGGGATGATTTCGATGATCCCGTTTGTTTTCAGTTGTTGTATGAAGCGGTAGGTTCTGCTCGTTGGCCAGTGGAAAATGGCGCTCCAGCTGCGGTAGCTGTGCAGGCTTTCACCTCTTTTGCACACGATGGTGCGTCTTTGGTGGTCGGTGAGCTTTGTTTCCGAGTAGTTGACTTTTACAAGAAGTTTCAGGAAAGCCTCTATTTCTCCTTCATGTGGGCTGCAGTCTATAAGTTGCTCTTTCAGCAGAGCTTTGGGGATAATGATGTAGCCATATCCGATGGCTTGACAATCCATTTTTTGCATATGATATTCTGTTTTTTAAATTTTGTCCAAAAGTAGGTTGATCGTTGCCGGAATCCTAAACGGATGTGCGTGTTTGGACGTGTTGGGATGTAATATTCCTTGCGGGGACGTAAATAGCTGCTTTTGGCATGTGTTGTTTTTTGTGCGCTACACGTTGGGGGAAGATTGTGAAACAGAGGCTTCGTTTGATGCGAACAGAGCCTCTGTTTATAGTAAACGAAGCCTCTGTTCGGTCATTTTGGAGCCTCTGTTTGAGGGTGGAAAAAGGGCATTTTTGTGGAACGCACAGCGGAACACTCTGGAGAGTGAGGTAATCTTCTGACATCTAGTGAATTATGTCTGTTGAGAAAAATCTTTTGAAACGCAGGGCGGAACCATAATAAGGGATAACTAATAAATTATATATTTAAAAATATATAGTTCGATTTTCGCTTTTTGGGCGTTCAAACTCGTTTGTTGTCCGATTCGTTTGCGTGGTTTTCCGACAGTGAAATGATGGGTGGTCCCCAGTGCGCCCAGATGATTTGCTGCATCTTCGGACTTAGCAAAGTCGTGTGTTCGGTGTAACTTGCTGCGGTGAGCTCTGCTTTGAGCTGCAAGTTGGCATCTATTGTGTCGCGCATTCTTTTTCGGGCTGCATTGCAGTCCGGATGTCCTTGGAAGTATTCCGTAGCTAATTGGGTAAAATGTTTAAATCCCTTAATGATGTAATCATTGGATACTTCTTTTTCAACTTTTATCATATTCTTGTATTTAGTTTTTATAAGCCACTGTTTGTGGTTTATTTTCCGCAAAGTTATGAAAAATAAATTGATTGAATAGTATAAAATTATTTAGTTTTATTTTTCGTTTTTACATCTGTAAATTTATATGTATGTACCTACTTCCTTAAATTTGTAATTAGGTATATTTGTTAATTATAATAACCATTTATTTGTGGCGAAAACTTTATGAAAAAAACATAGCGGTTTCTTTTTTTGTTGTTTTACTCTCAGACGCATGGGGAAATTTGTTGGTCGGATCATTCTGCCGATGAATGAGTATATGTCTGAAGGGTATTTTGGAGAGATGCTAAAATACCCTTATATTTATCGCATAATTTATTTAATAGTGATTAAAATGTTAAAAGTAGTAGCATTTATGAAGCAAGT